>NZ_LT670817.1:8756018-9092036 GCF_900129425.1 Bradyrhizobium erythrophlei | reverse complement strand
CTTATGGCCTGGGTTGAACGACGGCCGGTTCAACAGCAGCGATAATGTATGCCGCGCGATCATCTGCTCCTCGTCGGTCGGCACGACGTAGACCGGAATGCGGCTGTCTGAGCGGGATATCAGTCGCGCGTGACGGGAATTCTCGGCTGGGTCGAGCGTCACACCAAGCCAAGCCAGCTGATCGGCGATCCGCGCCCGGATACGTACCGAGTTTTCGCCGATACCGGCTGTAAAGACGAAAGCGTCGAGCCCCTGCAACGCGGCCGCAAGCATGCCGGCGTTGAGGCCGATGCGATAGACGAAATACTCGATCGCCAGCTTCGCCTTGGGATCTTCGCTCGCCTCCAGTTCGCGCATATCGTTGCTGATGCCTGAGAGTCCCTTCAATCCACAGTCGCGGTAGAGGAAACTCTGGACGTTGGACGCCGACATCCCCTTTTCCGAGATCAGATACAGCACGACGCCGGGGTCGATTTGCCCTGGGCGCGTTCCCATCGCAAGGCCGTCGAGGGCGGTGAACCCCATGGTGCTCTCGGCGCTGTGTCCCTTCTTCAGCGCGCACATGGAGGCGCCGCTACCGAGATGCGCGACGATCACCCGGCCCTTGGCGATCTCGGGCGCAATTTGGGGCAGGGTTTTTGCTACATATTCGTATGACAGACCATGAAATCCGTAACGGCGTATACCCTCGGCATGAAGCTGGTGCGGGATTGCATAGTAGTCCGCGACGGCGTCATGCGTGCGGTGAAACGCGGTGTCGAAGCAGGCTACCTGCGGAAGGGTTGGATAATTAGTCAGAAGCGAGCGGATTGGCGCCAAATTATGCGGCTGATGCAGCGGAGCAAGCGCAATGAAACGCTCCAGCCGGGCTACCACGCCATGGTCGATCAGCACCGGCCGGTCATAGTCGGATCCGCCATGTACGACGCGATGACCGACAGCCATCGGGTTGATGCGAATCTCGTTTCGCAGCCATTCGCCTGCAATACTCATCGCGGCCGGAACGTCCGGGATCGCTTCGATCGGATAGGCGCGGTCGGCCAGCGGATCGCCGTCTGCACCGATCGCCCGCAGTCGTGGACGACTGCCAATGCCATCCATCTGGCCCTTGATCTGCCGCCGGACCTGCCCCTCTCCCTCGACCGAAAAGATCTGGAACTTGACGCTTGAGGAACCTGCATTGACGACGAGGATCGTGTCCATGGCGTTCACGCGGCAACTGTTGGAGCATGTTGGCGCCTTGCATGCGCATAGAGCGCGGCCACCGCGCAGGAAGCCATTCGCGCCCGCGCCGAGTCCGCACGCGACGTCAGAACAACCGGCACCCGGGCGCCGAGCACGATGCCGGCACTATCCGCCTTGGCGAAGTAGGCCAGATTTTTGGCCAGCATATTGCCGGATTCGAGGTCGGGAACGAGCAGGATCTGCGCCCGCCCGGCGACCTCGGACTTGATTCCCTTGATCCGTGCTGCTTCCACGTCGATCGCATTGTCGAAAGCAAGCGGTCCGTCGAGCAAGCCGCCAGTGATCTGCCCGCGATCCGCCATCTTGCAGAGCGCAGCCGCCTCGATCGTGGATGGAATCTTGGAGGTAACGGTTTCGACCGCCGACAGGATCGCCACCCGCGGCGATTTGCCGAAGCCGGCTTGCGTATAAAGATCGATGGCGTTCTGGATAATGTCCCGCTTGGCATCGAGATCGGGAAAGATGTTGATGGCTGCATCCGTTACAAACAGGGTCTCGGCATAGGCGGGCACGTCCATCACGAACACATGGCTGATCCGCCGGTCGGTGCGCAAGCCGCCCACCTTCGCTGTGACACTCCGCATCAGTTCATCGGTGTGAAGGCTGCCCTTCATGAGCATTTCGCCCTTGGCAGCGTGAACGAGCTCCACGCCCTTCGCCGCCGCATCCTCGCTATGCGCCGCATCGGCGATCTCGAATCCGGAGATGTCGAGGCTGAATTTGCTGGCCGTATCCCTGATTTTCTGTTCGGGTCCAACCAGCACCGGCCGGATGATACCGGCCGCCGCACTGTCGACGACGCCGCGCAATGAGGTTTCGTCACAAGGGTGCACGACAATGGTCGGCACCGGTGGCACCGCTTGGGCCGCTGCGATCAGACGGTCATATTTGCTGGCTGAGTGCGTCTCGACTGGATCGGCTGGCATGACGGTCATGGTGTCGCTCCCGGTCCTTTGGATCACGCGCGCCGTTCACCAAGGAGTTTTTGATCTAGGTCAATGGTTCGGCTCATCCTGTCTTCACAAATTTCGGCCTGACGCCCAAACGACATCGACGGTCCGGCTTCATTGAAATGCAATGCGTATCCGAAGCTTCTATCGTTTGGGGCGGCCTAGCTTGGGAGATGTTGGGCTGAGGTGCCGTCTCTTTGGCTTGACATAGATCAAACACCGGACAGCCAGGGGTACAATGCTCGGGCCCGTCTCACGCACGAATTGCGGCGGTTCTGGATCAATCGCCGGCGCGTCGAAGCAACCATTGAATACAACTGGGAGAGCTACCATGAAGGCAAGTGCAGCTCTGCGGAAGCAAGCCGACGCCGGCGATTGCTGGAACGCCTTTCGGCCCGGGGAATGGACCACTTCCATCAATGTTCGCGATTTCATCGTCCGGAACGTCACACCTTACACGGGAAACGAGGACTTTCTGACAGGACCATCGCAGCGCACGATGGCCGTTTGGGCGAAACTGCAGCCCTACTTCGCGGACGAGCGGAAGAAGGGAGTGCTTGCCGTCGATGCTCAAAATCCCTCGACGTTGCTGGCGCACAAGCCCGGCTATATCGATCGCGAGAACGAAGTGATCGTGGGTCTGCAGACGGACCAGCCCTTCAAGCGGGCGATCTTTCCCTTCGGCGGGCTCCGGATGGTCGAGACGGGCCTCAAGGCCGCGGGCTTCGATCCCGATCCGCGCGTTCATGAGGCTTTCACGAAATATCGAAAGTCGCACAACGACGGCGTATTCGACGCCTACACGCCGGAGATCATGAACTGCCGAAGATCAGGGATCATTACCGGCCTTCCAGACTCCTACGGGCGCGGGCGGATCATCGGCGATTATAGGCGCGTGGCTCTCTATGGGATCGACCGGCTCCTCGAGGCCAAGCGTACCGAGCGGGAACAGATCGACGACATGTGGCCGACCGACGAAATCATTCGGTCGCGCGAGGAGCTGTCCGAGCAGATGCGCGCTCTCAAGGACCTGGCCTCGATGGCGAAGCTCTACGGCTGCGACATATCGAAGCCCGCCGCGAATGCGCAGGAAGCCTTTCAGTGGACTTATTTCGCCTATCTAGGCGCAATCAAGGAAGCCAATGGGGCGGCGATGTCCATCGGACGCATCTCGAGCTTCCTGGATATCTATACTGAGCGCGACCTGAAGAACGGTGCTCTGGACGAAGCGCAGGCGCAGGAGCTTTGGGATCAATTGGTGCAGAAGCTTCGGATCGTCCGGTTCCTGCGCACGCCTGATTATGACGCGCTGTTCAGCGGCGATCCCTATTGGGCGACCGAATGCGTCGGTGGCATGGATCTGGATGGATGCGCCCTGGTGACCAAGAGCAGCTACCGCATGCTGCACACCTTATACAACCTCGGTCCGGCGCCCGAACCGAACATCACAGTTCTCTGGTCGAGCCACATGCCGGCGGCATTCAAGCGCTACTGCGTCAAGGTCAGCCGCGACACGTCCGCCCTTCAGTACGAGAACGACGATCTGATGCGCCCGTTCTGGGGGGACGATTACGGCATCGCCTGCTGTGTCTCGGCAATGCGTCTCGGCAAGCAGATGCAATTCTTCGGCGCCCGCGTCAACCTCGCAAAGGCGCTGCTCTACGCGATCAATGGTGGCCGCGACGAAATATCAGGCGAGCAAGTCGCCCCCCAGACGCTGCCGGTCATGGGCGACTTCCTTGACTACGATGACGTGATGGCCAAGTTCGACACAACAATGGAGTGGCTGGCGCGCACGTACGTGCATGCGATGAACTGCATCCACTACATGCACGACAAATACTTCTACGAACGTCTGGAGATGGCGCTTCACGATCGCGACATCCTGCGAACGATGGCGTTCGGAATCGCCGGCCTTTCGGTGGTGTCCGACAGCCTGAGTGCGATCAAGTACGGAAAGATTCGTGCCACCCGCGATGCGACGACCGGGTTGGTGGTCGACTATCAGAACGAAGGGAACAAGGCGACGCCGCAATTCGGCAACAACGACGACCGCGTCGATCGAATCGCGTCGGACATCGTCACAAGCTTCATGGGAAAGATACGAAAACACCCGACCTACCGCAACGCGACGCACACCCAAAGCGTACTCACCATCACTTCGAACGTGGTGTACGGCAAGGCTACGGGAAATACTCCCGACGGCCGCCGGAAAGGCGAGCCGTTCGGGCCAGGCGCAAATCCGATGCACGGCCGGGACAGCCACGGCTGGCTCGCCTCTTGCCTGTCCGTCGCAAAGCTTCCTTACAAGGACGCACAGGACGGCATCAGCTACACCGTCTCGATCGCTCCTCAAAAGGCGCATTTGTCCGAAGGCGAGCTTCTGGATGAGGCCGTCAAGGCTTTCGACGTCTATTTCGAGCGGGGCGGCTTCCACATGAATCTGAACGTGATCGACAGGGAGACGCTCGAGGACGCAATAAAGAATCCCGACAAATACCCGCAGCTCACGATCCGTGTGTCGGGCTACGCCGTCAACTTCGTTCGCCTGACACCGGAGCAGCAGAGGGATGTGATCAGCCGTACTTTCCACGGCCAAATCTGATTCGAGGCCCACGATGTCGACGGTGCAGCCGCTCGAGCCCGGCAGTCGTTATGACCTCCGGGTTGGGATTTCGCCCGACGCCCCTGATGAAGACGAGATCAAGGACGAAGCGGGCTCATTCGGGTATTGCCATTCCTATGAGACCTCGTCGCGCTACGACGGGCCTGGTCTGCGCGTCGTGCTTTTCGTCTCGGGATGCCTCCTGCGCTGTACATACTGCCACAACCCGGACACCTGGCACCTCAAGGACGGCACTTACGTGTCGATCGATCAGGTGCTCCGTCGCCTGGGCGACTTCGCACCTTCAATTCTAAGTCTTGGCGGGGGCCTGACGATATCGGGCGGCGAGCCGATGGTGCAGCTTGCCTTTACCCGGCGAATTTTCGCCGGCGCCAAGGAAATGGGCCTGCATACAGCTATCGAAACTTCGGGATTCCTGGGCGATCGTGCGGATGATTCGTACCTGTCGGCGATCGACCTCGTTCTGCTCGACATCAAAAGCTCGGATCCCGACACCTATCGCCGGGTGACAGGTCGCGATCTCGCGCCGACCCTGCGCTTCGCGGAGCGCCTGGCTTCGCTATCCAAGCCGGTGTGGGTGCGCTTCACGCTCGTCCCCGGCGAGACCGACGATCCCGCCAACGTCGACGGCATCGCTCGATTCGTCGCGCCGATGAAGAACGTCGAATGGGTCGAGGTACAGCCGTTCCATCAGATGGGTTCCTTCAAGTGGAAGGCGATGGGGCTCGACTACAAGCTTCTCAATACCCCGACTGCCAGCCGGGACTTGGTGAATCGGGTCGTTGGACAGTTCCGCGCGGCGGGATGTCAGGTGCGTTGACGACAACCGGTTCCGGGGAGAACAAACATGCTGGACCTTGCTCGCGAGATCATTGGAAGTCAGCCGATACTGACGGCATTTCTCGCGATCGGATTGGGCTATCTGGTTGGTCAGATCAGTATCGGGGGATTTTCCCTCGGCGTCGGCGCCGTTCTTTTCGTGGGCCTTGCCATCGGGGCGTTCGCACCCAAAGCCCAGATCACGGGACCGATCGGGCTGACCGGACTGATCATGTTCCTCTATGGGATCGGGATTCTGTACGGCAGGCAGTTCTTCGAAGGCATGGTCGGCGTCGGGCAGAAGTACAATCTGCTGGCGCTCGTCGCGTGCATAGCGAGCTTGTTAGTTGCGCTTGGGCTCGGGCACATTTTCGGCATCAAGATCGGACATACGCTCGGCATCTACGCCGGATCGATGACCAGCACCGCCTCGCTCCAGGCGGCGCTCGACGTCATGAAGAACAAGGATCCCTCGATCGGCTATTCCATAGCCTATCCGTTCGGGGTCATCGGCCCGATCCTATGCATCTACTTCATGACCCGGGTCGTAAAGCCGAAATTTCCGCCTAAGGTGCAGCGGTTTCACATGGGCGAAATTGCGATCGGCGACGGCTGTTCCGGAAAGAGACTCGACGAGCTGACGATGGGGCCGCTCAGCGGCGTGCAGGTCACGATGGTTCGAAAGGGCGGCCACAACTTCGTTCCTGCGCCCGATACTGTCTTGTCCGCCGGAGATGCCATTCTCGTGGTCGCGGATCGGAATGAAGAAATTGCCAAGGCGGCCGCCACGCTTGGAAAACTGGAGCCTGGCCGCCTGGCCAGCGACCGCGCCGACCTCGATTACATTCGAGTCTTTGTCGGGAAGGCCAGCGTGGTCGGAGTACCCCTCGCCAGTCTTCCCATGCCGGCCGGCTATCCGACCCACCTATTGCATGTACGTCGCTATGATGCGGACCTCGTGCCGGCGCCGGATCTGATGCTCGAATTCGGCGACCGGATCGGGGTCCTGACGCCTCCCGACCGAAAGGAGGAGATTCGGCGCCACTTTGGCGACACGATCAAGGCTGCGGCCGAATTCAGCTACGTCTCGCTCGGAATCGGAATGGTCTTAGGTGTCTTGCTCGGGCTTATTCCGATTCCGATTCCTGGAGTCGGCGTGGTGACGCTCGGTATCGGAGGGGGACCGCTGATCGTCGCCCTCATCCTCGGCAAATTGCGGCGCACGGGCCCCATGCTCTGGACCATGCCGTTACCAGCGAACATCGTGTTGCGAAACTTCGGACTTGCGATGTTCCTCGCCACCGTCGGCGTCAACGCAGGGCAGCCCTTTGTTCGAACCGTCGCGGAATCCGGCTTTACCATGCTCTTTATCGGTGTTGCGGTTCTTCTGACGACGGTATTCATCGTTCTGCTGGTCGGCCACTACGTTCTGAAAATCCCGTACGACGATCTCGTCGGCGTGGCATCAGGCGCCACCGGAAATCCGGCTATTCTCGTCTATTCGACCAAAATGGCGCCCACCGAACGGCCCGACATCGGCTACGCCATGATCTTTCCCTCCATGACGCTGGTGAAGGTGATCGCAGTGCAGATCGTGGGTCTCCTCATGATTGGGAGCGGCGGCGGCTAGGTGACCGATCAAAAACCGAGGCCTTGCGCTTCATGATCGGGATGTCGTGGATCGGCGATCCCTTTGAAGGTCGCTTACCAGGCGCGCCAGAAGGTTGGACCGGGCACAGGAGACACAGCATGGCTGATCGGGCATCTCCGCCGCAACCACCCATCTTCAATTTGAATGCGTACAGCCCGGCCGAGATCAAGGAGGCTATCGAGAAAGTCGGAGTCAAAAAGACCAACCTTCCCTTTCTGGCTTCATTGATGCTGGCGGTGATCGCAGGGGGCAGCATTGGACTGGGGGCGCTCTACTATACCATCATCGTCAGCGACGCGGACCTGAGCTTCGCCACGGCGCGTTTAATGGGCGGAATGGCGTTTTCGCTCGGGTTGGTAATCGTCCTGGTTGGCGGAGCCGAACTGTTCACGGGAAACAATCTGATCGTGATGGCGTGGGCGAGCGGAGATGTGTCGACGAAGGAGATGCTGCGCAACTGGGTCGTTGTCTATTTCGGTAACTTGATCGGCGCCGTCGGACTTGTGGTTCTGGTCTTCCTTTCGCATCATCTCGACATGAATGGAGGCCGCATCGGCCTGTCAGTCTTGAATACGGCCGCTGCCAAGATCCAACCCGACGCTTTGACGTTATTCTTCAAGGGAGTTTTGTGTAACCTGCTCGTTTGCCTGGCGGTGTGGCTCGCGTATGCCGGCCGGTCGGTCACCGACAAGATTGTTGCGGCGATATTTCCGGTCTCAGCCTTCATAGCGGCCGGCTTCGAACACTGCGTCGCCAACATGTATTTCCTGCCTTTGGCCTGGTTGATGACGCGAACAGGCAACGTCCCTCCCGACTTCGACGCGTCGGTCATAACCATGGCGGGCATCGTTCACAATCTTGTACCGGTCACGCTCGGCAACATCGTAGGTGGTGCCGGCCTCGTCGGCGCAATGTACTGGATCATCTATCGCACCGCCTTCGGCAAGAGCGGAAGGAGCAATGCTATTCAGGGCAAAGATCAATCATGAAGTAGCCGCCAGAGCGGATCTTCGGATGCGCCACAAGCGGCACAACACGTTCGGCAACTCGCTGCAGGAAAGGTAACCTCCATGCCGCTGACAAAAGCTAATTGGGTGCCCAACGAGGAACTCGCCGTGGGCAAAGGGGCAACGATCCAGCAATTCTTCGCCGCCGTGGATGGTGATCGCTTCGAGATCAACGTCGCTCCATGGGGCGAGGGACAGCTAGTCGTCAACGGCCGCGAAATAGCGCGGACTGCGGAGGCCAAGGATCGGCGCCAGGCCTTCTCCACGCTGAAGCAGGCCGCGGAAAGATATGTTCGCGGCGATCCTGTCGATCTGACCGGAAATGGGAAGATTCGGTTAATTCCAGCGGTCAAGGCCAAGCTGCTACAGGGGAAAAAGGGACTGGTGGTAGGTATAGCGAATGAACGGTCGATCGCGTGGGGATGCGCCGCAGCCTTCCGCGCGTTCGGGGCCGATCTGGCCGTCACCTATCTGGACGACAAGGCCAGAAAGCACGTGGATCCGCTGGCCCGCGAGTTGGAGGCCACAATCGTGATGCCGCTCGACGCTCGTATGCCCGGCCAAATGGAGGCCGTATTCGACAGGATATCAAAGGAGTGGGGGAAGCTCGACTTCGTCGTGCATTCGATCGCGTTCGCGCCACAGGATGCGCTGCATGGGCGGGTGGTCGACGTGCCGCTGGAGGGCTTTTTGACCACCATGCAGGTTTCGTGTTGGACGTTCCTTCGAATGGCCCAACTGGCGGAGCCCTTGATGAAAAAGGGCGGCACCCTCTTCACGATGACGTACTACGGTAGCCGGACGGTGGTGAAGAACTACAATATCATGGGAGTGGCGAAAGCTGCTCTTGAGAGCGCAGTGAGATACGTAGCCGCCGAGCTTGGTCCCAAAGGCATTCGCGTACACGCCATCTCCCCGGGACCGCTTGCGACACGGGCCGCTTCCGGCATCCCCGAGTTCGACAAGTTGCTTGAAAAGGCGAAGACCAAGGCGCCGGCGCACCGCCTGGTGAGCATCGAAGACGTCGGCGCCGCAACGGCGTTCCTGGCTCATGACGCGGCTCGGCTTATTACTGGCGACACCATTTATATCGACGGCGGATATCACGTCGTCGACTGACGAGCCTATCTGATCGACGACGCGAGTTTATCGACCGTTGTCAAGCCGGCTATGAGACAGATCAGGCGCCAAAGCATAAGCAAGTTCTCGTCCTTCGGCCCGCAGGCCGGTATCAATTTCAAGACGGTGTGTCAGGTTGCTTCTTCACGATCTGAAAGCCTTTTGCTTCCAGTTCCTGGATGACCACTCTAGTTAGATGCTCGCATTCCTCCGGCATTATCCAGTTGGGGCTTCTCCAATCCGAATCGCCTTCCTTTGGATAGCTGACAAAGGCCGAACGAATGGCAGCCATTATAACATCTGTAGGGTCCAACATTGGGGCCTCCCGTGTGGACAGCAAACGTAACGGCCGCAACCAACGGCTTGATCCAGGTCAAGTAACGACTTCGCCGCATGGCGCGAAATTCCAAATTCTTGGCGCGCAGGGTAAAACTTGCGTATCAGTGTTTCGCTAAGCTCGGCGGCGCGGCGTGCGCCCGATCGGAGTCGGCCATTGCGTTCCTTTGCTTTGCGGACAAAGATTTCAAGCGAATTCGAACTTTGCGTAGGTTTAGCAAAACGACGCTACCCTCCTGGCGTTATCGAATGCGCAGCTCTCTTAGGCTCTGGCGTTACGACGCCTTCGCCTTTGGGTCGAAAGGGGCAACATTCGAGGCGCTCTCCGGCACTCCCATTGCATCCACGCCGAACAACTCGGCGACACGCTTCAGGCGCCTGGCGACCTCACCCGAGATGGCGGCGCTTGCGGACAGCACTTCGCGAATCGCCGTGAACGCTGCGTGGCGCTCACTTTCATTATCCGGCAATAGCTTCGGTATTGCAGCCAGCGCTCGCTCCTGATCCAGCAGAAGCATGAAGAATTGCTCGCGGACCAGCATCTTGAACTCGGTCAGCGTTAGCCGCTTACTGGTGTCCTTGCGGCGAAGGTTACGCAGCGCTTCGAGGCTGCGCTCGTCTACCATTCCCCTCGCCGACCCTACATACAGCAGGCCGCGAATCGCCGCTTCGCGAAGGCCGCCCTCGCCAATCCTGGATTTCAGCTCGGCGACCCGCTTCTGCAGCATTTCACGGTGCGCAGCAGACATCTCCTGCCGGCGCGATGGGGCCGATTGCGGATCAATTCCGACGGCCGCCTGAACCGTCGGTGAGCCATAGACGGCAAGGAAGATCGCTTCGCTGAGCGCCTCCTGCGAATCGCGCCAGCTGTCGAGCGCATGAACGATCTGCTTGGAGACCTGCTCCTGGAACGCCATGAACGGATTGTCCTTCGAGACAGGTTTGCGATCCTCGCTCACCTTCTCCGCCAGCGACACCACCGCGGGCATGAAGGGATTGCGGCTGCTGAAAAGTTCGTATTGGAGCCGTAGCGGATGCAGATTGCGCATCGACTCCGCCATCCGCGGCGTCACCAAACCCTTGATCCAGGGCTGGAGGAACTTCCGGTAGGCGGCGAGGTTGATCTCCGATACGCGCTTGGCGGCGGCAAACCGCCGCTCATCCTCGGGCGAATTGCCACCCATGGCACGAATGTCGTCCAGCGTCCGCGCCTCGCAGCGCATTACCCACTGGCCGACGGCGAGATCGGCATTCGTCGTATCGGCGCCCTTGGCCTCGAACGTTGCTTCATAGAGACCGGGCGGCAAGACGTCGATCAGATCGATGTTGCTGGAAAATTCCGCATGTTCCTTTTTGGCGATGCCGCCGGAAACGAAGATGCCGAGATGACCGACGCTTTCGTGAACCGTATAGACAATCGTCTGCCCGTAGGCCCTGATTTCATCGACGTCGGCGTAGAGATCGAGGATCCAGTTCAGCGCCTGTTGCGGTGGTGTGATATTGTCGCCCTTGGAGCAGAATACCAGTGTCGGCGATCTGATATTGCGCAGATCGACTGTCTGACCGTCAGACATCTTGATCCGGCCAGCAGCGAGATTGTTGCCGACGAAGAGTTCATCGACGATGAACTGGATCTCCTCGGCATTGAGGTTGACATGTCCGCCCCACCAACGTTCGAATTCGAGGTATCGCTCGGCCTCGGTATCGACCTTTGAGTAGACGTTGTATTGCTTGGTCCACAGCGTATTCGACGGATTCTGGTTCTCGAAGTTTTGCACCAGCCAGGCGCCGTCGAACTTGCCTCCCCCGAGATCACTGGTCAGCGCGGTCAGCCAGCTTCCTCCCAGCAGGCCGCCGGAATAGCGCATCGGGTATTTGCCGTGGACGCCCGCCCAATAGGCAAGCGGCGCGCCGGCAACGATGACCGGTCCGAACAGTTCCGGCCGCAGCGACGCCAGGATCATGACGGCCCAGCCGGCCTGGCAGTTGCCGATCACGCACGGCTTGCCGTCGGCTTGCGGATGGAGGCTGATTACTTTCTCGATGAACAGGGCCTCGGCGCGGGCGATGCGCTCGATCGTCTGACCAGGCATCGGCTCCGGCAGGAAGCCGATGAAATAGCAGGGATGACCCGCTTTCATCGCGACGCCTATTTCGCTGTCCGCCTTAAACCCGCCGATTCCCGGACCATGCCCGGCGCGCGGATCGACCACGATGAACGGTCGCCGGCCGAGATCGATTTCGACGCCTTTGGGCGGAATAATGCGAACGAGAGCATAATTGACCGGTTCATCCAGCTTGCGGCCATCGACGATCAGCTCGGCCGAATACTGCAGAACATGCGGCGCGGTTTGGGCAACGTGTTCCCGATACTGGTCACCGCGCCGACGCATGACATCCAGGAACAGAACGCTCCGTTGTCCGGCATCGAGCATGTATTCCACGGCCGAGGCGACAAGTCCTGACAATGGACCGCCCGGCGCCGTTGCATTGTCTGTCGACATGTCCAGACCTCACTGTCGTACACTTCATTCAAGGAGCCACGCGCCAGGGAACGTTGATTTAAGTCAACGTTCGGCGATCACCCTGGCAATGATGCCGGCCTCGCGCGATCGGTACCGATCCAGGCCACCGTCAACTCCCAGGCTACCGACAGAATGATTGGCCCGATAAACAGGCCCACAATTCCATGTGCGAGCGTTCCCCCGATCACCCCGATGAAGATGACGAGTGTCGGGGTGGTCAGGCCACGCCCCATCACGAGCGGCTTCAATACGTTGTCGAGCACACCGACGATGCCCAGGAACAGAGTCAGCAGGAACGCCGTGGTGAAATCCTTGTCGATCCAGATCCAGATGATCACTGGAAGCAGGACGATTGCCGCACCGATCTGCACGATGGTGAGGAGCATGACCGCGAAGGCCAATAGGCCGGCGCCGGGAACGCCTGCCAGCTTGAAGCCGACACCGGCCAGCAAGGACTGGATAATTGCGACGCCAATAACGCCCTGGGATACCGCGCGTATGGTCGCGCCCGCCAATTCAAGGAAATGTTCGCTCTGTTCGGGCACTACCCGGGACAGGAAGCGCCTGCCAGCCGCCACCAGCTGCGGCCCGTTGGGAAAGAGAAAGCCGGCCAACGCCACAGACAAAAGAAACTTGAGCGTTCCCACGCCGGCATTGCCTGCAAGGGTAAGCATAGTGCCCGCCAACGGCTTCAGATGGGGAGCGACCTCGCGCAAAACCGCCCGAATGTTGTTGGAGGCCTGATTCCAGAACTCGTGGAGCTGCGGACCGATGAGCGGCCAATCCTTGATTTGACCTGGTGGTGAAGGAACCGTCAGATCGCCGGTACTCAGTTTTTCGGCGAGTTCCCTCACCCCGTCTACCGCGCTCAACCCGAGCCAGGTCGCCGGCCCGATGACGATCCCGAGATTGATTAAGGTGAGAATTACCGCAGCGAGCCTCGGGCGACCGCCGAGAATCCTGGAAAGGAGACCAAAGATGGGATAGAGCGCGACGGCGAGGACGATGCTCCAGGCCAGGATCGGCACAAAGGGGCGGATCAGAACGAACGTCCAGTAGATCAGGAAAGCGAGCAATCCGAGCCGGATCGCAAGCTGGATGACGTCGTCTCCGAGCAAGTACTGGCGAACAGTTTTCAAGGGCTCGCCTTCATCTGAGAGCTGTCATGCTTTCCGTCAAGCTACCCATCGCTCTCGCGCAATAGTCTTGATCCAGATCAAGCGACCGCAAGCCGGTCCAGGTTCCATTGGCGGACGCCGATCGAGGCCGACGCCTCGTTGTCCGCACAGGAGGCCCAATGTCCGAGGCCACCAACTACACCGTACGCGAGCTTCTCAGCGACGGCAGTCCAATTGAAATCCGCGCTCTTCGGCAGGAGGATGAGGCTGACATGCTCGCTGCGATCGGACAGACAAGCGCACAATCGCTGCAGCGCCGTTTCTTCGTCATGAAGCACCACTTCTCGGACAAGGAGCGCGCCTTCTTCCTGGACATCGATTTCAAAGATCATGTCGCGATCGTCGCGCTGGCAGATGAAGCCGACCGCAAGGCCATCGTCGGAGGCGGCAGGTATATCGTTTTCGAGCCGGGACGAGCCGAGATGGCATTTGTCGTCATCGACGCCTGGCAGGGGCGTGGCGTCGGCTCGATCCTGATGCGCCATCTCGTGAAGATCGCACGCGATGCCGGACTGCAGGAATTGACCGCGGAAGTTCTGCCCGAAAACGCGGCGATGCTAAAAGTATTCGGAAGGTTCGGCTTCAGACCCGGCTCGCGCCGGGATCCCCAGATAGTCCATCTGGAACTGAAGCTCGCTTAGAGAGAGACCGTTTCCAGCGCAGACCATCGGCCTCGCATTGATCCAAAAGCGCCCACTTCCCCTGCGCTGAACAGCAGCCGGACGCCAGGCGCGACGGCATCACACCGGTCCGTGCGCTCCCGGCGGAACCACATAGAGCGTCATGGCGAATATGACGTAGATGAAGACCAGCAGAGCCCCAATGAACCACGCCGAACGACCGCTGTTGGTGATGAAGGTGGCCGTCACGGTAGCGATCATCACCATCGTCACTGCACCCGGCCAAAATTGCAGATCCATCGGTTTGGGCCCGACGACGTAGCTGAGGAGCACAAGTACCGGTGCCACGAACAGCGCGATCTGCGAAGCGCTTCCGAGCGCTATGCTGACGCTCATATCCAGCCGGTTCTTGCGCGCGGCAGAAAATGCCACGGCCATTTCAGCTGCAGCGCCGACGAGTGCGACGATGATGAACCCGACGAAAGCCGGGCTCATCCCCAGCGTCGCCGCCGCCTTTTGCACCGACTCAACGAAGATTTCGCTTACCAGCGCCACCAGGACCGTAACAGCAACTAGCGTGCCGACCGCGAGGTTGATCGGCCACTTCGCCTCCGTCGTCTCGCCATGACCTTCGCTTGCGAAGAATTCCTTGTGCGTCTTCAGCGAGAAAAGCAGACTCAATCCGTATGCCACGATGAGCAGGATGGCGATGGCGGCGCTGAGGTTCTGGGCCATCAACTCGCCCCGCGGCAGATCGAGTTCGGAGACCGCCGCCGGAGCGAGGAGCGCAATTGTCGCCATCAACAGCAGCCCCGAATACATCCTTCCGCCGGCGCGATTGTATTCCTGAACGTGGTACCGCAGTCCGCCCAGCAGAAAGGAAGCTCCCAGCATGAAAAGCGCATTGGCAACGATAGCGCCCGCGATCGACGCCTTCACCAGCATGTACTCTCCGGCATGCAGCGCGGTCACGGCGATGATTAACTCCGTCAAATTCCCGAGCGTCGCATTGAGCAAGCCGCCGATCGCGTCACCCGTCTTTTCGGCGACGGATTCGGTTGCATGACTAAGAAGGGCGGCAAGCGGAATGATGGCGAGGACAGCGAGCACAAACAGAAGCGTGTGAGCCGCGGGCACAATCCTTGCGGCGACCAGCACGACAGGCACAAATATCAACATCCAGAGCAACGGAGTTTGACGGATTTCCTTCAACAGGGCGTTCATGGTGTTGGCCGCCTCCTTGCTTGACCGTCGTCAGAGGTGTGCGGTTCCTGACGTCGCCGACGTGGGCTGGAGCCAGGAATGGAGCGCCGGCCGAAGTTTTGAGAAGACAGTCGTCCGCCCTGGGGTCGGCGGACATTCGGCGTAGAAAAAATCTCCGCGGCTCAAGGCATGTTGATCTGGATCAATGGGTGGCCGGATCTGATGCAGCAAGCCTCGCACACGCCGCTCAGGGGTTTCGGACGACTTTGTCGCCGTGGCTGGTACCCCGATTTGGCGGAGCCATCGTCTGAACGCTTGTCGCCTGGACATGAGGGTTTATCATGGCTGAAACACCCAAACTTTCCGTTGAGAAGGTGCTGGAAAAACTGCGCGGCGCCGATCCGCCGAAATCCAAGAATGCGCGGCTCACCGAGAAAATTGATGCGCTTGATGACGAGATAAAGCGCTTGAAAGCGCAAAGACTCCGCCTGGATCGGCACCAACGACGTTCGGCTAAGAGTGATTGAAACTCGGATCCAGGCCCCGTCTTACGCGGGGTCCCAGACGGTTCATCCGGTCCTGAAGCTTGCTCAGAGACCGCTTCCAAGGCTTTATCTGCGACGAAAATGGCTCGATCACCGAGCCGGTCAAGTTGGTTCCCCTTCCCTTGGCGCGCAGAACCGGTCCCCACTTGGCCGGAAAACGCTGTATAATGCCGACGAGGTAACGTTCCGCCGAGGGACGAACATCATGACCGCCCCGTCGATGAGCCGAATGATCCTGCTGGCGTCTGTTGCGGCCTGTGCTATCGCGCTTGTCTTCGCGATCCAGCACTTCCGTCCCGAGCCGCCGGTTGAAACCAAGGCCGCAACCGCCGCGCCGGCGGTTTCAAAGCCGGCATCGGGCGCGCAAGATCAGGGTCCGGACGCGCTTGCAGCGGCGCAAGCAAAAGCAGGCGCGGTGGCGGCTGCGCTGGCCGGATCGCCCGTAGCGCCGGACAGCGACGACGGCGTGCCGACGTTCGACATTGCCCGCATCGAGCCGACCGGCGAAGCGGTAATCGCGGGCCGGGCGACGCCGGGCGCAACAGTGGAACTGCTGCGCAACGGCGAGTTGCATGATCGCGTGGTCGCGGATCAATCCGGACAATTCGTCATGGTCCCGCCCCGGTTTCCCTCAGGCACTTACGATCTGACGTTGCGATCCCGGCAGCCGGATGGCAAGGAGGCCACGTCCAGGCAGAGCGTGGCGGTAGCGATTGAGCCGGGGCCGACTGACCGGCCAGTCGTGGCGCTGATGACGCCCGGCAAACCTACCGTTGTGCTGTCGCAACCGCCTGCGCCAAAGTCGATGGCCGGCGCGGTGGTTGTGGAATCGGTCGAGATCGAGCCAGGCGGTAAGTTCCATGCGAGCGGTCGCGCGCGCCCCGGCGGCGCGGTGAGGCTTTATCTCAACGATACCTTCGTTGCGTCAGTGACGGCCGGCGCGGATGGACGTTTTGCGGTCACGATCAATCAAGGTGTCGCACCCGGCAGCTACCGCGTCCGGCTGGACGAGGTGGAGCCTAATTCCGGCGCGGTGCGCGCACGCGCCGAGGTACCCTTCAACGTTCCCGACACGATGGTCGCGGCGTCGGAGCCGGCGCCGGCCACAGCCGCCAAGCGGCCGGACAGTGCCTCCGCGCAGCCGCGGCTGGCGGCCGTGGCGAACCTTCCGCCAGTTGGAGGCTCGCCCTCCACGGTGGTTGTGCCGAAGATCGCGACCACCACCGTCTCCCGCGGCGACAGCCTCTGGCGCCTGAGCCGCCAGACCTATGGTGTGGGCACGCGCTACGCCGTCATTTACAAGGCGAACCGACAGCAGATCCGCAATCCGAACCTGATTCATCCCGGCCAAATCTTTGTCCTACCAGCGCGGTGATAGAGCGAAGCAGACGGGCGAGATCGCAAGCGGAATGGGACCTTCTCCGCCGGGTCCGGAGACAAGACCTGCGACGCGCGACTCAGAACAAACTGCGAACTCTTATGTAATTGAGATTGCTGTCCAATTACGGGGCTGGCCGAAGGCATTGAGCACGGAGGGAGCCGGTGCTCTCGTCGAGTTCGCTTGATCAGTAGTTGGCGAGCATCCGAAGGCTCGCGCGGCTTTCGATTTCAAGTCAAGAACCGGAGTTTGGCTCGCCTAGGTCACTGGTAAGTCTCCGCAGAGATCATCGGCCGATGCCGGTGATCCTCACGAGACAAATCAGGAGGAGCCATTCCAATGAGCAAGGAAGAAGACAACAAGGCTGTTGTCGGTCGCTGGTTTACCGAATTCTGGGGCAAGAGCGTCAATCTCGGAGTCGTCGATGAGATCGCCGCGCCGGACATGCTGCTCAAGTACTCGCTGCATGAACCCCGCCGCGGTCGCGACGACATCAAGGCGTTCATGACCGATTTCCGCGCCGCATTCCCCGATCTCAATTTCTGGGGCACGGCAGATCTGATCGCCGAAGGCGACTACGTCGTTGGCCAGTGGGAAGGGGGTGGCACCCATACGGGTCCGGCCTTCAATGACTTCCTGATCGGCGGTCTCCCGGCTGCGACTGGTCGCAAGATGCACTTCACCGGCACCACGGTGCTGAAGGTGATCAACGGCAAGATCGCCGAGGAGATCGGCCTCGACGACGGCTTAACCGCGCTGACCCAGATTGGGCTGATCAAGAAAGCCGCCTGATCGAAGCGCGACCGCCGAAAGTGGCGGCTCGCCTCGGTCGTTGAATGAGGTCCGCACGTCCCCGTGCGGGCCTCATTGGCTTTAGGCAATCCGGGTTCCAATGCTCCAATCGCTGCTCCAATGTTGGATCACGAAGCAGGGAACGGAGAAGCAGGGAACTGAGCGTGCCGTCCCCGTCACCCCGATAGATCGTGAAATCCACCTTCGAAATAGGATACCACTGCCATGATCGGCATCGGCTACGCACCTGGCGCCTTTGACCTCTTCCACATCGGAATCTGCTGCTTCAGGCCAGGGAGCGCGTTTTTCGGTATCATCCGGCCGGGGCGCGCGCACGTGGATTTGAAAGCAAAGATCGGAGTGTGTCCGGCGGCAATTGGCGGCATCATCGATGCAGGCCCTACAAGACGTGTAAGAAGATGACGGCGACGCCCACCAAGACTCTGAAGCCTGTGCCTCCATCAGTGGCAGATGACCCTCGATGGGCGCGCATTGTCGCGCGCGACAAGACAGCCGACGGCCACCTCTGGTACTCGGTTGCGACGACAGGCGTCTATTGTCGGCCGTCGTGCCCCTCGCGCATCGCCAACCCCAAAAACGTCCAGCTCCACGACAGCCTGGAAAGCGCCAGGGCGACTGGCTTCCGGCCTTGCAGGCGTTGCAATCCGGACGGCCCGTCGATCGAGTGCGAGAACACGGCCCTCGTGGCGAAGGCGTGCCGGATCATCGAGGAGAGCGAGGAGGAGCCCTCGCTGGAGGAATTGGCAGACGCGATCGGCCGAAGCCCGAGCTATTTCCATCGCGTGTTCAAGGCCGCCACCGGGCTGACACCGAAGGAATATGCCGCCGCCCACCGTGCGAGGAAGGTCCGTCAAGGACTGGCCTCCGGCAACACTGTCACCGAAGCGATCTACGACGCCGGCTTCAATTCAAGCGGGCGATTCTATGAGAAGTCGACGGACATGCTCGGCATGACGCCGTCGCAATACCGCGCCGGGGGCACGAACGAGGAAATCAAGTTCGCTGTCGGGCAGACCTCTCTCGGCGCCATCCTCGTCGCCTCGAGCAGGAAGGGTGTCGCCTCGATTCTGTTGGGAGACGACCCGGACGAACTCGTCCGCAATCTCCAGGACCGCTTTCCGAAAGCGCATCTCATTGGGGCTGATCGCGAATATGAGGCGCTGGTCGCGCGCGTAGTCGGCTTCGTTGAGGTGCCGGCGATCGGCCTGGATCTTCCCCTCGACGTTCGCGGCACCGCCTTTCAACAACGTGTGTGGCAGGCTCTGCGGGAGATTCCCGTCGGCGAAACGGTTTCCTATGCGGAGATCGCGCACCGTATCGGCTTCCCGAATGCCATGCGCGCGGTCGCCGGCGCGTGCGCGGCGAACAATCTCGCCGTCGCTATTCCTTGCCACCGCGTCGTTCGGAAAGATGGTTCGCCTTCGGGTTATGCCTGGGGTGTCCGACGCAAACGCGCCCTGCTCGACCGGGAAGCCTCCCAAGGCACCTGAACATCGCCGCCACTCGTGGCCGCAACCCACCCATCCAACGATCGGTTTGTTCGAGTTTGAAAACAATATTCGGAGTGCTCGGGTCACGGTCTCGCCTGTACGGACTCGATCATTCAGGTGGTCGACGCGTACCTATTGAAAGTCGCTGGTGATCGCCGACACTGATCGACCGGCGGAAGGAACGCTTCAGACGATGTTTCCTCGCGGTGCATTCGACGCCAGGACCGAGTGTGAGAAGCCGTGCGGCACCGACGCGACGTCCGATGCGATCGGGGGCCTCGTCCACGCCGATCCGGCGAAGGCACTCGTGATGACCTGTTTCCGCCGACTCGTCGCCGACGGCTATGCAGAATGGCATATGCTCGAGAACGGAGATATTCAGCTCCGCTTGTACACAGGCGAGACCTATCGTCTTGGGAAGGCGATGATCACCCGCATAGCGTGAACTGGTCGGAGCTCTGATGACTTGCCTTGCGCCGGGCGTCCGCGCTCGGTCGGCCCCATCTGGCAGCGGCGTCAGTGTTGTTTTTCGATTTGTGCGCGCAAGGACCGCCTTCATCGACGAAACCGACCGACCTTTACCTAGCGTCCCCAGGGTCGTTGCGGCGGCGGATCACCCAGAGGATCATGAAGTTCATCGTGTTCCGGGAAAAGATTCGACTGTCGCAGCGCATCAGCAATGCTTGAAGGATGGATGCTGTTCTCCAAATTCATCAGCTCGGCACGGGTCCAGGTAAGCAATCTGCCCAGATCGGAGTGTTCGGGGATCTCCTCGCTGCTCGCGATCCCAGAAATCCATTGCCTTAGTTGTACAGCACGCTGCTCCGCGCGCAGCAATCTCGTAAGAAGTTTTTTGCGCTCGAATTCGCGTGTGTTTCTAAACCTGGAAAGCGCTCGCCGGCGTTCGAGCTCAACTCTGTCAAGCGAGAGAAGATCACTACCTGTCATCAACGCTTTCCTTTGTGCTATCGCAATCGCGCCCGAAGCATCAGCTCGGCGCGTTAGCGTCCCTGGTAAGTTTCTGGCCCAGATGGACGACGGGATCGCATCGCTTTTCCTGGAGCGATGTTTCAGAGGCGGCGCCTGACCCCACCTGCAACATCCCGTCGACCAGTCTCGTCATCTCTATTGCCTGGCGAACAAGGAGAGCTTTTAGCATTGGATGGAGCCCATCCCCGCGTGATTCAATCACCGCATGAAATTCAGAAATCAGCACCTCGCCTCTCCCGATAAGCGGTACTTGTATGGGAAGAACATTGCGCTTCCGAAAGACGGGATCACTCCGAATCTTGCTTTGATATTGGAGAAAAATCGGTCAAGGCGCCCAGGTCGGATGCCGCTCGGCGTTCCAAAGGGTTCGATTAGGCAACCTCCGGGTTTTTCCATCGAGGTCGCGGGCCGCAATGCCGGCCTTCTGTTGGGGGTCTCGTCGGCGCCTTCTCGCGACCCGGCTTCATTTGGAATTTGATAGGAAGAACCGGAGTGTCTACGGGTACGCTACGAGTAAGTTGCGATCAGTGCATCCCTGCTGAGCGGATCAACCATGAATCTCGTCAGGATAGATGGGGGGAAAATCGGTCTCCTTGTGCAATTGCGAACGGGTCCGCATGTCGTCGATATAGTGAAGAGCCTCGGCGTATTTGCGGCTCGCGACCCGGTGTCGGGCTCACTTATAAACGGCGTACTAAAGGAGAGATGCGCTTGGGTCGCTCTGGTCAACAACTGGGACTATTTGCGGATGCCGCTCAAGCTATTGGCGCGCACTGCGCTCACCAACGCTGATGATTCGCGCCTTGCCATCTACCCATTTGCGTACGGGCGGCAAACAACGGATCCCCCACGCGGTATCGTTGCGATCGATATCACCGACGCTGCAGATTTAGAGATCCACGATCCGACCGGGCGGCTCGTTATGGCGAAACAATTTGGCGTGTCCGTTGATGACCACGTCCAACAGGACGTGTCTTCAATGGGAGAGAATGTTCAGGTAATTGATTTTTCGCGTCGCAATCAACCGCGAACTCCACGCAAATAGCGTACTTCCGTTCGAAGCGCATTGCGCTTTGGAAGGGTCGATGATGAGCCTTGCAGGCTCGAACCGCTTTCGAACCCTTTCGGGCCAAAAATGTTGCCTATGTCTGCGGTATAAACCGCAACCCATGCGTCCGGAGCAGACCTCGGCGGTCATGGCGCACCCGACACGATTCGAACGTGTGACCTTTGCCTTTGAGAGGCTCGCTCGATCCATGTGACACACCGTAGGTCTGCTTCCGGGGGGGGCAGATCAGACTTAGCATGTGGCGAGATCGGACCGCCGCTTATGGCTAATTTCGCTTGACTGGCGGAGAGAGTGGGATTCGAACCCACGGTACGGTTTCCCGCACACACGCTTTCCAAGCGTGCGCCTTAAGCCACTCGGCCATCTCTCCGGATGCCCTCTCTTGAAGGGGCGGAACGAGTTTGGCAAGGGAGAGCAGCCGCGGCCGCTGATATTTCCGCAAGCTGTTGAATAAACTTGGTATTTTTGGCATTCCGGCCGCCGGGTCGGCTTCGCATGGCGAGGGTTTGAACCGAAAGCGGCTTACGGAACGACGATTGACAGTCGCTTCAAATCAGTCCGCAGGATATGATTGTCGATCGGGCGGTGCGGCTCTCGATTCCTGTCGCCGCGATCGCCGCTTCTGGAGCGCGCCGTTTCGGGCGCAGGCCTGCATCCGCGGAATACCGTCGTTAAAACCGCGTGCTGGAATTGACCGAGCGCAGCGGCCACAGGGTCGGCGGCTCCGGCACCAGCGGCTCTGTCGCCGCCTTGTCGCTCTGAGCCTCCTCCAACGCGTCGACGAAATCGGCGAACCACTGTTGAATCGTGCCGGCGCGGAGTTTCGCCATCATCGCTTCCCAGCGCATGCGTCGCTCGGTCAAGGGCATCGACAGCGCGGTCGCGATAGTCCGAGCCATGCTGTCAATATCGTGAGGATTGACCAGCAGCGCCGTATCCAACTCGTTCGCAGCGCCTGCGAATTTCGACAGGACCAGCACACCGGGATCGGCCGGGTTTTGCGCCGCGACATACTCCTTGGCGACCAGATTCATCCCGTCATGCAGCGGCGTCACCACGCCGACCTGGGCGGTGCGATACAGCCCTGCCAGCACGGTTTGGCTGAAACCCTTGTTGAGATAGCGGATCGGGGTCCAGTCCACTTCGCCATGGCGGCCATTGACGTCGCTTATCAGCTTCGCCAGTTCGTTTTGCAGATTGCCGTAGGCTTCGATCGCGCCGCGCGACGGGGTCGCGATCTGCAGCAACGACACCGTCCGCCGCAGCGCCGGGTGCAAGGTCCACATCTCGTCAAAGGCGTTGATGCGGTTGACCAGTCCCTTGGAATAGTCGAGCCGATCGACGCCGATCGCCAGCTTCTCGCCGTTCAGGCTGCGCCGCAGCCGCGACACATCGGGGTGGGAGACGGCCTTGGCGGCCTGGACGGCGAACTTTTCGGGATCGATGCCGATCGGAAATACCGCGACATGCGAGCGGCCGTGGCGTGAGGCGACGACGCCGTCCTGAACCCCGAGACCCAGATCCGACTGCACATAGGACAGAAAATTTTCGCAATCGTCCTGGGTCTGGAATCCGATCAGATCGTAAGCCAGCATCGCCTCGACCAATTCGCGATGATGCGGCACCCCGCCGATGACGGCGCGCGCCGGCCACGGCGTATGCAGGAAAAACCCGATCGGCTGCGTGACGCCGAGATCGCGCAGTTCCGCGCCCAGAGCCAGGAAATGATAGTCCTGAACCCAGAATACCGCCTCCGGCTTTGCAAATCGCAACAGCGCCCGCGCCATGAAGGCGTTCACTTCGCGATAGGACAGATAGTCTTCCTGGGAGGCGCGGATCAGGTCGGTTCGTGAATGCAGCGCCGGCCACAATGCCGAATTCGCGAAACCCTCATAATAGCCGCCGTAATGCGCGGCCGGCAAATCCAGCATGGCCAGCGCACCGGCGCCCAATGCTTCAATTTCGGCGAAAGGTTCCTTCTGGGCGCCCTCGCGAACCCGGCCGCTGGAACCTACCCAAATCGCGCCGGACTTCTCCACCACCGGCAGCAGCGCGGCCGCGAGACCCCCTGTCATGGGTTCGTTGGCCTTGCCGCGCGCGACACGATTTGAAACGACGACGAGGTTCACAGGTCCCCTCCTGGAGTGACGCCCGCACGTTTAACTGCCATTCATCAATATGGTTCCTCGTCACCCTTTCAACCAAATGAAACCAAATTCAGGCTGAGCAGAATGGAACCGGATTTTCCACCGCAAAGAAGCGCGGTATTCGCGTGTTCATTGCTTGCGGGAACAAGCTTCATCGTTTTGCCGCAGCATCGTCATCGACGAGATGCGCAAGCCACGCCCGCACGTCGCGCGGTTCGTCGAAATGGCCGGCCACGCCCTGCGCACGCCGGCCGACGGAAAACGCGAGGCCGCCCAGATCAGGCATGATGGCAAACACGCTCTCGTCGGTAACATCGTCGCCGATAAAAATCGGACGCCGGCCCTTGAAGGGGTCGTGGGTCATCAGTTCGAGGACGCCGGATGCCTTGTTGAAGCCGGAATGCTTGATCTCGCAGACGCATTTTCCCGGCAGCACTTCGATCGGCGCGTTCGGCAGATCGGCCCTGATCAGCGACACCGCCTCGTAAATCGCCTTCTCGGCATGCGGCGCCAGCCGGTAATGCAGCGCCAGCGAATAGCCCTTGTCTTCAAGCAGAATGCCCGGGCTGAGTTTGGCGATGGCGGCGAGGCGGCGTTTCAATTCCTTGTCCATTGGCGGTGCATGGGTGGCGACCGATTCGCTGTCGATCGAGATTCGCATTTCCGCACCGTGGCCTCCGACCGCCGGAAATTGTTCGGGGGCGAAGATCAGATCGATGTCGTTCAGCGAACGGCCGCTGACCAGCGCGAGCGCGCCCGAGGTCTTCTCGAGCAGGCGGTTGAGGGTTTCCGCAAGGCCCGGCGGCACCCAGACCTCGCGCGGCGTCGGCGCCAGATCGAGCAGCGTGCCGTCGATGTCGAGCAGCACGGCGCAATCGCCCAACCGCTGCGCCAGTTCGCCCGCCACCAGCTTCGGCGAGGCCGTCTGGGGCAATGGGATGTCTTCCTGTAATGGCACGTCGGCCAAATCCCGGTCTATCAAGTCCTGTCTCATTTTCATTCTACTCCACAAAGGCCAGCGGGCGTGCAATCGATTCCAGTGTCCGGCGCTCGGCCGCGACGGCGTAACGCCACGCGATGCCGGCCGCCGCGATCATCAGCCCCGATCCGAGCAGGTAGCCCGCGAAAACGCTGTTGCGCGAGCCGGTGTCGATCAGCGCGCCAAACAGAGCCGGACCGACGACGCCGCCAATTCCCGTTCCCACGGCATAGAACAGGGCAATCGCCAGCGCCCGGACCTCCAGCGGAAAGGTTTCGCTGACGGTGAGATACGCCGCACTGGCGGCCGGCGACGCAAAAAAGAAAATCACCATCCACGCGATGGTCTGTGTCTGCGCGCTCAACACCCCGATCGAGAACAGATAGCCGGAGAGCGCCAGCAGCACGCCCGACACTCCGTAGGTCAGCGTAATCATCGCGCGGCGCCCCAGCGTGTCGAACAGCCGGCCAAGCACCAGAGGTCCAAGGAAATTACCGGCCGCGAAGGGCAGGATGTACCAGCCGACCTGGCTGGCGGCGATTCCGTAGAATTCGGTCAGGACCAGCGCAAAGGTGAAGAAGATCGCATTGTAGAAGAACGCCTGCGCGATCATCAGCGCCAGACCGACCAGCGAACGCTGGCGATACAGCGAGAACAGCGTGTGCGCCACCTCCCGCAGCGGAGTATGATCGCGCATTCTCAGCTTGATTTTCGGAAGGGCATGTTGCCGTGGCTCTTGCGCATGTCCCGTGGCCGATCGCTCGATCTCGGCAACGATGGCGTCGGCGCGATCGGGATAGCCGTGAATCATCAGCCAGCGCGGGCTTTCCGGGATCCACATCCGCATCACAAACACCACGAGGCCGAGACAGGCACCGGTGAGGTAGGCCAGCCGCCAGCCGAGATCGGGACCGATCAGGTGCGGATCGAGCAGGACGATCGCGCTGGTCGCGCCAACGGCTGCGCCGATCCAGAAGCTGCCGTTGATCACGAGGTCGGTCCAGCCGCGATAGCGCGCCGGCACCAGTTCCTGGATCGTCGAATTGATCGCGGTATATTCGCCGCCGATGCCGGCGCCGGTGAGAAACCGAAACAAGGCATAGCTCGCGAGGTTCCAGGACAGCGCGGTCGCGGCGGTCGCGGCCAGATAGACTGCCAGCGTGATGAAGAACAGTTTCTTGCGTCCGATCCGGTCGGTGAGCCAGCCGAACCCGAGCGCGCCGAGCACGGCGCCCGCGAGATAGGCGCTGTTGGAAAATCCGACGTCGAAATTGGTGAATTGCAGCGTCGGGCTCTCTTTCAATGCGCCGGACAGCGCGCCGGCCAGCGTGACTTCCAGCCCGTCGAGAATCCAGGTGATCCCCAGCGCAAGCACGACGCGGGTGTGGAAGCCGCTCCAACCGAGGGCGTCGAGACGCGAAGGAATGCTGGTTTCGATGGTGCGATCGTCGTTGCGAGGCCCGGGAACTGGCACCGCGGCGGGCACAACGGCGACGCCGCGATCCGATGACGAATTGCGCTGCAATGGCTGCCTATCCATGGGTTGAGCCAATGAAAAATGCCCTGAAATATGCTGTTCCAGGGCTCCCAGGCTTGATGACGGGTGCTCGTGCTGGCCGCCTTCATCAACGTCCTCGCAAGGGGCGAGTTCCCGCATTGCGGCAAGGAACCGATCAGGCCCGTTACCGTTTTTCGACGGCAAGATGGAGTAGGCCATGGCCGAACCTAAAGCATCGCATTCGCGCAAGACGACAGCGCGCAAGACCGCCTGCAAAGGAAAGACGCCCGCCCGGAAGGCAAGTCCGGCGCGCAGAAAATCCGCAGCGAAGAAGCCGTCGCCGAAGCGCTGGTCACAACGCGTCACCCAGGGGAGCGACGCGCTCGATCTAAAACGCGGTGTCTTTACGTTGCGGGATCCCAAGCGAATTGCGGCTTCGCTCAAGCGTTCAGCGGAACGCAGTTCGCGCCGCAAGACCGGCGCCTATCGCTCGGCGCTTTCGATGCTGACTTTTTATATCAACCGCGCCGGCAAGACCTTGCCGAAAACCCAGCGCGACCGGCTGCAGCGCGCCAAGAATGAGCTGAAGCGGGCGTTTGGGCGCGAATAATCCGCAACGTCGTCCCGGCCTTGAGCCGGGAACCATAATTCTGCCGTGCGAGGTAATTCAGCCGCTCCAGCCCTGCAATAATTCGAACATCGGTGAGTATCGGCCCCGGCTCGAGGCCGGGGCGACAGCGAGGGGAAGCGCGGATTACGCTGCGCGTATATTCGCCATGAAGCGGTCGAGTTCCTCGCGCAAGCGGGTGCTCTCGGTCGACAGCGTCTTTGCCGAATTCAGCACCTCCTCGGAGGCGGACCCGGTTTCGGTGGCGCCGCGATTGACTTGCATGATATTGGCGGCGGCTTCATGGGTGCCCTGGGCGACGTTCTGAACGCTGCGGGCGATTTCCTGGGTCGCCGAACTCTGTTGCTCCACCGCACTTGCGATCGTCGAGGCTATGTTCGAGATCTGCGCGATCGTGCCGCCGATTTCCTTGATGGCCGCGACCGATTCCTGGGTCGCCCCCTGCATGCCCAGGATGTGCGACGATATCTCGTCAGTCGCCTTCGCGGTCTGGCTGGCCAGCGATTTGACCTCGGCGGCGACCACGGCAAAGCCCCGGCCGGCATCGCCGGCGCGCGCGGCTTCGATGGTCGCATTGAGCGCCAGCAGGTTGGTCTGTTCGGCGATCGCCGTGATCAGTTTGACCACGTCACCGATCTGCCCCGCGGCGCGCGACAATTTGCCGATGCGCGCATCGGTCTGCTGGGCCTGAAGCACTGCGGCTTCCGCGATCCGGTTGGATTCGTGCACCCGTCTTCCGATTTCATCGACCGAAGCGGAAAGCTCCTCGGTCGCGGCGGCCACCGAACGGATGTTGCTGGACGCCTGTTCCGATGTGCCGGCGACCTGACTGGACAGGCCTTGCGTGGTTTCCGCGGTTCGCGTCAGCGTCCCGGCGGCCGATTCGAGCTGGACCGCGGATGCCGAAACGTTCGAGACTATGGCGCCCACCGCTGCTTCGAAATCATCGGCGAAGCGAATGAGCTCGGTGCGGCGCGCCGCACTGCTCGTTCTGTTCTGGGCGTCCTGCGCCGCCGCATCGCGTTCGGCTTTGGCGATCGCCTGCATCTTGAACTCTTCCACCGCGCCGGCCATCTCGCCGAGTTCATCCTTGCGGCCAAGGCCGGGCAGCACGACCTCGAAATTGCCACCGGCGAGTTCGTGCATCGCGTTGCACATCGCCGTCATCGGACGGGAAATTCCCTTGCCCAGGATCAGGGCCAGCGCTGCGCCGAGCAGGAAGCCGCCGGCCGCCAGCATCACGATCAGGCGCTCGGTCTCGCCAACGATCGCATCCGATTCGGACTCAAGTCTTTGCTGGTCGGAAAGCAGGTCCGTCTTCATCGCGCTCGCGCCCTGCACGATCGCCGCCGCCGAGTCGGCCATTTCGGCCGTCAATTCATCGACCGATTTCGAATTCGCGATCAGCTTGTTCAGCGCTTGCCGATATTCTTCCAACAGCGCGGCGACCTCCTTGATGGCCTGCAGGATCTTCTCGTCCCTGGACGATATCGCGTTCAGCGCGTTTTCGACGAATTTGAGCCGCGCCAGTGCGCTGGTGGCGACCGCCTGATCGGAGTCGATGACGAAGGTATTGGCGAGCGCGATTACCGCCTGGAATTGCTCGGTGACTTTTTTCGCGCCGAATTCGACTGCCGAAAGCTCGGCGTCGCTGGCGCTGCTGGGGAGATCGTCGAGCTTGTAACGGAGCATGTTGCCGCTGCGCGTCAGCGCATTTTGCGCCACCAGCGCGTTGTCGCGCTTGACGCCGAGAATATCGGCAAAAATCTTGGTGAAGGTACGGAATTCCCGGGCCAGCCGCGTGATCTGATCAAGCCGCGCCGGATTTGTAGTGCCCTTCATCGATTGATCGATGGCGTCTTTCAGGCTTCTCTCGGCGCTCAGCGCCGCCTTGGCATCGTTTTCCTTTCCGGTGACCACGTAATATTGCGCCAGCGCCCGGTACGAAATCAGCTCCCGGTCGATATTGCGGGCGAGATCAGCCTCCGAGACGCTGTTCCGGTAAGTCGCGACGCCGGCGGAGACGCGCTCAAATCCGAGATAGGCGATGCCCATGCTGGCAGCCGAGATGCCGAGCACGATGGTAAAGCCGAGCATGACTTTGGTGCGAAAGCGCAGGGTCGGGAGTCTTGGCAATCTCGATAGTGGCTTGGCACGCGTCGACAATTCCACCCCGAACCCCCGTCTTCTTTCAGAAAAACAAGAGAACCGGGGACGTGAGCCCCGGCTCCGGTGCGGGAACCTATGGCAGAATGGATAAGAGGCAGTAAATTTACGGTGGGTCCCTGAGAGGCCGCTCGGAGCGCGGACAAATCACCGTCATGCCCGGGCTTTTGCCGGCCATTCACGTCTTTCTTGTTCTTTGGTCCCATAGTCGTGCATGCCCGGCACAACCGGGCATGACGAGCAAAAGGAACACCTACGCCGCCCTGGCCTCGGGACCTACGGGAGGCGCCGAGCAGACTGACGTCGAGATGACCACCGCGAATCATCAGGAACGCGTCGGCGTGGTGGACCTCGCCCCTCCCCCGGACGACATCACAATGACTTCCGCGACCAATTTCCCAGTTGCAAAGTCCCGTCCCCGTGCTTCTAATCAGACCAATCAAAAGCAATCGGGAGGTACCAGGCGTGTCTACAGTCAAATTGACGGTGAACGGCAAGGCGGTCTCGGCTGACGTCGAGGACCGGACCCTCCTTGTCCATCTCCTGCGCGATCATCTGAACCTGACCGGCACCCATGTCGGCTGCGATACCAGCCAATGCGGCGCCTGCGTCGTGCATATCGATGGCCGGGCGGTCAAATCATGCACGGTGCTGGTCGGACAGGCCAGCGGCGCCAATGTCACCACCATCGAGGGCATTTCGAAGGGCGACGAGTTGCACCCGATGCAGGCCGCGTTTCGCGACAATCACGGGCTGCAGTGCGGTTACTGCACGCCGGGCATGATCATGTCGGCGATCGATATCGTCACCCGCTACGGTGGCAAGCTCGACGAGGACACCGTCCGCAGCGAGCTCGAGGGCAATATCTGCCGCTGCACCGGCTACCACAATATCGTGAAATCGGTGCTCGACGCCGCCGCCCGCATGAGTGTCGCGCAAGCGGCGGAATAGCTGCGCCAGACGACCGACTGCTCTATTCGAGACCGCCGAATTTCGATGGAAATGGCGGAAAACAAAACTCCGGCAGGGAGAAATACGATGGGTGTTGAAGGTATTGGCGCCAGCGTGGTGCGCAAGGAAGACCGGCGTTTCATCACCGGCAAGGGCCGCTACGTCGATGACATCAAGCTGCAGGGCATGACCCATGCCCATTTCATCCGCAGCCCGCATGCCCATGCAAAAGTGAAGAGCATCGACTCCTCCGCGGCGATGAAAATGCCCGGCGTGGTCGGCGTGCTGACGGGACAGGAGATCGTCGATGACAAGGTCGGCAATCTGATTTGCGGCTGGGCCATTTCCTCCAAGGACGGCACCCCGATGAAGATGGGTGCGTGGCCGGCGATGGCGCCGGAAACGGTGCGCTTCGTCGGCCAGGCGGTCGCGGTCGTGATCGCCGAGACCAAGAACCAGGCCAGGGATGCGGCGGAAGCCGTCGTGGTAACCTACGAAGAACTCCCGGCTGCGGCCGATATTGCCGCGGCGATCAAGCCGGGCGCGCCGCAGCTGCATCCGGAGGCTCCGGGCAACGTGGTCTACGACTGGCATATCGGCGACGAGGCCGCGGTCAAGGACGCCTTCGGCAAGGCCGCCAATGTGGTGTCGCTCGACCTCACCAACAATCGCCTGGTGCCGAATGCGATGGAGCCGCGCGCGGCGATCGCGGAATACAATGACGCCGAGGAACATTTCACGCTCTACACCACGTCGCAGAATCCGCATGTGGCGCGGCTGGTGCTGTCGGCATTCTACAATATCGCGCCGGAGCACAAGCTGCGGGTGATCGCGCCTGACGTCGGCGGCGGTTTCGGCTCCAAGATCTTCATCTATCCGGAAGAGATGGTGGCGCTGTGGGCCTCCAAGAAGGTGCGGCGCCCGGTGAAGTGGACCGGTGACCGCTCCGAAGCCTTCCTCACCGACGCTCACGGGCGCGACCACGTCTCGAAGGCGGAGATGGCGTTCGACAAGGACAACAAGATCCTGGCCTTGCGGGTCAAAACCCACGCCAATTTCGGCGCCTACATGTCGCTGTTCTCGTCGTCGGTGCCGACTTATCTCTACGCGACACTGCTGTCGGGCCAGTACAATATCCCGGCGATCTATGCCGAGGTGATGGGCGTCTATACCAACACTACCCCAGTCGATGCCTACCGGGGCGCGGGCCGCCCGGAGGCCAGTTTTCTGGTCGAACGCATGATGGAAACCGCGGCGCGGCAGTTGAAGGTCGATCCGGCTGAATTGCGCCGCAAGAATTTCATCACCAGCTTCCCGCACCAGACTCCCGTTATCATGGCTTATGACGTCGGCGATTTCGGCGCCTCGCTCGACGCCGCGCTGAAGGCGATCGATTACGCCGGCTTCCCGGCGCGCAAGGAGAAGGCCAAAAAGGACGGCAAGCTCCGCGGCATCGGCTTCTCCTGCTACATCGAGGCCTGCGGCATCGCGCCATCCAAGGCGGTCGGCAGCCTCGGCGCCGGCGTTGGCTTGTGGGAGTCAGCGGAAATCCGTGTCAACCCGGTCGGCACCATCGAAATCCTCACCGGTTCGCACAGCCACGGCCAGGGTCACGAAACCACCTTCGCGCAGCTGATTGCAGAACGCTTGGGCGTTCCGATCAGCCAGGTGCAGATTGTCCACGGCGACACCGACAAGGTGCAGTTCGGCATGGGCACCTATGGCTCGCGCTCGATCGCAGTCGGCGGTACCGCCATTATCAAGGCGATGGAGAAAGTCGAAGCCAAGGCCAAGAAAATCGCCGCGCATCAGCTTGAGGCCTCCGAAGATGACATCGTGATCGAAAACGGCGAGTTCAAGGTTACCGGCACCGACAAGTCGATCGCGCTGCCGATGGTCGCGCTCGCCGCCTACACCGCGCACAACCTGCCTGACGGCATGGAGCCCGGCCTCAAGGAGACGGCATTCTACGATCCGACCAACTTCACCTTCCCGGCCGGCGCCTATATCTGCGAGCTCGAAGTCGATTCCGGCACCGGCAAGACCAGCTTTGTCAATTTCGTCGCCGCTGACGATTTCGGCCGGCTGATCAATCCGATGATCGTCGAGGGCCAGGTCCATGGCGGCCTCGCCCAGGGCATCGGCCAGGCGCTGCTCGAGGGCGCGGTTTACGATAGCTCGGGCCAGCTCGTGACCGCGTCGTTCATGGATTACACCATGCCGCGCGCCGACGACCTGCCGTCGTTCAAACTGTCGCACACCACGACGCTGTGCCCGGGCAATCCGCTCGGCGTCAAGGGCTGCGGCGAGGCCGGCGCGATCGGCGCATCCGCCGCCGTCATCAACGCCATCACGGATGCGATCGGCAACAACAAACTGGCAATGCCGGCGACGCCCGATCGGGTGTGGCAAGCCATTCACGGGTGATGATTCGTCATTCCGGGGCGACGCGAAGCGTCGAACCCGGGATCTGAAACACGGTTGAACTCCTCGAGATTCCGGGTCTGCGCGCAAGCGGCGCGCATCCCGGAATGACGCAGAGGGCCAAAAGGAAAACAGGGAGCAACGTCATGTACGAGACAACCTATCATCGCCCCTCCAGCGTCGACGAAGCCGTCGCGCTGTTCGGCAAGGGCTCGGACTCGAAATATCTCGCCGGCGGCCACACCCTGATCCCGGTCATGAAGCAGCGACTGGCCTCGCCGTCGGACGTGATCGATCTCGGCAAGATCAAGGAACTGGTCGGTATCGAGCTGTCGGCCGACGCGCTGACGATCAAGGCCGCGACGACCTATTTCGACATTCTTGAGAGCGCCGACGCCAAGAAGGCGATCCCGGCGATCGTGCACCTCACTTCGGTGCTCGGCGATCCCCAGGTGCGTTACCGCGGCACCATCGGCGGCTCGATCGCCAACAACGATCCGGCGGCGGATTTTCCCGCCGCCGTGGTGGCCCTCGGCGCCACCGTCAAGACCAACAAGCGCTCGATCCCGGCTGACGATTTCTTCAAGGGCCTGTTCAGCACCGCGCTCGAGGACGGCGAGATCATCACCCAGGTCGTGTTTCCGATTCCGGCCAAGGCGGGCTATTCGAAAATGCGCCATCCCGCCTCGCGTTTCGCGCTGACCGGGGTATTCGTGGTCAAGACCAAGGCCGGCGATATCAGAGTAGCCGCCACCGGCGCATCGCAAAACGGCGTCATGCGAGTGCCCGCCATCGAAGCGGCGCTGAAGGCCAACTGGTCGCCAAGCGCGCTCGACAGCGTCACGATTTCCGCCGACGGCCTGCTGACGGATATCCATGGCTCGTCGGCCTACCGCGCCAATCTGATCAAGGTGATGGCGCAGCGCGCGGTGACCGAGGCCGGCTGATCGCGCTTCGCACTGGATCAACGCGAGCGGCGCGCAGCAATGCGCGCCGCACTGCATTTGGCCACATTTGGGTCAAACGGCGCTTGCTACTCTCCCCGCAAGGGCTGACAATTTTCGCCAGCACGGCATTCGACAAGACAATGCGAAATGGATCTGACGTGACCGGTACAATGACCTCTTCCGCCCAGACCCAGGCTGCACCGGCGCGCGCCGGCGGGCCGCTGACCGGCTTCCGCATTGTCGAGTTCGCCGGCATCGGACCCGGCCCGTTTGCCTGCATGATGCTGGCGGACATGGGCGCGGAGGTGGTCACGCTCGATCGTGTCGGCGCCAGGAAGAATTTGAAATCGGTGGCCGGGCGCGGGCGAAAGGTCGTCGAACTCGACCTCAAGGACAAGGCTTCGATCGCGCAGGTCATGGATCTCCTGGCCAACGCCGACGCCCTGATCGAGGGCTTTCGTCCCGGCGTGATGGAGCGGCTGGGGCTCGGGCCGGACGTGGTGCTGGCGCGCAACCCGCGTCTCGTCTTTGGCCGGATGACCGGATGGGGACAGCAAGGCCCGCTGGCGCAGGCGGCCGGCCATGACATCAACTATATCTCGGTGACCGGCGCGCTGGCCGCGATCGGCACCGCGGAAAAGCCGGTACTGCCGCTCAATCTGGTCGGTGATTTCGGCGGCGGCGCGCTCTACCTCGTAGTCGGCGTGCTCGCGGCACTGCTCGAAGCGCAGAAATCGGGCAAGGGACAGGTGGTCGATGCCGCGATGTGCGACGGCGCGGCGTCGCTGATGTCGATGTTCTTCGACATGGCGGCCGCCGGCCGCTGGACCGAGCAGCGCGAGAGCAATTTCCTCGACGGCGGCGCGCACTTCTACGGCGTCTATGAATGCGCCTGCGGCCGGTTCATCTCGATCGGCTCGATCGAGCCGCAATTCTACACGCTGTTGCGCCAGCACGCCGGGCTGACGGATGCCGACTTCGATTCCCAGATGGATCGCAAGGCGTGGCCCGCGCTCAAGCAAAGACTGGTGGGGGTATTCAAGAGCAAGACCCGCGACGATTGGTGCGCGATCATGGAGGGCACCGACATCTGCTTCGCGCCGGTCCTGACTATGTCGGAAGCGCCCGAGCATCCCCACATGGCGGCCCGCGAGACTTTTGTCAGCCGCCACGGCGTCACCCAGCCCGCACCGGCACCGCGTTTCTCGCGCACGCCGTCAGCGATCAGGGACGCGGCAACGGCGGATATCGGCAAACTCACGGAAGAGTGGCGGGCGCGAAGGTAAAACTCCGTCGTCATTCCGGGATGGTCCGAAGGACCAGACCCGGAATCTCGAGCTTCCGGGTTCGACGCTTCGCGTCGCCCCGGAATGACACTGATCTACGCCGCGTCGTCCACCTTCAGCACGCCGCGGCGGATTTGGTCTTCCTCGATCGATTCGAACAGCGCCTTGAAATTGCCCTCGCCGAAACCGTCGTCACCCTTGCGTTGGATGAACTCGAAGAATATCGGTCCGATCGCGTTGGCGGAAAAAATCTGCAGCAGCACCTTGGTGTGGCCGCCGTCGACCACCCCTTCGCCGTCGATCAGGATGCCGTCGCGCTTCAACCGGGCGACGTCCTCGCCGTGGCCGGGTAGCCGCGCATCGATCTTCTCGAAATAGGTCTCCGGCGGCGCGGGCATGAACGGCAGGCCGGCCTCGCGCAAACCCTCGACCGTCCGGTAGATATCCTTGGCGCCGCAGGCGATGTGCTGAATGCCCTCGCCGCGATAGACATTGAGATATTCTTCGATCTGACCGGAATCGCCGGCGTCCTCGTTGATCGGGATCCGGATCTTGCCGTCAGGGCTGGTCAGCGCCCGCGAGAACAGGCCCGACGCGCGGCCTTCGATATCGAAGAAGCGAATCTGCCGGAAGTTGAACAGCCTTTCATAGAAGCCGGTCCAGACATCCATCCGGCCGCGATGGACGTTGTGGGTGAGGTGGTCGAGATAAAACAGCCCCGCGCCTTCCGGCCTCGGATTTTTGGCGCCGAACCATTCGAACTCGGCGTCGTAGGCCGAACCCCTGGCGCCGTAGCGATCGACGAAATAAAGCAGACTACCGCCGATGCCTTTGATGGCGGGAACATCGAGCGCCTTTTGCGCGGCGGGAATATCGGCGGCTTCCGCGCCGAGTGCCAGCGCGCGTTCATATGCGCGCTTCGCATCGACCACGCGAAACGCCATCGATGGCGCGCACGGGCCGTGCGCGGCGACGAAGGCAAAGCCGTGGCTGCCGGGCTCTTCATTGACCAGATAATTGATATCGCCCTGGCGATAGACCGTGATCTTCCTGGTCCGGTGGCGCGCGACCGCCACATAGCCCATCAGCTTGAACAGCGCGTGCAGTTCTGCCGGCTTGGGATGGGCGTATTCGACGAATTCAAAACCATCGGTTCCCATCGGATTGTCGGCGCTAACGGTCGCCGGCGGCGCGTCGTGCGGAAATGGACCCATGGCTGGTCTCCTTTGATTTCTAGAGGGCGATAGATATTCGGTCGCCGAAGCCGCAATGTGTGTGCAAAGGAATGGCTTTTCCGCTATATTGCGCATGATCCGTGCATCAGTGAGAGATTATTGCATGATATCTGTTGACGCCTTCGACCTCAAAATACTCGGCGCCTTGCAGGATGACGGCCGGTTGACCAATCAGCAATTGGCCGACATCGCCGGCCTGTCGGCATCGCAATGCTCGCGGCGGCGGATGCGGCTGGAGGAAGACAAGGTGATCTCGGGCTATCACGCCGACCTCGCGAGCGAAGCGCTCGGCTTTGGCGTCATCGCCTTTATCCACATTACGCTGGCGACCCATTCGCCCGACAACGCCAAACGGTTTCGCGCGCTGGTCAATCGCGTCGACGATATTCAGGAGGCCTATTCGCTCACGGGCGATGCCGATTATCTGCTGAAGGCCGTGCTGCGCGACCTGAAAAGCCTGTCCGACATCGTCAACAACGTGCTGATGCCGCACCAGAGCGTGGCCCATGTGCGCTCGTCGATCGTGCTGGATCGATTGAAGGAAAGCTCAAAGCTGCCGCTCAAGGAGTTGACGCGATAGCGCGCATGGCTGAAATCGAGGGAGATTCGCCATTCGAATTTGGATTCCGGTTTGCGATGCTGTTTGCCCATTCTCTATCACGTTGAATGGCTGTATGTCGCAGCGATGGCGGTGAGCTCCCTCTCCCCCTGCGGGAGAGGGTGGGGGTGAGGGGTTCAGGTCCATCGATAGTCCTAACCCCTCACCCGGATCGCATCTGACGATGCGATCCGACCTCTCCCACAAGGGGAGAGGTGGGCCGAATTTGTGGCGGCATCTGACAGGAAATTCGTTCAGACTCGGGCTCTAACCTACGAGGCCACCATGGCGCTGCAACTTCGGCCGAACTGCGAATATTGCGACAAGGACCTGCCGCCGCGCGCGACGGACGCGCGCATCTGCAGCTATGAATGCACCTTCTGCGCGGACTGCGCCGAGCACAAGCTTCACAATGTGTGCCCGAACTGCGGCGGCGGTTTTGCCCCGCGGCCGATCCGGCCGGCAACGGAGTGGCGGCCGGGATTATCGGTCGCCAAGCGTCCCCCGTCGGACAAGCGCGTGCATCTGTCGTTTGGCCCCGATGAGGTTGCGGCCTTCTCCGCAGGAATCATGGATATTCCGCCGGAAGAGCGCTGAATGATGATCACCGTCATTGCGAGGAGTGACGCGACGAAGCAATCCATCTTGCCGCCCCATGGATTGCTTCGCTGGCGCTCGCAATGACGGAATGAAGTTGTTGTCGACGAATCATGTCGCCGGCAGAATCGTGCCTTCGACTTCGCCAAAGCCGATCCGGTAGCCGTTGCCTTGGCAGCGGCCGCCGATGCTGAGGGAATCGCCGTCTTCGAGAAACGTCCGATTTATGCCGCGCGCCAGCTCCAGCGGGTCGGTGCCGTTCCAGGAGATTTCCAGCAGGCTGCCGCGCTGCTGCTTCTCCGGGCCGCTGATGGTGCCGCTGCCGAGGAGATCGCCGATATTCATGGCGCAGCCGGACGAGGCGTGATGCACCAGTTGCTGCACCGACGACCAGTACATGTATTTGAAATTGGTGCGGCAGATCCGCACCGGCGTATTCATCTGCTCGGCGCGCAGGGCGACATCGAGTTCCAGGTCGTAATTGTTCGGCTGCTTTTGCTGCAAATACGGCAGCGGCACCGGCTCCTGTGCGGGGCCATGGACGCGAAACGGCTCCAGCGCCTCGCGAGTAACGATCCACGGGCTGATCGAGGTCGCAAACGCCTTGGCCTGGAACGGCCCCAGCGGCACGTATTCCCACTGCTGGATATCGCGCGCGCTCCAGTCGTTCAACAGCACAAAGCCGAAGATCATGTCCTCCGCCTGCCGCTCGCTGAGCCTCTCGCCGATCGGCGAGGATTGTCCGATCACGACGCCCATTTCCAGCTCGAAATCGAGCCGCCTGCAGGGCCTGAAACTCGGCTGCTCCGCGCTCGGTGGCTTCAACTGACCGCGCGGCCGGCGCACTTTGGTGCCGGACACCACGACGGTCGAGGCGCGGCCGTTGTAGCCGATCGGCATATGCAGCCAGTTCGGCTGCAAGGCGTTGTCCTTGCCGCGGAACATGACGCCGACATTGGTGGCATGCTCTTTTGACGAATAGAAATCGGTGTAGCCGGCGACCGCGATCGGCAAATGCAGTTTCACCTGCGCCATCGGCACCAGCGCGCGTTGGCGCAGATGCGGATTGTCGCGAAGTTCGGGATTGTCGTGACGCAACAACTCGCTGATCCGCGCGCGGGTGCGCGACCACACCTTCGGGCCCAGCGCCATGAAGGGATTCAGCGTCGACGCCGCAAAGACCCCGAGGTCGCCGACTTCCAATCGGCAGTCCTGCTCGAGCTCCCACAGATCGAGCACATGATCGCCGATCGCGACGCCCACGCGAGGGGCTAGTCCGTCCGTGGTCGAAAACACGCCGTAGGGCAGATTCTGGATCGGAAAGTCCGACGCCGGATCGACTGGTACGAAAGAGCGAAGGGTGGGATCGTTGGGGTGGGGCATGGTTTTCCAAATTTGAGTTTGTGTTTCACCCTCCCCTGGAGGGGGAGGGTAAGCGAAACTTCACGGCCGGTTCGGATCGAACCGCTTTTCCAGCCCCTTCCAGCAGTCCGCATAATCATCCTGCAGCGTCGACGAGTTCGCCGCATGCGCGGTAACGTGCTGCGGATAGCGCGTCTCGAACATGAAGGCCATGGTGCCGGTCAGCTTGACCGGCTTCAATTCCGAATTGCTGGCGTGATCGAAGGCCTGGCGGTCCGGGCCGTGCGGCAGCATCATGTTATGCAGGCTGATGCCGCCGGGCGTGAAGCCCTGCGGCTTGGCGTCGTAGACGCCGTAGATCAGCCCCATGAATTCCGACATGATGTTCATGTGATACCACGGCGGACGGAAGGTGTTCTCCGCCACCGCCCAGCGCTCCGGGAAAATCACAAAGTCGATATTGGCAGTACCCGCGGTTTCCGACGGCGACGTCAGCACCGTGAAGATCGAGGGGTCGGGATGGTCGAAGCTGATGGCGCCGACAGGCGCGAAGGTCCGCAGATCGTATTTGTACGGCGCGTAATTGCCGTGCCACGCCACCACATCGATAGGTGAATGCGGCAATTGAGTCGAAAACAGCTGTCCGCCCCATTTGACGAACAATTCGGTCGGCGTGTCCTTGTCCTCATAGGCCGCCACCGGCGTGAGGAAGTCGCGCGCATTGGCAAGGCAGTTGGCGCCGATCGGCCCGCGCTCCGGCAGCGTGAAGGCGCCGCCGTAATTTTCGCAGAGATAACCGCGCGCCGGAACGCCTGTGATCTCGACGCGGAACTTGACGCCGCGCGGGATCACCACGATTTCGCCGGGCTCGGCATCGATCCGGCCGAATTCGGTGACGAAACGCAAATTGCCCTGCTGCGGCACGAACAGCATCTCGCCGTCGGCATTATAGAAATGCTGATCGACCATCGACTTTGTAATCAGAAACACGTGCGCGGCCATGCCGGCCTGGGTGTTGGCATCGCCCGCCGTGGTCATGGTCTGCACACCCTGCAGGAACGTCATGTCTTCCCTGGGGATCGGCGTCGGATCCCAGCGCAATTGCGCGATCGGCAGATCGGCCTCAAAGCAAGGCGCGCTACGCCACAGCCCGGCATCGACCTTGCTGAAGCGGCCGGAGTGCCGCACCGACGGCCGGATTCGATACAGCCATGAGCGTTCATTGCTGCCGCGCGGCGCCGTGAACGGCGAGCCCGACAGCTGTTCGGCGTAAAGCCCGTAGGCGCAGCGCTGCGGCGAATTGCGCCCGATCGGCAGCGCGCCGGGCAGTGCCTCGGTCTCAAAACTGTTGCCGAAGCCGGACATGTAGCCCGGCGTAATGTTGACCGAACTGCGGCTGACTACGTCAGGCGAGGTATTGATGTTCATGGTCATCCTCCTTGCAAGCTGGCCCACATTTCCCGGTCGCGTTCAGCGGTCCAGATCACGGGGTCGTCAATTCCTGATGCTTCGTCGAAGGCGCGCGAGACATTGAACGGCAGGCAGTGTTCGTAGATCGCAAAGCTCGAAAACTTCGGATCCATCACCTCGCGCGCTGCCGCCATCGTCTCCTTGAGGTTGCGGCCCCTGGCCACCGCGGTTTCCGCAGCACCATAGAGCGAGGTGACGAAATCGCGCGTCATCGCGATGGCGTCGCGACCGGTGGCCACACCCTTGAGGGCGTCGCCGCGTCCCGGCGCGATCGCCTTGGGATTGAACGCGCGGATTTCGTTCAGCGTCGCCGGCCACTCGCGCAAATGCGCGTCGCCGCAATAACACGCCGAATGATATTCGATCAGGTCGCCCGAAAACATCACTTCCGCATCAGGCACCCACGCCACGATATCGCCGGAGGTATGTCCCGCGCCGAGCGACATCAAACGCACTTCGCGTTTGCCGAGATAGATCGACATGTCGGTTTCGAACGTCAGCGTCGGCCAAGTCAGGCCGGGGATGCTTTCGGCATCCTGGAACAGCCGCGGAAAGCGGCCGTATTCGGAATCCCAGTCCTGCTGGCCGCGCTCCTCGACCAGCCGATGGGTTTCCGCAGACGCAATCACCGCCTGCGCCTTGTAGGCGGACGCGCCGAGCACCCGCACCGCATGATAATGCGACAGCACCACATACTTGATCGGCTTGTCGGTGACCGTGCGGACCCGCTCGATCACCTTATTGGCCATCGCCGGCGTCGCCTGGGCGTCGAACACGATGCAGCCGTCGTCGCCGACGATCACAGCGGAATTGGGATCGCCCTCGGCGGTGAAGGCGTAGAGATCGGTGCCGATTTCGGAGAAGGTGACTTTCTTCTCCGCCATGTCGGTCGTGGAAGCAAAACCCTTGGCCATCGATTCAATTCCCTGTGTGACAACGCTGAGTCTATCCCCGTCATTGCGAGGAGCGAAGCGACGAAGCAATCCAGCTTTGTCCTGGCTGGATGGATTGCTTCGCTTCGCTCGCAATGACGCTTTTAACCATGTTCATACGATTATTGTTGCTGTTGTTGCTGCTGGCTCGCCTCGACCATGCGGCGTTGCGCCAGCGCAATCGCTTCGCGCAGCACGACGAGATCGCCGATGTGGTTGGCAAGGATCAGAACCAGCGCCGTATCGAGATCGGCGCTCTGTTCGTCGGTCAATCCGCGGTGCGCCTCGACGACCGCGCGAAATGCGTCGTCGGGCCTGGCGAAATTCGAACTGGTCGACAATGCCATGATCTAAGCCTCAGTTGATGCCGGCGGCACGCACCAGCGCGGCGTCCAGCGCAGCACGGGTCGGGTGACGGAAGCGCGCGGCGACGTAACCGTCGGGCCGCAACAGATAGGCGGTGCCGGGCTCGGCATCGTAACGTGCCCCGAGCAACCCCGTGGGATCGGAAAGCCCGTCATCGCCGCCAATGCGGATCACGCCGACGCCATCAGGCAAATCAACCGCTGCGCCGTTGCTGAACTCGAGCAGCGTGAACCGCGTGCCCGTTTGGATGAAGGCTTCGGTCAGAAACGCCAGCTTGCCGCTGCTCCCACCGACCGGCGCGTCGGGGATGGAAGCGCCAGGCCGCGGCCCACTGCGCCACGCATCGCCATCCTCGGTCGATAGCGGCGAATCATAGACCGAGGGCACCGAGAGCCGTCCGCCATTGATCATGCGCTTGCCGAATTCGGTCTCCCGCGCCAACGACAGTACCGCCCTTCGCAAGCGCGCTTCCTGGCGAGAGGTCGGCGCCATGAAATCGGTCGAGCGGGTCGACTCCCGGATGTTCTCGTCGGCCGCCGCACTGCGCTCGCTGTGATAGCTCTCGAGCAGGATTTCCGGCGAACTCTTCCGCAGCACGCGGTCCAGTTTCCAGGCCAGGTTCTCGGCGTCCTCCAGCCCGGAATTGGCGCCGCGCGCGCCGAACGGCGAGACCTGATGCGCGGCGTCACCGGCAAAGATCACGCGGCCGTGGATGAATCTCTCCATCCGCCGGCACTGGAATTTGTACAGCGAGATCCATTCGAACTCGAATTTCTCGTGCCCGAGCATGCGCGCGATCCGTGGCCGCACATTCTCGGGCGCCTTCTCCACCGCGGGATCCGCGTCGGGGTTGAGTTGCAGGTCGATCCGCCAGATGTCGTCCGGCTGCTTGTGCAACAGTGCCGAACGTCCCGTGTGAAACGGCGGGTCGAACCAGAACCAGCGCTCGGTCGGAAATTCCGCGGTCATCCGGACGTCGGCAATCAGGAATTGATCCTCGAACACCTTCCCGGCAAATTCCGCGCCGACCATTTGCCGCAACGACGACCGCGCGCCGTCGCAGGCGACGACATAGTTCGCGCGCAGCCGATAGGGGCCGTCCGGCGTCTCCACCGTCAGCACCACATGGTCGTTACGTTGTTCCAGCCCGCACACCCTATTGCGCCAGCGCAAATCGATCGCGGCAAGCTCCTGGACGCGATCGACGAGATAGGCTTCGGCGTAGAATTGCTGGAGGTTGATGAAGGCGGGCCGCTTGTGGCCCTGCTCCGGCAACAGATTGAATTGATAAAGCTGCGAGGCGCCGTGAAAGATCTTGCCGACGCTCCACACCACGCCCTTGTCGACCATGCGGCCGCCGACGCCGAGCCGGTCCCAGTATTCCAGCGAGCGCTTGGAAAAGCAGATCGCGCGCGAACCCTCGCCGATCCGGTCGGCATCGTCGAGCAGCACCACGGGCTGACCGCGCTGCGCCAGATCAATCGCAAGCGACAACCCGACCGGCCCGGCGCCGACCACCACAACAGGGTGTTCAGCCGTATTGGCGCCGGCCCGGTCCTGGTCGACGTGGCGGCGATAACCGAACTGGGCTCTGGACTGCTGCGTCATGCGCTTAACGTTGCTCTGGCCAAGGGACGGCGCCCGGCTTAAGATAGTCGCATCTGCAACTATCTAAACGCCTCCGGCGTTTCCACGTCAACTCCCATTGGAGCGGTTTTTGCCAAAAGCGTTTTCAAGCGAAGTGGATGCCGGTTCGCGCCAGGAAAACGCGTCCAAAGGAAGCCCCACGCTCGACCTGTTCCGATTTGTGCCGTTCCGGCTGAATCGGCTGGCGGCCGAGGTTTCGGCCGCGCTGTCGACCGAATATCACGCGCGCTATGGACTGGACATTCCGGAATGGCGGGTGCTGGCGACACTAGGCTTCCGCGACGATGCGTGCAGCGCCCAATACATTGCGCATTGCACCCGGACCCACAAATCCACCATCAGCCGCGCCGTCACCGCGTTGATGACGCGGCAACTGGTCGAACGCGTCGAGAATGAAGACGACCGCCGCGAGTTCGCGCTGCGCATGACGCGGAAGGGCAAGGCGCTGTACCACGAACTGATCCCGCTCCTGAAGCGCAAGGAGCAGGACATCCTGTCCTGCCTCTCCGCGCAGGAGCGCAAGGATTTTGAGCGCTTGCTCGGCAAGATCGAGAAAGGTCTCGATCTGGTGCAGACCAGCGAGGAGGCGAGCAAGACGGAGGCGTATTGACACGTGCTCCCTCATGGTGAGGAGCGCGCTCTTGCGCGCGTCTCGAACCATGAGCAGCGTTTATGTCGCCATCCTTCGAGACGCGGCGAAGACGCCGCTCCTCAGGATGAGGGCAAGCACCATCGCTCACTGCGCAGCCGTCACCACGATCTCCACAATATGCGGCGGTTCAAGATCGACGCCGATGCAGGCCCGCATCGGCGGATTGCTGGCATCGACCCATTCATCCCAGGCGCGGTTCATCTCGTCTTTCCGCTTGATGTCGGTGACGTAGACGATGGCCGAGAGGATCCTGCTCTTGTCCGAGCCGCACAGCGCGAGGCTTTCGTCGATGCGGGCGAGAGCCTTTGCGGTCTGCTCGTACATCGAGGAGGTAACCGGATCGGGCGCGACCGCCACTGTGAACACAAGGCCGTCGTGAACGACCGCGCGGCTGCGGGTCGGCGTAAGTCCGGGAAAGCGGCTGATCACGGCTTGCCCGCGAACGAGCGCGACGGCGGCAAATGCAGGGCAAAGGCATCGACCTTGTCGCTGGCGCGCGGATAGATCTCGCTGACAACAGGATCGTGACCGGGGATGATGCGGTCGGGGTGGCCTGCGAGCCGCTCGACGGTTTCCCAGCCCACGCACATGTCGCCGATGTTGTAGACGATCGGAAACGGACTGCGACGGTGCAGATTGCCGTAGTAATGCGCGGCATCGGATGCCAGCACCACCGGCCCGCGCGCGGTCTCGACCCGCACCACCTGCAGGCCGTCGGAATGGCCACCGACCCGATGCAGCGTCACGCCGGGCGCGACTTCGCCATCCCCCGAGTGAAACGTGACGCGCTCGCTGAAGACATGGCGGACCATCAGCGTCACATGCTCGACCGAAAACGGATGGCGCAGCGCCCCGAAGCACATGCAGCGCCCGGTCGCAAAGCTCATCTCGCGGTCCTGCAGATGAAATCGCGCGTTCGGAAACAGATCGAGATTGCCGGCGTGGTCGTAATGCAGATGGGTGACGACGACGTCCTTGAGGTCGTCGGCCCTAACCCCAAACCGCGCCAGCGCCTCAACCGGATTGAGCGTGAGCTTGCGATTTCGCAACTGTGCCTCGGCGGCGTTGAAGCCGGTATCGACCAGAATCTCGCGGCCGCCGCCTCTGATCAGCCAGACGAAATAGTCGAGGTCCGCACCGGTGGTCTCATGCGGATCCGGCACGAGATAGTTGAGGTGGGGTGTGCGCGGCGACATCGTCGCATAGCGCAGCGCGTAGATTTCGTAGGCGTTTCCCATCGGTTCCACTTTTGTTGGTTGCGATCAGCCGATCTCCGCACCAAGCCATCATCATGTCGAAAGGTCAAACTTCGCGGTTAGCGCCGGGCGATGGAACGGTTAATTGACGGGATCGGTGGCGGCCTTTCGAACAGTTGACAGGGCTTGCGAGCCCGGTTTGATAATGCGGTTTGCGTAGAGTAAGGTCGCCGAGGCGCGAGCTGGTGTCGGCGCCTTGTCGGTTGGACCGCTATTTCATGAGAATTCGCCTCGCATTGCTGGTGGGATTGATTTTGTCGGTCGCGCCGATTGCTCCGTCCTTCGCAACGGAACGGTATGCGCTGGTGATCGGCAACGCCAAATATCCCGACGCCGATGCGCCGCTCAAGGAACCCATCAACGACGCCCGCGACGTCGCCGATGAGCTCAAGCGCTACGGCTTCAGCGTCGAGGTCGGAGAAAATCTGACCGGCGAGGCGATGCGTCGCGCCTTCGACAAGCTTTATGGCCGCATCAAGCCCGGCTCGGTCGCGCTGATTTTCTTCAGCGGGTTTGGCGTTCAGTCCTCCCGCCAGAGCTACATGATCCCGGTCGATGCCCAGATCTGGACCGAACCGGATGTGCGCCGCGACGGCATAAGCCTGGAAACCGTGCTGGGCGAAATCAACAACCGCGGCGCTGGCGTCAAGATTGCGCTGATCGATGCGTCCAGGCGCAATCCGTTCGAGCGCCGGTTCCGAAGTTTTTCCGCCGGCCTCGCCCCGGTGATTGCGCCGAACGGAACGCTGGTGATGTATTCGGCGGCGCTGAGTTCGGTCGTCTCCGACAATGGCGGCGATCACAGCCTGTTCGTGCAGGAGCTGCTCAAGGAAATCCGCGTTCCCGATCTGATGGCCGAGGAGACGCTGAATCGGACCCGCGTCGGCGTCACCCGCGCCTCCCGCAGCGAGCAGGTGCCGTGGATTTCCTCCTCCCTGGCCGAGGACTTTTCCTTTATCCCCGGCGCGACGGGGCGGCCGCCCGGTCCGGCGGTGGCGACGCTGCCGCAGCCGGTTCAGCCGATCCCCGACCCCGTGCTTCCGCCGCCGCCGCGCTACAACCCTCCACCACTAAAGCCGGTCGACGTCCCCGCTGCTCCCGTTGAAAAGCCCGCCGACAACAACGACGGATCGACAGCGGTAGTGCTCGCCGATGACCCGACCATCAAAACACTGACCGCCAAGCTTGCCGACAATCCCGACGACGCCAACGCGCTTTATCGGCGCGGACAGGTCTATGCCAGCAAGGGGGCGTACAGCCTCGCGATCCGGGATTTCGACGACTCGATCAGGCTGAACCCCAAGGACGTCGAAGCCTTCAACAACCGCTGCTGGGCGCGCGCGGTCATTGGCGATCTGCAGGCGGCCTTGAAGGATTGCAACGAGGCGCTGCGGCTGCGCCCCAATTTCGTCGACGCGCTGGACAGCCGTGGCCTGGTTAACCTGAAGAGCGGGCTCGCAAAAAACGCGATCGCCGATTTTGACGCCGCGCTCAGGATCAATCCGAGATTGACCTCGTCGCTGTACGGGCGCGGCCTTGCCAAGCAGCGCAACGGCTCAATTTCAGAGGGCGAATTGGATATATCCAATGCCAAGGCCATGGATCCGAATATTGTCAAGGAATTCGCCGATTACGGGGTGCATTGACGGTAATTTGGGGTGAAGGCGGGCGGCGGCCTGAACCCCCGAGCCGGCGCCAGATACCTACGAGTAGGGCGCCGCGACCATTTTGTCGGCGGCTTGTTTGCAAAATCCATTGGAATTGCGCGGGCAGCGCAGGAGGGACTGGCAATGTCGAAAATTTCTGGAAGGAGAGGTCTTGCCGCGATCGTTTCGCTTCTGACCATCGGCGCCGCACTTTCCTTTGGCATGGCCAAAGCGGTCGCCGCCGATGACGTCACCGAGGATCAGATCGTCAAGGCGCTAGCGCCTCCGGCCAAGAAGCCCCTGACGCGGGGCCTGTCGGTGGTCCCGCAGACCGAGACCAATCCGGCGGCCACCGCGGCCGAGGGCCGTTTCGTTCAGACCATCCGCAACCGGACCACGCGTTCGCTCTCGGTCACCGAGCGCGAAGAGATCGCCACGATCGCCAAGGACAAGCCGAATATCGACCTGGAAATCACCTTCGATTACAATTCGGCCGACATCAGCGCGAAATCGCTGCCCGCGGTCCAGGCGCTGGGCCGCGCGCTGACCAATCCCGATCTGAAGGGCTCGACCTTCATCGTCGCCGGTCATACCGACGCCGCCGGCGGCGAGGCTTACAACCAGGACCTCTCCGAGCGCCGCGCCGACTCGATCAAGCGTTATCTGACCGACAAATTCGGCATTGCCGGCACCGACCTCGTGACCGTCGGATACGGCAAGAGCAAGCTCAAGGACCCCAGCAATCCGATGGCGGAAGTCAACCGCCGCGTGCAGGTCGTCAACATGGCGAACAAGGCCACCGCGTCGAAGTGAACGGTGAAGTGTACCGGTTGTGGCGCTGAGAGTTTTGCCGCTACACTGCGTCCCGCACCCCTGCGGGACGTTTTCTCGTCATCGCGGGGAGCGACGTGACGAAGCTATCCGGACTTTAGTCATTCCGGGGCGACGCGAAGGATCGAACCCGGAATCTCGAGATTCCGGGTCTGGTGCTAGCGCACCATCCCGGAATGACGCCGTCTGGATTGCCTCGCTTCGCTCGCAATGACGCCTCAACGTTCCACCCGACGCTAGCCCTGGATTGATCCGGCGATGAACCTCTCCGAATACCTCAAGCCTGCGTTAGCGGTGGTCTTCGTGGCCGTGCTGGGGAGCGGATGGTATTGGATTGAGCATCGTCCGCGCGTCGAGGAAAAGGAAACGCCGAGCACCGCCCTGGTCGTCGTGACCAAAGCCACCAATGCCTGTTTCTCCGACCTGGTGCGGGTCACCGGATTTATCGTGCCGCGCCGGGAGGCGGTGGTCGGGGTTGACCAGGAGGGCTCCAAGGTTACCGATGTCTTGGTCCGCGAAGGCGACATGGTCACCGACAATCAGGAACTGGCCCGGCTGACGGCGCCGCCGGCGCAGCCCGGAAGATCGTCGCCGGGGCCGGTGTCGTTGCGCGCGCCGGCCGCGGGCCTCGTCACCGAGGTCAGGACCGTGGTGGGCGCACCGGCCTCGCCGCAGGCCGGGCCGATGTTCCGCATTTCCGTCAATAACGAAATCGAGCTGGATGCGGAAGTGCCCGCCGTCCACGTGCTGAAGCTCAATCCAGGCGCCACGGTGCGGATCAGCCGGGACAATGCGCCGGATCTGGTGGGGCGCGTGCGGCTGATCTCACCGCAGATCGATCGCACCACCCAGCTCGGCCATGTCAGGATCACGCTCACCAATAACCCCTCGCTCAAGGTCGGCATGTTCGCCCGCGCCAATATCGACGCCAAGCGCAGTTGCGGCGTGGCGATTCCGCGCACCGCCATTGACCATCTGACGGTCCAGGTGGTCAAAGGGAATACGGTTGAGACGCGGAAGGTAAAGGTCGGGCTGGTGTCCGACACCTCGACGGAAATTCTTGAAGGCCTCGACGTCGGCGAAACCGTCGTGGCCGACGCTGGCTCCTCGCTGCATGACGGCGACCAGATCAAGACCACGTTCGCCGAGGACCTCGATCGAACGCGGGTACGCTGATGGCTCTGAATATCTCGGCATGGTCGATCCGAAATCCACTGCCCTCCATCGTATTTTCGATCATCCTGCTGGTGCTGGGCTGGGTCAGCTTCACCAAGCTGGCGGTGACGCGACTGCCCAGCGCCGACATCCCCGTGATCTCGGTCGCGGTCTCGCAATTCGGCGCCGCCCCGGCCGAACTTGAATCGCAGGTCACCAAGACGATCGAAGACGGCGTGTCGGGCGTCGAGGGCGTGCGGCACATTTCATCGTCGATCACCGACGGGCTGTCGCTGACGACGATCCAGTTCGCGCTTGAGACCAACACCGACCGCGCGCTGAACGACGTCAAGGACGCCGTTACCCGCGTGCGCTCAAACCTGCCGCAAAATGTCACCGAGCCGCTGATCCAGCGCGTCGACGTCATCGGCCTGCCGATCGTCACCTATGCCGCGATCTCGCCCGGCAAGACTCCCGAACAGCTGTCCTATTTCGTCGACGACGTCGTCAAACGCGCTTTGCAGGGCGTGCGCAACGTCGCCCAGGTCGAGCGTATCGGCGGTGTCGAGCGCGAGATTCTGGTCTCGCTCGACCCCGACCGGCTGCAGGCCGCGGGCCTGACCGCGGTCAATGTCAGCCAAAGCCTGCGCGGCACCAATGTCGACCTCGCCGGCGGCCGGGCCGAAATCGGCAAGAACGATCAGGCGATCCGGACCCTGGCCGGCGCCAAGACGCTAAACGATCTGGCGGGAACCATGATCCCGCTGTTCGGCGGCGGCGAGGTGCGGCTCGACGATCTCGGCACCGTCACCGACACCATCGCCGACCGCCGGACGTTTGCGCGCTTCAATGGCGAACCGGTGGTGGCGCTCGGTATCAAGCGTTCCAAAGGCGCCAGCGACGTCGTGGTCGCGGCCGCCGTGCAGAAGCGCATCGACGCGCTGAAAATCGCCTATCCCGACGTCGACCTGAAACTGATCGACACCTCGGTGGAGTTTACAAAAGGCAATTACGAGGCCGCGATCTCGACCCTGTTCGAAGGCGCCATTCTCGCCGTCATCATTGTGCTGTTGTTCCTGCGCGATATCAGGGCGACCATGATCGCCGCGATCTCGCTGCCGCTGTCGATCTTCCCGGCGTTCTGGGCGATGGACATTTTGGGATTCTCGCTGAACCTGGTCAGCTTCCTCGCGATCACGCTGTCGACCGGTATTCTTGTCGACGACGCCATCGTCGAGATCGAGAACATCGTGCGCCATATGCGGATGGGCAAGTCGCCCTATCGCGCCGCGCTGGAGGCCGCCGACGAAATCGGCCTCGCCGTGATCGCGATCTCGCTGACCATCATCGCGATCTTCGCCCCGGCAAGCTTCATGTCGGGGATCGCCGGGCAATTCTTCAAGCAGTTCGGCATCACGGTTTCGGTGCAGGTGTTCTTCTCGCTGCTGGCCGCGCGTTTCGTCACGCCGATGCTGGCCGCCTATTTCCTGAAGCATCACGAACATGACGATCCGTCGCCGGGACGCGCATTCCACGCCTACACCCGGCTCGTGACCTGGTCGGTCCGACATCACTTCATCACCGTGCTGATCGGCTTCGGCATCTTCGCCGCCTCGATCTGGAGCATCACGCTGTTGCCGCAGGGCTTCCTGCCGGCACAGGATACGGCGCGCTCACTGCTGGCGATGGAACTGCCGCCGGGATCCCAGCTCGCCTATACCGAGAAGGTGACCGAGGAAATCGTCGCGCGGCTGCGCAAGCGGCCCGAAGTCGAGAGCGTGTTCGTCGACGGCGGCCGGGTGCCGCCGGGCACGTTCGAGGTGCGCCGCGCCGCGCTGATCATCAACTACACCCCGAAAACCCAGCGCAAGATCACGCAGCGCGAACTCGAACTCGAGATCGGCCGCGAGCTCGAAAACGTCCCTGATATCCGCTACTGGTTCCTCGACGAAAACGGTTTGCGCGCGGTGTCGCTGGTGGTAACGGGCGCGGACAGCAACATCGTCGCCAACGTCGCCAGCGAACTCGCCAACCAGATGAAGCGGATTCCGCTGATCTCGGATGTTATTTCCGAAACCTCGCTGGACCGGCCCGAATTGCGGATCCAGCCACGGGCCGATCTCGCCGCCCGGCTTGGCGTTTCCACCGAAAGCCTGTCACAGACGATCCGTGTGGCCACGATCGGCGACGTCGGTCCGGCGCTGGCAAAATTCGACGCCGGCGACCGGCTGGTGCCGATCCGGGTGCAGCTCGAGGACTCCGCGCGCGGTGACCTGCCCCTGCTCGAGCAGTTGCGGGTGCCGCTCGGCGTGCGTGGCGAGAAGGGCGGCGTGCCGCTGTCGGTCGTCGCCGACATCAAGCTCGATCAGGGCCCGACCAGCATCAACCGTTATGATCGGGAACGTCAGGCCACCGTCGCGGCCGACCTCGTCGGCACCGCAGCGCTCGGCGACGCCACCAAGAAGATCTACGACCTGCCGGTCATGAAAACCCTGCCCAAAGGCGTGAAGGTGAGCCCGTCGGGCGATGCCGAAAGCCTCAACGAATTGTCGGAGGGCTTTGCCACCGCGATCACCGCCGGGCTGATGATGGTCTATGCGGTGCTGGTGCTGCTGTTCGGTACCTTCCTGCAGCCGATCACCATCCTGTTCTCGCTGCCGCTCTCGATCGGCGGCGCGATCATGGCGCTGCTGCTGACCGGCAAGCAGCTGACGACGCCGGTGTGGATCGGCATCCTGATGCTGATGGGCATCGTCACCAAGAACGCCATCATGCTGGTGGAGTTCGCGGTGGAATCGATGCGCGAAGGCGTGGCGCGCGACGCGGCGATCATCGACGCCGGCATGAAGCGCGCCCGTCCCATCGTCATGACCACGATCGCGATGGTCGCCGGCATGATGCCCTCGGCGCTGGCGTTCGGCGCCGGCGGCGAATTCCGCTCGCCGATGGCACTCGCCGTGATCGGCGGACTGTTGTTCTCCACGGTCTTGTCGCTGGTGTTCGTGCCGGCGATGTTCATGATGATGGACGACATCGGCACGCTGTTCTGGCGCTTCGGCAAGAAGCTGTTGGCCCAAAGCGGCGATACCGAGCACCCGCCGGCCGATCATTCCGCCGATCACAAACCGCCACCGCCGACCATCGTGCGTTCGCCCGCGGCGGAGTGAGGGGTGGGGCTCTCACACATTCACTGCTGTCATCCTCCGCGAAAGCGGATGATCCAGTAATCGCCGGCGTCAGCCGTTGTCAGATCATCTTGCCGACAGCCGTCGCCATCTCCGCTGCCGAGAAAGCTCGCAACGATTCGGTGCGGACGTTGCCGAGCGCGCCAAGGCTCAGGTTAAGCGACAGGGCGGAAGCCTCGTCCGGCGCTTCGAGGATTGTCACGATGTCATACCTTCCCTGCGTCCAGAAGATTTCTTTCACGGTCACTCCAAACGTCTTCGCCATTTGCTTGAAGGCATCTGCCCGCTTCGGAGAATCCTTGGCATTGCGGATTCCCTGGTCGGTGAAATTCGCAAGCACGACATAAGTTACCATGGTCATCCTCCCTGGTTAGGACCCTGTGCAACCCTGACATGAGGAAGTCGCGCTGCTTGCCGCAGCATGCAGCAGTGATTTGTATCATAATTGTCCCCGACATGGATGGCGCCTCTGCCCCTACTCGTTCCGCGCCACCGCCGTCAGCCGGTTCGTGTTCAGGAGCAAAATCCGGCCGCGCTGAAGGTCCAGAATGCCGTCCCTGCGCCAGAGCTGCAGCTGACGGTTGACGCTTTCGCGGGCGGCGCCGACGAAGACGCCGAGCTGCTCCTGCGAGATGCGAACTTCCGAGCCGAAATCGGATGCCAGCGCGCAGAGCCGTCGCGCCAGCCGAACCGGCAGCGGCTGCAGCACGGATTCCTCCATCCGTTCGCTCTGGCAGCGGATCCGCTGGCACAATAGCTGGATGATCTTGATCGCGACCTTCGGCTCGCGTTCGAGATGGCCCAGAAAATCCTCGCGCCGCAGCACGAACAATTCGGTGGGCTCGCCGGCGGTGGCATCGGCGGTGCATCTCTGGCCGTCGAGCACCGCGACCTCGCCAAAGAGATCGCCGGGACCCATGAAATTCAGGGTCAGGCGGCTGCCGTCGGAGGCGCCGGTCTCGATCCGGATCTGGCCGCGGCGGACCCCGAACAGGGCGTCGCCGGCATCGCCTTTCTGGAACAACAGCTCGCCCGAGCCGAGATGCTCGGTGTGGCAAAGGCCGGAGATCCGCGCCAGTTCGTCGGTTCCCAGGTCGGCGAACATCGGATTCATCTTCAGAATGACCGCAAATTCGGCCGCTTTGCTCATTGCAATGCCTTCCAGAGCTAATTCGTCAAAGGAGCGGTTCGCAAAATTCAGGCCGCCTTCGAAGTGTGTCATAAGTCACATAACTTTGCAGCACCCCTGGATGATGCGGGCGGCTTTGAGCCGTTTCCGCTTCCGGGATAAGCTCAAGCAAAGGCCGCTGCCTTGAGCGCCCGACCTGGCCTGATGCCGCGTGCCCGCTTTGGAAAGTCGTCATGAGAGCACTGAAAATCGCCGGCGCCGCCGTCGCTGCCGTCATCGTTATCGCAGCCCTGCTCCTGATCATCGGGATCCCCTCCGGCTTCCTGACTTCGGCGATCCGGGAGCGCGTCGAGCGCGAGACCGGGTACCAGTTGAACATTGCCGGCGCGACCAGGATCGGCCTTTGGCCGTCGCTGAACGTGACGCTGAACGACGTCACGCTCGAAGCGCCGAAGGACCGCGATACGTCCAGCCGCGTGACGGTCGGCAGCGTCCGGGCCGACATGACGTTGTCCAGCGTGTGGTCGGGCCATCCGCAGATCACTGAACTTGCGATCGCGCGCCCGGTGCTGTCGGTGCCGCTGCTGCGCGAACGCGTTCGGGAGCCCACGCCATCATCTCCCAGGCCGCCGACGTCCGCCGGCGAGTCCGGCGCCCATGCGCTCGCGATCGATCGGGTGACCGTCACCGACGGCGCGATCGAATTTTCCAACCTGCGCGACCGCTTCGACACCCGCATCGACGGCATCAACGCCGTCGCGTCTGTCGGCGCCGACCGCGACATCAAGGTCAACGGCAGTGCGCGCGCCGGCGAGCATCCGCTGAAATTCCAGATCAAGGCGACCGCGCCGGCTCCGCCGGTGGAGCGGCAGAACATACCGGTCGAACTTACGCTCGAGGCCGCCGGCCTGCTGCAGGCGCCGCTGACGGCCAAGGCCGAGGCCCGGCTCAACGGCACGGCGGTGATGATCAACGGCGTGACCGGGACGTTCGGCGACGGCGCGTTCAACGGCTGGGCCTCGGTCGATCTCGCCAGCAAGCCGCTGGTGAAACTCGATCTCGACTTCCAGCGGCTCGACGTCGCGACCGCCCAGACGCCGGCCGGTTCCGGCGCGCAGGGTTCGCAGGGTTCGCCGAATACACAGGCTTCATCGGAGCCGCATCCCTGGAGCAACGAAACCATCGACCTGAGGGGACTGAACTATGTCGACGTCCAGGCCAGGGTTTCCGCGGCCGAACTCAACATCGGCGAGGCGCATCTGGCGCCGGTCGCGATCGACTCGGCGCTGGCCCAAGGCGTCGCCCGGATCGCATTCTCCAATCTCGGCGCCTATGGCGGCCAGGCCAACGGCCAGTTGATCGTCGATGTGTCCGGCGGCAACCCGACCTATGCGCTGACCAGTGACCTCATCGGGGTGCGCGCGCTGCCGCTGCTGCGCAGCGTCGCCGATTTCGACAAGCTCGACGGCAAGCTGCAGGCGAAACTGGCGGTGCGTTCGGCGGGCTCCAGCCAGCGCGCTGTCATGTCGAACCTGTCCGGCACCGTATTCGCGGTGTTCAAGGACGGCGCCATCCGCGGCCTCAACGTCGTGCAGATGATCCGCTCGCTGGCTGCGAGCCCCCTGTCGGGATGGCCGGAGGCCAAGGAGCAGGCGACCGACCTGACCCAGTTGTCGGCCTCGTTCCGGATCGACAAGGGCCAGGCCACGACCAGCGATCTCAACCTGGTCGGACCGCTGGTGCGGGTGACCGGGACCGGCACGGTGGATCTGGCCGCGCAGACGCTGGCGTTCCAGGTCGAGCCGAAGCTCGTGATGACCACGGAAGGCCAGGGCCGCTCGTCCGATCCGGTCGGGCTCGGCATCCCCGTGATGATCGACGGCCCGTGGGCCGATCCGCGGATCTATCCGGATATCGCCGGGATAACGGACAATCCCGACGCCGCCTACGCCAAGCTCAAGGAAATGGGCAAGGGCCTGTTCGGCGGTGGCGGGCAGTCCGATCAACCGCTCGGCGGCACGCTCGGCGAGACCCTGGGCAACTTGCTGCAGCAGGGTCTTGGACAGAGCCGCAGCCTTCCGTCGCAGACCCAGCCTAACCCACCGCCCGCGCCGCAAAGCGACCCGCCCCCGCCGCCATCGCAGGACAGTCAGCCAATGAACGACCTGCTGCGGCAGCTGTTTAATCGGTGAACGCCGGCTGACGCGCACGTCAACCGGCACGGCCTGTTCACCCGGTTCGCTCCGCCTCGTGAGGGCTCCGGCGGCCGGGGTGAACAAGCCGCTCAACCCAAACTGTCGGGGATCATGCCGGTCCAAAGTGTCGACAATCATGCCGGTTGAACCTCTATCGATAGTCCGTAACCCCTCACCCGGATCGCATCTGGCGATGCGATCCGACCTCTCCCGCAAGGGGAGAGGTGGCACCGAGCGAATGGCGACGGATTTTCAAACAGCCGCTGCAGCACCCGTCATTGCGAGCGCCAGCGAAGCAATCCATGGAGCAGCAACAAAGAAAGCTGGATTGCTTTGTCGCTATCGCTCCTCGCAATGACGCCAATCCAGGCACACCTCCGCGATCTCGCGGCGCAGGCCCGAGTCATGCTGGGAACGTTCCGCCCCTGAAGAGATCAGAGGGCGTGGGGAATGCCGGGCGCCCGATGCACCCGCAGCCTCGTGTGCGCTAGGGTAGTAAGTATGCACACGAGTATTCACAGCGAGCCATCGGAAATCACCCGACATTCCCGCACGCAATGGTTTTAACAGTTTATATCGCGCTCTCCCCGGTGATCGGCTTTCTTGTCACCGTCATCTGCGGATCAACGCGTGTCCGCGCCCGGTCGGGCCGACATGCCACCGCAAACTTGACGCCGGCGTCGAGGCGTCAGGACCACACGACTTCACTGTCCGCATCAGCGCCGTTCGTCAGCCCGCCGCCGATCGCTCACAGACCGAAGTCCGCCCTGCCATCACGTGCGTGCCTAACGCTGCCGCGTCCACCGCATCCCACCCCGCGTCTCTGACGATCCGGATACGCCCCTCTGAGGGGTGGGACGGCGTGGATATATTCCAGGGGTACTGATTCGGTCAAGAGGAATTTCGGAAAATCGGAAGACGATAAAAGAGCCAGATCGCGGTCAGCCGGAGGTCTGCGGCATGATCGGGCCTGAGGTCGAAGCAGCCCGCAAGAGTAGGGCGGGCAAAATGCATGACGCCGCCACATGCAATACCGCTTGGTAAAATCAATACCTGGGTGGCGGGCGGCGGCTACCCAACGCTTGCGTGCATTAGCGTTACCATGCTACCACCGTTAGGGAGGAAGAATGCCTGTACTTGCCGATCACCGAATCGAGACCGTTCATCACTACGCACCGCTCCATTACTTGATCTTCATTGCGAGGTCGCGGTCGATATTGAGCAAGCCGTCCCTTCACAAAGCTGGCTTTACCACCCGCCATCTAAGATCTATGTCGCACGGACAGGACATAGCCCGAGGCTTCGGCAGTTACTCACATCTTACGATCGACGCCCGACCACGCATTTTGCGGGCAAAGCTGGCGGCAGGCTTTCCCCATATCGCGATTAACATTCCCGCATCCGAAATAGACGCTGTGCCGTTCAGCTTGTGCCGGTTCAACGTAGCAATGACGCGTCAATTGCGGCGCGGCGGCAAAGAGGGTTTCCCGGAATCCAGAACGAACGGCCGCTATTACGCAGGGCATCAGATTCCGATTGCCCGCACTGATGCTGATAAGTCCGCGATGCTTCAGAAACACCTTCACGAAAATACTATGATCGAAGTCCTCGTGCATGGCGATTTTAACTTGCCGGACGAAACATTCGTCTCCTGTTTTTCAGACGAAGATGCAAGCATCGCAAGACGGATGCTGAGTTCTCTTAAGTGTAAATGGAGAGTGACAGGGGAGAAGCCGCCGGGGCCATATCCACGTGACAATACGCACGTTGGTGCAGTGATCGACTTTATACAGAAAGCAGAAAGTGATCCGGATTGGCGTGGCAATGGTCTCGAATTCGATAGGCTAAAGCCAAAATGAAGCTTCTGCTTTTGCTCAGTGGCCCAGTAGCAGTTGGGAAATCGGGTGTAGCGAATACGCTTATCAAAAGCCATGGATTCACAAGCATCAAGTCCAGCACATATCTCCGCTCAAAAGCAGCATCCGATGGATTAAATGAGAGTCGAACAGTCTTACAAGAGGCGGGCGACAGACTTGACAGTGAAACCGACTTCAAATGGCTGATAGACGATGTCGCTGTACCCGCAAACCTGATCTTTGCTGCTCTCCCTGACACCGATCCTCTCCCACAAGCGGAGAGGTGACCTAAACGTACGGAAGCCGCTTGGTTCTCCAGCCCCCCTTCTGCTATCCATACCCGCATCACCCGCTCAGGACTTCCGATGCCCCTTCTCCCCCCGCTCGGCCCCTCGCGAAGCCTGCTCGCCCCCCTCACCGCAGCCCTGCTCTGCCTCGCCTGCTCCCCCGCGCTCGCCGCCGACGAGGCCGATGCGCCGAAGGGCGCGACGGTCACGGTGCTGACGGCGGCGAAGGCGTGCTTTGCGGCGATCGCCGAGGTTTCCGGCATCGTCATGGCGCGGGAAGAGACCATGGTGCGGCCGGAGCGGCCGGGCCTCAAGGTCGCGGAAATCCTGGCCGATGCCGGCGACACCGTTACGGCCGGGCAGACGCTGGCCCGGCTGACGCTGCCAGAAGGCGGCACGGTGCAGGTGCAGGCGCCGGTGGCCGGGCTGATCGCCTCCTCCTCGGCCGTGCTCGGCGCGATGGCCTCGGCCAAGGGCGAGGCGCTGTTTTCCATCATCGCGCGCAGCGAATTCGACCTGATCGGGCTGGTGCCGACCGAGGACCTGCCGAAACTCGCGGTCAACCAGCCGGCACGGATCAGGATCGTCGGCGCCGGCGAAGTCGACGGCACGGTGCGCCGGATCGCGCCGACGGTCGAGCCCAACAGCCAGCTCGGCCAGGTCATCATCGGCGTGACGACCAACCGGCGCCTGCTGGTGAATTCGTCGGGGCGCGCGATGATCAAGACCGGGCAAAGCTGCAACATCGCGGTGCCGCTCACCGCGGTGCTCTACGGCACCGCCGGCACCGTGGTCCAGGTGGTGCGGCGGCACCGGGTCGAGACGCGGCGGGTCGAGGTCGGGCTGATGTCCGGCGGCCAGATCGAAATCCGCGACGGCCTGGTCGAAGGCGACGTCGTGGTCGCCCGCGCCGGCGCGCTGCTGCGCGAAGGCGATCCGGTGCGGCCGGTGACGGCGAGCGCGGAGCCGAAGTAGCGGGGGGCGGTTTGCTGCGAGGTGAATTGCGGCGAGCTGCGCGGCCAATCGCGAGAGCGTCGCCCGCGGCTACCCCCCTCCCCGACCCTAGAGAGCGAGCTTCGCTCGTCTCGACCCCACAAGGGGGGAGGGAGCGAGAGAGCGCGGGGTGCGGAAGCGAGAGAGCGCGGGAGTGGATGTGCAGAGCGTAGTCTGCAGCGCGCTTGTCCAGGGACTGGTGAAACGCTCCCCGCGCGGCAACGGCAGTGAGCTCCCTCCCCCCTTGTGGGGGAGGGTTGGGGAGAGGGGTTCAGGTCTATCGATAGTCCGTAACCCCTCACCCGGATTGCATCTGACGATGCAATCCGACCTCTCCCACAAGGGGAGAGGTGGCACTGAACAAGTGGCGCCGGGCAATCTCAAAACTATCGGGTGGCCTACCCGCCGGCCTTTTCGTCGGTGCCGAAGCGGACGTCTTCCAAGAGCGAGGAGGAGACGGTGGGGACCTGCTCGCCGTCGGAGGCGCGGGAGATGGCGGTGCGGGTCTTGTTGAAGACAGCTTCGATCGCTGCCTGCTCTTTGACGTTGTTCAGCAGCTCGGTCACCAGCACGCTGGTCGCGCCGCTGGAATCGTCGGCGACCTTGCCCGGCGTCGCCGAGGTCAGGATCAGCGCGTTGTCGGGCGCGGTGATCGGGGCGAGGCCATGGGAGAAGGCGCGGAAGCGGCGCTCATAGGGGTTGCGCCTGGAGGCGTCGATGATGACGAGCTTGGCGCAGGCGCCCTGCTCCTTCATCACGTCGAGCACGGATTCAATGCTGACGCCCTCGCGCCGCACGTCGGCTTCCTTCCAGATGGCGGCGTCGACCGGGATCATGTAGCTCTCGCCGCCGGCCTGGATGCCGTAGCCGCCGAAGAACAGCATCACCACGGAATCCGGCCGCAGCTTGTCTTTCAGCCGGGCGACCGCGCGGGTGATGTCGTCCCGGCTGGCGTCCTCGATCACATCGACGTCGAAGCCGTGATGGCGCAGCGCCACCGTCAGCGCGCGGGCATCGTTGATCGGCTGGCCGAGCGGCGCGTTGGCGTCGGGATAATGGCCGTTACCGATCACCAGCGCGATCCGCGAGGCCGGCTTGCTTGCATCGGCGGTCTGCGCGGTCGCGACCGCCCTGGCGGCATCGAGCGATCGCTTGTTCAGCGCCGCATGGGCGCCGATCGCCAGCGACACCATGCCGATAAGAACCGCAGCGACGGCGATCGGGCGGCGGGAGATACTGAACTGCCTGACATTCATCGAAGGTCAATCCTGGTTCACTGTCAACGACGCGGACATTAGTCGCGCCTACGCTACTTAGGGTTTTGGGGGGCCCCGGTGGTTTGTCGTTCAATTATGCTCAAATTGCGGCATCGCAACAAAGGAAGCCTTAACCCGCCGGCGTCCGTCCGGCAACCCGGTTTGGCGAATGGCGCCCCGCAGGCCGGATTCATGATTTCTTTAGTAGTTAGGGACAGTTGGCCCAGCCGCCAGCGCCCCGATTGTTCCCTTTATTTCCTTTCGCCGCCGCCGTGATCCCCGTCCCATTTGTATTTCCCGGCTATCCGTGTAGTTTTTCAAGCACTTGCTGGTTATGGGGGAGCGGGCGGCCGCCGCGGGGGCGCGGTTCTGGCCGCCGGGGGAACGCGCGATCCCGTCGCGCGGAAAGACATTTCATGGGGTTTCAGTATTTTGCCGGCGCCGCCTGTAGCGCGCTGACGGCCCGCAAGGACGGCCCGTCGCTGTACGAGGTCTGCGATCCCCTGCTGCGCAGGCACCATGGCGGCGACCAGCATCTGGCCAAGTTTTATCGGACCGCGCTCGGCAATCCGGCGCTGCGCCCGCTGCTGCGCCGGACCGGGCTCGCCGAGCTCAACGACGCGTCGCGGCTGGAACGCCTGCGCGAGGCGCTGATTCATGCGCGCGACGACGAGGCTCCCGACTGGGCCGCGATCGGCCAGCCGGTGGCGGATCTCGTGGATACGATCGAGCTGTCGCATCCGCAGCCGAAGCCGGGTGAAGCGCCCGCGCGGCCGCCTGAGCCGGCCGAGATCGAAGCCGTGATCCGCCGCTGCGGTTCGCATCTGTTGCGCGCGTTCGGCGACAACGGCTTCATCCCGACCTATGCCGCGTTCAATTTGATCGGCGACGCCGACATGGGCGGCCGCGAACTCTTGATGGCGCTGACCGGGCTGAATTCGCGCGGCTACAAGAACTCGACTTTGCTGTTCAGCCTGGCGCGGGTGTTCATCGCGCGCTCGCCGGCCCGCGCGCTGATCAATCCGCCCTGGAAGGGGATCGCCGAGCCGATGTGGGAGCCGATGCAGATCCGGCATCGCTCGGCCTATTACGACGCGTTCTTCACCGAGGCGCTGCTGGGATTCATCGAAACCGGGCTGGCCTCGCCGGACCAGGCCGCGACATCGCGCCGCGCCATCGCGGAGATGGTCGAGTTTTGCCTGGTCACCAGCCGCGAAGAGGTGCGCGCGCAGGACGGCTCGGCGGTGCACGTGGTCACCGCGCTGGCGCCGCTGCCGCATCCCAGGTTTTCGCGCTTCTTTGCCCAGATCAAGCAGGACCTCGGCTTCGGCGTCTACGTGCCGGATTGCGACACCACGGCCTGCGCGTTTTCGGCGGCGACCCAGGCCGGCTCCGACGATCCGATCCTCGAGCAGCCGCTGCTGGATTTCTACGCCGGCTACCAGGTCCGCGGCGGCGTCAACGAGCCGCTGGTGACGGTGCCGCTCAACGACAACATCGACTACGAAGGCGGCGTCGCCACCTGGATCGACAACCTCGGCGGCGAGCGCCCGTTCGGCAACGACCTCGATCCGACGCTCAACCTCGATATCCTCGAGGTCAGTTTCCGCAACCTGGTGCGATGGAAGATCATCGAGACGCCGCAGCGGCTCGACACCGTGCATCGCATCATCGGCTTTCAGAAGCGGCTGGTGCTCAGCGGCGCGTTCAGCCTTCCCCGCTCGCACATCTATTATCTGCCGGAATTGTACTGCGCCTATTTCGGCCGCTGCTACGCCGCGTTCATCGCACTGCCGATAGCGGCGCAGCAGGCGATCGACCCCGACGGCGCGTTCGGCCTGATCCGCACGCGGGTGCTGGCCTATGTGCAGGACGAATTGATCACCGGCGAGATGAACGTGTTTGACGCCGCGCTGGCGCTGATCGCGCTCGGCCATCTCGGCGCGCCCGTCGCGAGCTTCACGCCGGCGCTGCATTGCATCGTCAGCCAGACCGGCGAAGGCGGCCGCCGCGGACCGTTCAAGGCCTATGAATGGAACAAGATGAAGACCCCGACGCGGATTTTGGTCGGCGGTCCCGAAGTCACCTCCGCCTTCGTGCTGATGGGCCTCGCCCTGGCGCGAAGGGCGATGACGCGAGGGATGGGGACGTAGCAACGGCTGCGTTTCCTTTACCCGAGAGCTCACCGCCGCTGCCGTGAGACTGGAGACATCCAGCGCCACTCCCCTCCTCCCGCGAGCGCAGCGAGTGGCGGGGAGGGGTCGGGGGTGGGGGGTCTGTCAGCGGGAATATCTGCTTCAGTATATGCCGCACCACCCCCACCCCCGACCCCTAAAAGCGAGCTTCGCTCGTCTCGACCCCACCGCTTCGCGGGGGGGGGGGGGGGGGACGGGAGAAGCAAAAGTTAGGTACGGACCGGATAGATTCCCGACATTTTAGACCGGGATGATTCCCGACAGGTTTCAGAATGCGCCGGAGGGAGGACCCTTCGATGCCATTTAGTGAGACCGGTCGGATGGAAGAGCGTATTCGGATGTTTTTGGAGTACGAGAGCGGGAACTGGAGCGTATCGGAGGTGTGCCGGCGCTACGGGATTTGCCGCGACACGTTTTACGAATGGCGCAAGCGGAAAGAGAGCGGCGATCCGGCCTGGTTTCAGGACCGCTCGCATGCGCCCTTGCAGTGTTGGCAGACCACGAACGGTGCGATTGCAGAGAAGGTGATCGCGGCGCGGCGGCGATTTCCGTATCTGGGGCCGCGCAAGCTGTTGGCGGTGCTTGATCGGGATGCCCCCGAGATCGCCTGGCCTGCCGCCTCGACGATCGGGGACATTCTCAAGCGCGCAGGCTTGGTCTCGCCGGTGAAGCGGCGCCGTCGCCCGCTCGACCAGCGGCGGCCCTGCACGCCGGTGACGAGCGCCAATGATGAGTGGAGTACGGACTTCAAGGGCTGGTTTCGCACCCGCGACCAGCGGCGGATCGATCCCTTGACGGTAGCAGACAGTCACAGCCGTTTTCTGATCGAACTCCGCATTGTCGCCCCCACTATTGAGGGCGTTCGCCCCTGTTTTGAACGGGCTTTCCGTGAGCATGGCCTGCCGCTTGCGATCCGCTGCGACAATGGTTCGCCGTTCGGCTCGCGTGGCCCGGGCGGTCTCACCCGGCTGTCGGCCTGGTGGATGAAGCTCGGCATCACACCGCACTTCATCCATCCCGCCTCGCCGCAGGAGAATGGCCGACACGAGCGCATGCACCGCACGCTGAAGGCACAGACCTCGGTCCCGCCAGCCAGCAACGCACCCGAGCAGCAGGCCCGCTTTGACATGTTCCGAAAGCATTACAACGAGGAACGTCCGCACGAAGCGCTGGACCAACGGCCGCCGGCAGAGTTCTACAGCCGCTCCCCGCGCACCATGCCGCCGCGCGCGGAAGATCCCTGGTACGACGCCGATCATCAGGTCCGTCGCGTCCGCGGCAACGGCGAGATCAAATGGAAAGGCGAGTTTGTATTCATCGGTGAAGCGCTGGTGGATGAACTTGTTGGCGTTGCTGAGCTCCAGACCGGTGACCACATCGTGCGCTTCTGCGATCTGGACATCGGCCTCATCGATCGCCGCGGCCTGTTCACCCGGTTCGCTCCGCTTCGTGAGCGGCTCCGCGACCCGGGTGAACAGGCCGCTCAACCCAAACTGTCGGGGATCATGCCGGTCCAAAGTGTCGACAATCATGCCGGTTGAACCTTATCGGCATCGCGTTAAGTTGAAAGCGGGCGCCGCGCCAAAGCGCTGGCGCTGTGGCCCAATCCGCACCACAATCCCTCGGCATGATGATACTACCTCACATTGAATGCGGCCGCTTTCTCATGTTCATGAAATTCCTGCTGGCGCTATTGGCGCTTCTGATGCCGGCCATTGCACAAGCCGCCGACATCACCGGCATCGCCAAGGTCCGCGAGGGCGACACCGTCCAGATCGGCAACAGCCGTATCCGGCTCGGCGGCATCGACGCGCCGTCGGTGGATCAGCTTTGCCTCAACACCAAGGGCGAGCGCTGGACCTGCGGCGTCGCCGCGCGCGACGAACTGATCAAGCACGCCGACAACAAGCCCTGGACCTGCCACGTCATCCGCACCGATCGCCGCGGCCGCGCGGTGGCGCGCTGCGAGGTCGACGGCGAGGACATCCAGAAATGGATGGTGAAGAACGGCTGGGCGCTGTCCTATGTGCGGTTCTCCCACGACTACGATGCCGACGAAAAAGCCGCGCGCGAGGCCAAGGCCGGGATGTGGCAGGGCGCCTTCATCGCGCCGTGGGACTGGCGCATCCGCAACAAGAAGACCGTCATTCTCGGTTTCGCCAAGCCGCCCGAGAACGCCCACGCCATCCTGCTGGCATCGGCGTCGGGACCGGTCGCGCCCTCACCCGACTGCACCATCAAGGGCAACGTCAATAGTTCGGGCGAATGCATCTATCACAAGCCGACCAGCCGCTGGTACGCGCAGATCAAGATGCAGATCAGCAAGGGCACGCGCTGGTTCTGCTCGGTCGACGAGGCCGAAGCGGCCGGCTGCCGCGAGACCAGACGATAGCCGCTTTTTCGATGTGCTAACTTCGCCAGTGAATCTGTGAGCATGGGGCGTCGTGGCCGACCTTGGAGAACAACTGCACTCCGCGCCGCCGCGCGATCGTTCGCGGCTGGAGCGGTTTTTGCTGCTGACGCTGTTGGTCGTCGGCATCTACACCGCCGGCGCCTATCTGCTGCTGCCGGCATTGTGGAGCCATTACGAACACCAGAAGGGCCTCGCGACGCTGCCGATGCTGACCTACACCGCGCAGGGCATTCCCGGCGATCCGATCAATGTCGGCATGGTCGGCGACAAAAGGGACGTGCTGTGCGCCATGCACGCCGCCGGCTGGTATCCCGCCGATCCGGTGACGCTTCGCTCCTCGATCGAAATCGTCGGCAGCGTGGTGCTGGACCGTCCCTATCGCGACGCGCCGGTCAGCAATCTCTATTATCGCGGCCGCCGCGAGGATCTCGCGTTCGAAAAGCCTGATGGCCGCAGCGCCGATCAGCGCCATCACGTCCGGTTCTGGCAGGCGCTCGACGAGGGCGAGGAAAAACGGCCGGTCTGGCTCGGCGCCGCGACCTTCGACCGCAGCGTCGGCGTCAGCCGCTATACCGGCGCCATCACCCACCATATCGATGCCGATATCGACGCCGAACGAAAACAGTTCGCCGCCGACCTCGAGGCCGCCGGAATGGTGGAGGCCAAATACCAGGTGACCGGCATCGGACCGACGGTGGCGGGGCGCAATGGCGGCGGCGATCTCTATTACACCGACGGCGAGGTGTGGATTCTGCGGCTGGTCGAGGCGTGCCAAAAGCGGACAACTCCGGCCGACGTACTCCCCAGTCCGCCCGCGACCGAGGTCAAGGATCAGATCTGGCAGGAAATCGCCGAGGCGCTGAGGAAATAGGCCGGCGCATGCCGTCATTCCGGGATGGTCCGAAAGGACCAGACCTCAGATGTGCAATTGCACATCGGGGAATCTCGAGATTCCGGGTTCGATGCCAACGGCGCCGCGCTGCGCGCGGACCCGTCGGCATCGCCCCGGAATGACGAAGACTTGGCTTGAATTTCCCGCCATTCCCCGGCATCCCTTCCCGGAGCCTATCCACAAGGAATAACGAAAATGGCCGTTCGCGCCGGCCGGGAATTCCTGGCAATCCCCGGACCCACCACCATGCCCGACGAGGTGCTGCGGGCGATGCACCGCCCGGCGCTCGACATCTATTCCGACCAGATGATCGAGATGACCGACAGCCTGTTGCGCGATCTCTCCAGATTGTTCGCGACCAAGGGTCACTCCTACATCTATATCGCCAATGGCCACGGCGCCTGGGAAGCGGTGCTCAGCAATGTGCTGTCGCGCGGCGACAAGATCCTGGTGCTGGAAAGCGGCCGGTTCGCGATCGGCTGGGGCCACGCCGCGACCGCGATGGGTGTCGAGGTCGAAGTGCTGAAGGGCGACTGGCGCCGCGCGATACGCCCCGCCGAAGTCGAGGCCCGGCTACGGCTGGACAAGGACCACACCATCAAGGCGATCCTTGCCGTGCAGGTCGATACGGCTTCCGGCGCCATCAACGACATCGAAGCGATCGGCAAGGCGATCAAGGCTTCGGGCCATCCGGCGCTGTTCATGGTCGATGCTGTGGCTTCGCTCGGCTGCATGCCGTTAGAGATGGATGCCTGGGGCATCGATGTCGCGATGTCCGGATCGCAGAAGGGCCTGATGGCGCCGCCCGGCCTCGGCTTCGTCGCCGCCAACGCGCGCGCCCGCGAAGTGCACAAGACGGCAGGACTGCGCACACCCTACTGGGACTGGAGCGAACGCGAAGGCGCCGAGCATTACCGAAAATATTCCGGTACCGCACCGGTGCATCTGTTGTTCGCGCTGCGCCAGGCGATCGACATGCTGTTCGATGAAAAACTCGAAAACGTATTCCTGCGCCATCGCCTGCTGGCCGAAGCGGTGCGGCGCGCGGTCGCGGTCTGGGCCGAGGGCCAGGTGCTCGGCTTCAACATCGCCGAACCCGCCGAACGGTCGAACACGGTCACGACCGTCGTCATGTCCAACGGCCACGATCCGGTGGCGCTGCATCGCTATTGCAAGGAGAAATGCGGCGTGGTGCTCGGCGTCGGGATCGGCGAACTGCAGGGCCAGGCGTTCCGGATCGCCCATATGGGCCACGTCAACGCGCCGATGATCCTGGGAACCCTCGGCGTCATCGAAGTCGCCCTCAATGCGCTCAATATCCCGCACGGCAAGGGCGGCATCGAGGCCGCTATCGATTGGCTAGGCGAGAGTGTGGGGGCGTAAGCAGTGCTTGTTCCCTTCTCCCCGTGTGGGAGAAGGTGGCAGCCGAAGGCTGCCGGATGAGGGGTTCTATCCGCGGGCTATTTGTCCGCTGAGCCAACCCCTCACCCCACTGAATTTGTGGTTGGCGCTTGTGATGCCCTCTCCCGCAAGGGGAGAGGGCGTTGCGACCGGCACCGCTTCCTTACATTCTTCTCTTATCGACTGGCTCGGCGAAAGTGTGGGGGCATAAGCAGTGCTTGTTCCCTTCTCCCCTTGCGGGAGAAGGTGGCAGCCGAAGGCTGCCGGATGAGGGGTTCTATCCGCGGGCTATTTGTCCGCTGAGCCAACCCCTCACCCCACTGAATTTGTGGTTGGCGCTTGTGATGCCCTCTCCCGCAAGGGGAGAGGGCATTGCGACTGGCACCGCTTCTTTACATTCTTCTCTTATCGACTGGCTCGGCGAAAATGTGGGGGCATAAGCAGTGCTTGTTCCCTTCTCCCCTTGCGGGAGAAGGTGGCAGCCGAAGGCTGCCGGATGAGGGGTTCTATCCGCGGGCTATTTGTCCGCTGAGCCAACCCCTCACCCCACTGAATTTGTGGTTGGCGCTTGTGATGCCCTCTCCCGCAAGGGGAGAGGGCGTTGCGACTGGCACCGCTTCTTTACATTCTTCTCTTGCTGGAGAATGTGGCAGGCTCAAGCGCATCAGACTTTAGGCGTGCCAGCCTTTTCGGCGCCGCTTTATTCGTGCATATTGATCCAGCGATAAATAAGAAGGCCGACAACGGCGCAAGTTTAGGGAGGAATTTGATTGGCGTCCGTTGATTTGCGCGGCCTGACCAGGCGATTTGGATCGTTGGCGGTCGTTGATGATGTCTCGCTGCGGATTGATCACGGGCAGCTGGTCTGCCTGTTAGGCCCCTCGGGCTGCGGCAAAACCACGACGCTGCGGCTGCTCGCCGGCTTCCTCGAGCCCTCCGACGGCGAGATCCATGTCGGCGACCGCCTGGTGTCGTCGAAAGCGCGCACCCTGCCGCCCGAACAGCGCAAGATGTCGATGATTTTCCAGAGCTACGCGCTGTGGCCGCACATGACGGTCGCGGAAAATATCGTTTACGGGCTTCGTTTGCGCAAAATCGACCGCGCGACCATCGCAAAAAAGCTCGACGTGATCCTGAAAGCCACAAAACTCGAAATCCTGGCGCAGCGCTATCCCGGCGAATTGTCCGGCGGACAGCAGCAGCGCGTGGCGCTGGCCCGCGCGCTGATCGTGGAACCGGAGACGCTGCTGCTCGACGAACCCTTGTCCAACCTCGACGCCAATCTGCGCGAGGAGATGCGTTTTGAAATTCGACGGCTGCATGACGAATACCGCTACACCACGGTTTACGTCACCCACGACCAGTCCGAGGCGATGACCACCGCCGACCTGATCGCGGTGATGAATTCGGGCAAGATCGATCAGCTCGGCACGCCCGAGGATATCTACGACCGGCCGCAATCGGAATTCGTCGCCCGCTTCATCGGCGCCAGCAATGTGATCAAGGGCACCGCCCGCGACGACAATCACGTCGCGTTTGCCGACGCGACCTTGCGGGTGGTGGGCGCGAAGCTCACACCGGGCCAGGATACGGCGGTGGCCATCCGCCAGCACGACATCCAGCTTTCAACGCAAGCGCCGCAAAACCGGGAGAACACCATCAAGGCCACCGTGACGCGCCAGGTCTTTCTCGGCGCCAGCCGCGACTACATGGTGGAAACGCCTGATGGTACGACCTTGCGCATCGTTACATCGACCGAGAGCCCGGTTCCCCGGGGCACCCAAGTCTGGCTCACTTTGCCGCCGGAACGCTGCCGCGCGCTGAGCCGATAGCAACAAACGAAGGAAGAGCACGCGATGCGGAGACAAGGACTTTCCAGACGCGACATTCTCAGGAGCTCGACCGCGCTTGCGCTCGGCACCGTGTTCGCGTCTCCGGTTCGCGCCGAGGCGCCGCCGGCCGAGGCAATCACGCCGCAACTGATCGAGGCGGCGAAGAAGGAAGGCAAGGTGGTCTGGTACACCGCGATCGATCTTGCGGTCGCGGAAAAAATCGCCGGCTCCTTCAAGGAGAAATTCGGCGGCGTCGAGGTCCGGGTCGAGCGGACCGGCGCCGAGCGGGTGTTTCAGCGCATCGGCCAGGAATACGCCAGCAATGTCCACGCGGTCGACGTCGTCAATTCGTCCGACGCCTCCCATTTGCTGACCTGGAAGAAGCAGGGCATGCTGCTGCCCTACGTGCCCGAGGACGTGGCGAAGCATTACAAGCCCGAGCACCGCGACGCCGACGGCACCTATGCCGGCTTTCGCGCCACGTTGAGCCCAATGGCCTACAACACCAAACTGGTGAAGGCCGAAGCGGCGCCGGCGAGCTTCAAGGAACTGCTCGACCCCAAATGGAAGGGCAAGATCGTCAAGGCGCACCCCGGCTACAGCGGAACGATCCTGACCGCGACGTTCGAGATGGTCCGCGACATCGGCTGGGATTTCTACGAGAATCTCGCCAAACAAAACATCATGCAGGTTCAGTCGGCGACCGACCCGCCGAAGAAGCTTTCGCTCGGCGAGCGCAGCGTGATGGCCGACGGTACCGAATACAATGTCTTCCTGCTCAAGGAATCCGGCCAGCCGGTCGAGACAATCTATCCTGCCGAGGGCACGCCTTTCATCATCGGTCCCAACGGCATCTTCAAGGCGGCGCCGAATCCCAACGCGGCAAAACTGTTCCAGAATTACTGCTTCAGCCCGGAAGCGCAGGCGATCGTGATCGAGGCCGGCGGCCTGCGCTCGCTGCATGCGCAGGTCAAGGAGAAGCCGGGCCGCAAGCCGCTCGCCGACATCAAGCTGATGCGGGAAGACGCCGAAGGCGCGGAAAAGCAGAGCGAACAGATCAAGGCGCGCTATCAGAAGATTTTTCATGTGTAATAGGCGAGCCGATAGGCGTTTCTCGTCGGGCGGCGTCATCCTTCGAGACGCGCGCGAGCCAGCGGCGCAATTGCGCCGCCGAGCGCGCCTCAGAGCGTGTGAAGGATTCGGACCTCATCCTGAGGAGCTTGCGAAGCAAGCGTCTCGAAGGATGGACGCAACGTGCGGACTCGCGGCCATCCTTCGAGACGCGGCCAGGTGGCCGCTCCTCAGGATGAGGTCCGGAGGTACTCACGGCGAGCTCCGGATCCTCATGGTGAGGAGCGCGGCGACGCCGCGCGTCTCGAACCATGAGCGGTAATGATTCCAATTCAACACAGACTCAGGGAGCCTGCACGATGCGAAAGACCATAAGCCGACGTGACCTGGTCAAAGGCTCGGCCGCGCTTGGGCTTACGGTATTCGCCGCCCCGCTGAAAGCCGCCGCGCCGGAGCCGACGGCGATCACGCCCGCGCTGATCGACGCGGCGCGCAAGGAAGGCAAGGTGATCCTGTATTCCGCGATGGACCTGCCGGTCGGCGAGAAGCTCGGCAAGGCCTTCGAGGCGAAATATCCGGATATCCAGGTGCAGGTCGAGCGCTCAGGCTCGGAACGGCTGTTTCAGCGGGTCGACCAGGAATTCGCGAGCAACATCCACGCCGCCGACGTGATCAACAGCTCTGACGCTTCGCACTTCATTACGTGGAAGAGAAACGGCTGGCTGGCGCCGTTCGTATCGGAGGATATCGCGCAGCATTTCATGCCGGAATATCGCGATCCCGACGGGATGTCCGCAACGTCCCGGATCTGGCTGTCATCGATTGCCTATAACACCAATCTCGTGAAGCCCGACGACGCCCCCAAAAGCTTCGCCGACCTGCTCGACCCCCGCTGGGCCGGCAAGATGGTCAAGGGCCATCCGGCCTATAGCGGCACCATCATGACGGCGACCTTCCAGTTGGTCCGCGAATTCGGCTGGGATTATCTGGAGAAGCTGTCGAAGCAGCGCGTGATGCAGGTGCAGTCGTCGACCGATCCACCGAAGAAGCTTTCGCTGGGCGAGCGCGCTGTCATGGCCGACGGCAACGATTACGGCATCGTGCTGCTGAAGGAAGCCGGCCAGCCGGTCGAACCGGTGTACCCGACGGAGGGAACACCGACGATCTCGGGTCCGACCGGCATATTCGTGAGCGCGCCGCATCCCAACGCCGCCCGGCTGTTCCAGGCCTGGCTGCACACCAGGGAGACCCAGCAATTCTTCATCGACTTCACGGCGCAGTATTCGGTGCATGCGCAGGTGCAGTCGAAACCGGGCCGCCGCAAGATCTCCGACATCAAGCTGATGAAAGAAGACGCCGCCGGCGTCGAGAAAATGACCGAAGAGATCAAGACCCGCTATGCCAAGCTGTTTCGGGTGTGAGCCTTGCTCGTCATTCCGGGATGGTCCAAAGGACCAGACCCGGAATCTCGAGATTCCGGGTTCGCACTTCGTGCGCCCCGGAATGACGACAACACCCGCGGCCAAGAAGCGAGTGTACTCGTCGATTGGACATCGAATGGCAGCCATCAGGCGTGCTCTGCCCTCTCCCCCCTTGTGGGGGAGAGCTGGAGAGGGGGGTAGCCGCGAATTCGGTGTGTGCGGCTCACCCCCCTCCCTAACCCTCCCCCACAAGGGGGGAGGGAACGCATCATCGGCGGGGGAAGGAGAACACCCCAAGCGGTGCGCGCAAAATCAAAGATTGAGAACAGCATGACCATCACGACCACCATCGACGGCACGCGCGGCAAGTTCGACTGGACCAAGCCGGTGCTGTGGCTGTTCGCGGCGTGTCTGATCGCGCTGATCGTACTGCCGCTGTCCTGGCTTGCGGTCTACAGCGTCACCGACAAGGCCAATCACCTGACGCTGCAGAATTTCGTCACGCTGTTCACCGATCCGGATTTCCTCGATCCGCTGATGACCACCGCCATCATCGCAACCACGTCCGCCTTCCTGTGCTGCCTGGTCGCGGCGCCGATGGGATGGCTGGTGTCGCGCACCGACATGCCGGGGCGGCAGTTCATCCGCGCGCTGGTCACCGCCTCGTTCGTGACGCCGCCGTTTCTCGGCGCCATCGCCTGGGAATTGCTGGCGGCGCCCAACAGCGGATTGCTCAATCAGCTGTTTCGGTTCGTGACCGGCGCCGAGTCGGACGAGCATCTGTTCAACATCTATTCGATGACCGGGATCATCTTTGTGATCTCCTGCTACACCTTCCCCTTCGTGTTCGTGCTGGTCGCCAATGCGCTCGACAATATGCCCGGCGAACTCGAAGACGCCTCCGCCATCCTCGGCGGCAAGGCCTGGACCACGGCGCGGCGCGTCACCATTCCCTTGGCGCTGCCGGCGCTGGTCGCCGGCGCCCTGATCGCGTTTCTGCAGGCCATGACCCTGTTCGGCTCCCCGGCCATCCTGGCACTGCCCGCCGGCTTCCACACCATGACCACAAAAATCTGGAGCCTGTTCCAGTACCCGCCGAAACTCGATCTGGCCGCCGCCGCCGCGGTGCCGCTTTTGGTTTTGACCATCCTGCTGCTGCAGGCACAGAAGTTCATTCTGGGCCGCCGCGGCTATTCGGTGGTCGGCGGCAAATATGGCGCGCCGCGCCGCGTCGAGATGGGCGGGTGGCGCTGGCCGGCGTTGGCGTTTTGCCTCGCGATCCTGCTCAGCCCGGTGTTCCTGCCGTATTTCGCACTCCTCAACGCCGCGTTCTCGCCGAACGCGACCACGCTGGTGACGCCGTCGACGTTGACGCTGCACAACGTCGTGTTCGTGTTCACCGAATTGTCCTCGACGCAACTCGCGCTCAAGAACACCGTGATCCTGGGCACCGCGACCGCGACCATCGGCACCCTGCTCGCGCTGGTCATTGCCTATGTCACCACGCGGCGCGTGATCGCAGGCTCGCGGATCCTCGGCTTTCTCGCCACCGCCCCGGTCGCCGTGCCCGGCATCGTGCTCGGCGTCGGGCTGTTCCTCAGCTACACCAGGCCGCCCTTCGTGCTCTACGGCACGCTCTGGATCCTCCTGATCGCGTTCCTGACCATCAATCTGCCGTCGGCCTATCAGCAATTGCAGGCGGCGTTCGCCACCATCCATCCCGAACTGGAGGACGCCAGCCGCATTCTCGGCGCGACGCGGCTGCAGTCGCTGCGCCAGATCACAGCCCCGCTGTTGCGCACCGGCGTGATTGCGACCTGGTGCTTCATCTTCATCGGCGTGATGCGCGAATTGTCGGCGGCGATCATACTGTTCACCTCGCAGACCAAGGTGCTGTCCGTGCTGATTTACGATCTCAACGAAAGCGGCGATCTCGCCGCGATTTCGGTGCTGGGTATCGCCATGCTGGTCATCACCTTCGCGGTGGTGCTCGCCGTCAACCAGATCCCGATGTTCGGCGCCAATACCGGGACAAGGTTGAGGAATTAGGCTAGCGCCGCCGTTCGTTCCTCATGGTGAGGAGCGCATCTTGCGCGTCTCGAACCATGAAGGCCGGAGCCCTCTCATCCTTCGAGACGCGCGCCAGCGCGCGCTCCTCAGGATGAGGTAATCGGGCTACCGCTCTGAAGAATCTCGTCATGCCCGGCCTTGTGCCGGGCATCCACGTCTTGACGGTGCAGCCCGCGGAAAAGACGTGGATGGCCGGGACATCTGCGCGAAGACGCGCTTCGCGCGCAGCCCGGCCATGACGAAATAATCCATTCGCACCACTTCGCTTTGAACGAAGAGATGCAGGATCGCTACCGCCCAACGTCACCCACCCGATACGCTTCGACCTGCGCCTTGAGCCGGTCGAGCGGGGCCGTCGGCGCCGCGCGGTCGACGAGGTATTTTCCGTCCGCGAGCCAGCCCAGAATTCTCAGGTCGACCACCGGCGAATGATGAACCACGTCGGCATAATTGTTCAGGTCGTGCGTGGTTTCCTCGGCCTCGCGGAAATCATGCAGGCTGGCATTGGGAAATTGCGCCAGCCGCCGGCTGATATAGCCTGAAAAGTCGTACACGATCTTCAGCGTCGCCGGCGACGCGTCCCGCATCGCCGCCCATTGCAGGATCGAATAGGGCGGAAAATAAAAGTCGAATTTGACGTCCGGATATTTTTCGACCAGGGCAACGGCATCGCGCTCGAAGTTTCGGACCATCGCGTCGTAATCGTATCCGTCGGCCAGAAAACCGCGGTGCGAAAGCGCGGTGACGTTCGAAAACGAAGTCATCGCTCTCCTGGCGTTATAGGCCTCGGCGACGTCGACATTGGGCCGAAGGGTGTTGATGTCGTCGACGCGGGAGATCGGGAATTTGAACATGACGCCGTTGGTCAGCCGCGCCACCACCGGCTCCAGCGGCGGAATCGACCGAGCCAGGATCCACGCCGACTCCCGCGCCATCGCGCCGCTGAAAAGATATCCCGCGACGCCCCTGATATTTCTCCGGTAGAGATCGGCGGGAATATAGACGTCGCTGTCGATCTCCGGCGCATCACGGAAGATCCAGTCGTCGATTTGCCAGATCACGCGCCTGGGATGTCGCTGCAGCGCTGCGGCAACGACAAAACTTTGCTCGTGGGAGTCCGAGCCGGTCATCGCCAGCTTCAGCGAGTGGACGCCGAGCACGCGATCGATATCGCTCTGCCGAAAGTGAATCGCCAGCGAGGTGCCCATGAATACCGTGTCGAAGTCCTGGCTGCGGATCAGTCCGGCGTCCTGCATCCGGCTGTCGGGCGAATACATCGCGGCAAACAGCCGCGCCGGCCGAAACAGCTGCAGCGGATCAACGACAAAATTGAGCGCGGCCGCCGCCAGCATGACCAGCGCACTGGCGCCCAGGAACCGCAGCAGATTCTTGGCCGGACCCGTCATCAGAACCTGAAATAGATGAATTCGCTGTGCTGCTGGATTCCGAGAATCCCGAAAGCCAGCACGGCGGCGGTGGCATAGAGGAAGGCCGGGCGCTTCTGCCATCGGCCGAGCGCCTCGCCGACGGTTCGATTGGTGTGGTCGTAGCCCATGATGGTTTGCGTGTTCGGCGCCAGCCAGGCGAGCGCGGCATAGGCGACAATGAATACGCTGTAAGCCATTTCGACGCGGCCGAGCACGATCTGCGAGGGGCTGGCCATCTTCGTCAGGATCGAGATCGCCGACGCCATGCTGTCGGCGCGAAACAATACCCAGGCCACGACAACCGCCAAAAACGTCAGAGCGAACGCGGCCAGGTTAGCGAGCCGCGTGAAGCGTGGCGCCACCGCCGGGCCGTAATTGTTCCACGCGTGATTGATGCAGAGGTAGACGCCATGCAGCACGCCCCAGGCGACAAAGGTCCAGGCCGCGCCGTGCCAGAGGCCGCCAAGCGCCATCGTCACCATCAAATTGACGTAGCGCAACACGCGGCCACGCCGGTTGCCGCCGAGCGGGATATAGAGGTAGTCGCGCAGGAACTGCGACAGCGTCATGTGCCAGCGCCGCCAGAAATCGATGATGTTTTGGGCCTTGTAGGGCGAATTGAAATTGAGCGGCAGGAAGATGCCGAACATCAGGGAAATTCCGATCGCCATGTCCGAATAGCCGGAGAAATCGAAATAAAGCTGGAAGGTATAGGCCAGCGCGCCGATCCAGGCCTGATCGAAAGAGGGGGGCGCCGGGCCGAAGGCGAGCGTGACCAGCGGCTGGATGCCGTCGGCGAGGCAGGTCTTCTTGAACAGGCCGATCGCGAAAATGATCAGGCCGCACAAGATCAGATGCGGATCCGGCCGCTTTGATTCCGCGCGCTCGAACTGCGGGATCATGTCCTTGTGGTGCAGGATCGGCCCCGCGATCAGATGCGGAAAATAGCTGACGAACAGCGCGTAATGCGGCAGCGCGTAATGCGCGACCTGGCCCCGGTAGGCATCGACCAGGAACGCGATCTGGGTGAATGTGTAGAACGAGATCCCCACAGGGAGCAGAATGTTGACGGTAAGGCCGGTCGAGAACAGCGCGTTGAGGTTGGCGGCCAGGAAGCCGGCATATTTGAAATAGCCGAGCACCAGAAGATCCCCCGCGACCCCGACCGTCAGCACCGCAAATCGTGGGCCGGGGCGCAGATGCTTTGAAATCAACAGCCAGCCGATGACATAATTGAACGCGATCGACGCCAGCAGCAGAGCCACGAACTGCCAGTTGCTGACCGAGTAAAACGCCAGCGACGCCAGCGCCAGCCATATTACTGGCGCCAGATTGCCGACCCGGCCGAGCACGAAATAGCCGAGCAAGGCGATCGGCAGGAACAGAAAAATGAACGCGTAGGAATTGAAGAGCATCGGTTCCCAGTCTCAGCTTTCCCGTCATGGCCGGGCTTCGTCCCGGCCATCCACGTCCTTTGCGCCATTGAAGGGAAGACGTGGATGCCCGGCATAAGGCCGGGCATGACGGGCTTCCCCTGCAAAGCCCGATTCCGTGGGCTGCGTTGGCGTCAGACCCTCGCGCTGGCCGGAAAGCCTAACCATACAACCCGCGGGTCAACAAGCCGCGCGCGCCTCTGGCGCATGGGCGGCGGTTCTGGCAATCCGTGCCTTGGGACCCAATATGCAAAGTGGCGGCGTTTTCCGAAGAGTGAATGAGGACCGAGTGACACCAACGTTAAACCCAAAGATTTCCCAGCCGGCACCGGTGGCGCCGCGCCGGCCGCATTCATTCACGCGGCACGGCATCACCGTGGTCGACGACTATGCTTGGCTGAAGGACCCAAACTGGCAGGAAGTGCTGCGCGATCCCTCGGTGCTGGACGCGGATATCCGAAACTATCTCGAATCCGAAAACGATTACACCGAAAGCCTGCTCGGCCACACCGCTTCCCTGCAAAAGACGCTGGTTGCGGAAATGCGCGGGCGGATCAAGGAAGACGATTCCAGCGTGCCGGCGCCGGACGGCCCTTTCGCGTATTTCCGGCGATTCCGCGACGGCGGCCAGCATGAATTGTTCGGCCGCTCCGCGCGCGACGGCGGCGAGACCGAGATCATCCTCGATGGCGACCAGCTTGCGGAAAATCAGGAATATTTCAGATTCGGCGGCGCGCGGCATTCGCCGGATCACCGGCTCGAGGCGTGGAGCGCGGACATCAAGGGCTCGGAATATTTCTCGATCCGGGTGCGCGACTGGGCTGATGGCGCGGACCGCGACGATCTGGTCGAGGAAACCGACGGCGCCGTGGTGTGGAGCGCGGACGCCACGGCGTTCTTCTACGTAAAACTCGACGACAACCACCGGCCGATGCAGGTCTGGCGTCATCGCCTGGGCACGCCGCAGGCGGACGATGTCCTGGTCTACGAAGAGCAGGACGCCGGCTGGTTCACGCATATCCATGAAAGCTCGAGCGGCCGCTTCTGCGTGATCGCCGGCGGCGACCACGAAACCTCCGAGCAGCGGCTGATCGATATTGCCGATCTCGATGCGCCGCCGCGCCTTGTCGCCGCGCGCGAACAGGGCGTGCAATATTCGGTCGCCGACCGTGGCGATGAGCTGTTCATTCTCACCAATGCCGATGGCGCCATCGACTTCAAGATCGTCACCGCGCCGCTGGACGCGCCCGCGCGCGCCAACTGGCGCGACCTGATCCCGTACCGCGAAGGCGTCTATGTCATCGACATCGAGCTTTACGCCGGTCATCTGGTGCGGCTGGAGCGCGCCAACGCGCTGCCCGCGATCATTATCCGCGACCTCGCGACCGGCAAGGAGCACGACATCGCGTTCGCCGAAGCGGCCTATTCGCTGGACACCATGGGCGGCTACGAATTCGACACGACCAATCTGCGCTTCTCCTATTCGTCGATGACGACGCCGTCGGAAGTCTATGATTACGACATGGCCAGCCGCACGCGCATTTTGCGCAAGCGGCAGGAAATTCCCTCCGGCCACAACCCGGCCGACTACGTCACCACACGGATCACAGCGACCTCGCATGACGGCGCCAGGGTGCCGGTTTCGATTCTGCACCGCCGGGATCTCGTGCGCGACGGCACCGCGCCGCTGTTGCTGTACGGCTACGGCTCCTACGGGATGGCGATGCCGGCGTCGTTTTCCGCCAACCGGCTGTCGCTGGTCGATCGCGGCTTTGTCTATGCGATCGCGCATATCCGCGGCGGTTCGGACAAGGGCTGGGGCTGGTATCTCGACGGCAAGCGCGACAAGAAGACCAACAGCTTCGACGATTTCGCAAGCTGCGGCCGGGCGCTGATCGATGCGCGCTACACCAGCGCCAAACGCATCGTCGGCCATGGCGGCAGCGCCGGCGGCATGCTGATGGGCGCGGTCGCCAACCGCGCCGGCGGATTGTTTGCCGGCATCGTCGCCGAGGTGCCGTTCGTCGACGTGCTCAATACCATGCTCGACGACACCCTGCCGCTGACGCCGCCGGAGTGGCCGGAATGGGGCAACCCGATCGAAAGCGAAGCCGACTTCAACACCATTTTATCATACTCTCCCTACGACAATGTCGCGGCGAAGCACTATCCGGCGATCCTGGCGATGGCCGGGCTAACCGATCCGCGCGTCACCTATTGGGAGCCGGCGAAATGGATCGCGCGGCTACGCGCCACCATGACGTCAGGCGGCCCGGTGCTGTTGCGTACCAATATGGGCGCCGGCCACGGCGGCGCCTCCGGCCGCTTCCACCGCCTCGACGAAGTCGCCATCGCCTATGCCTTTGCATTGTGGGCGGTGGGGATGGCCGCTTCGTAGCCCGCTCAAAAATCTGTCGTCGTCCCGGCGTTCGCCGGGACGACCTGCTGAGAGAAACTACCTTCCCGTCTTCTTCCGCCACGCGGCGAACCCCACGAGCGTCTGCTCGTCGGTCGCGGGATAAAGCCCGAAGATCGAGCGGCCCTTGCGGACCTCTTCGGTGACGAAATCCTCGAACGCGGTCATTTCGAAAGCCTCGTTGGCGATTTCGTCGGCGAGATGCGCGGGAATCACGATCACGCCGTCGCTGTCGCCGAGGATGACGTCGCCGGGAAATACCGGCGCGTCGCCGCAGCCGATCGGCACGTTGATCTCGATCGCCTGATGCAGCGTCAGGTTGGTCGGCGCGCTCGGCCTGTGATGATAAGCAGGAAAACCGAGCTTGGCGATTTCGGCGGAATCGCGAAAGCCGCCGTCGGTGACCACGCCGGCGACGCCGCGCTGCATCAGCCGCGTCACCAGAATGGCGCCTGCCGACGCGGCGCGGGCATCCTTGCGGCTGTCCATGACCAGCACCGCGCCCACGGGGCAATCCTCGATGGCCTTGCGCTGCGGGTGCGAGCGGTCGCAAAACACCTCGACCTTGTTGAGGTCCTCGCGCGCGGGCATGTAGCGCAGCGTAAACGCCTCGCCGACCAGCGTCGGCTGATCGGGACCCAGCGGATGCACGTCCTGAATCATCTGGATCCGGTAGCCGCGCTTGTAGAGCGCGGTGGCGACTGTGGCGGTGCTGACGGTTTTGAATTATCGCGGGTCGCGTCGGAAAGTTTTGTCATGGCTTTTCTATCCCAGGGTCTTGTCATTCCGGGATGGTGCGTTAGCACCAGACCCGGAATCTCGAGGTTCCGGGTTCGCGCTGGCGCGCGCCCCGGAACGACGATCGGGCTCAATAAATCAACGGTTCGTCCACCGGCGCGCCGAATCCGGTTTCGAGGAAATCGAAATCGCAGCCTTCATTGGCCTGCTTGATGTGCTTGCTGAACATCCAGCCATAGCCGCGCTCGTAACGTGGCTCAGGCTTTTTCCATGCGGCGCGGCGTTTTGCCAGCTCGGCTTCCGGCACGTCGAGATTGATGGTGCGGGCATCGACGTCGAGGGTAATCTTGTCGCCGTTCCGCACCAACGCCAATGGGCCGCCGACAAACGATTCCGGCGAGACATGCAGGATGCAGGCGCCGTAGCTGGTGCCGCTCATGCGCGCATCCGACAGCCGCACCATGTCGCGCACGCCCTGCTTCACCAGTTTGGTCGGGATCGGCAGCATGCCCCATTCCGGCATCCCGGGCCCGCCTTGCGGACCCGCATTGCGCAAGATCAGGACATGATCGGCTGTGACGTCAAGCTCGGGATCGTCGATCGCCTTTTTCATCGCCGGATAATCGTCGAACACCAGCGCCGGGCCGGTGTGCCTTAAAAAGCGCGGCTCACAGGCCGAGGGTTTGATGACGCAGCCGTCGGGCGCGAGGTTGCCCCTGAGCACTGCCAGCGCGCCCTCGGCGTAGATCGGGTCGGCCACGGTGCGGATCACGTCGTCGTCATAGACTTCGGCGCCCGCGATGTTCTCGCCGAGCGTCTTGCCGGTCACCGTCATGGCATCGAGATGCAGATGATCCCTGATCCGGCTCATCAACCCCGGCAATCCTCCAGCATAGAAGAAATCCTCCATCAGATATTTGTCGCCGCTCGGCCGGACGTTGGCGATGACAGGTACCTTGCGGCTGGCGATCTCGAAATCGTCGAGCCCGATGTCCTGGCCGGCGCGGCGCGCCTGCGCGATCAGATGAATGATCGCGTTGGTCGAGCAGCCCATCGCCATCGCCACCGTAATCGCGTTCTCGAAGGCTTTCCGGCTCTGGATCTTCTTCGGCGTCAGGTCCTCCCACACCATGTCCACAATCCTGCGACCGCATTCCGACGCCATACGGATGTGGCCGGCGTCCGCGGCCGGGATCGAGGAAGCCCCCGGCAGCGTCATGCCGATCGATTCGGCAATCGCGGTCATGGTCGAGGCCGTGCCCATGGTCATGCAAGTGCCGTAGCTGCGGGCGATGCCGGCCTCGACGTCGACCCAGTCCTTGCCGGAGATTTTCCCGGCCCGCCGCTCATCCCAGTATTTCCAGGCGTCGGAGCCCGAGCCCAAGGTCTTGCCCTTCCAGTTGCCGCGCAGCATCGGGCCTGCCGGCAAATATATGGCGGGGAGATTCATGCTGGTCGCGCCGAGCAGCAGGCCCGGCGTGGTCTTGTCGCAGCCGCCCATCAGCACCACACCGTCGACGGGGTGGCCGCGCAGCAATTCCTCGGCGTCCATCGCCAGCATGTTGCGGTAGAGCATGGTGGTCGGCTTCAGGAACGATTCCGACAGCGACAGCGCCGGCAATTCCATCGGAAAGCCGCCGGCCATCAGGACGCCGCGCTTGACGTCATCGACCCGCGATTTGAAATGCATATGGCACGGCTGCGCGTCCGACCAGGTGTTGAGGATCGCGATCACCGGCCGGTCCTTCCACTCCTCCGGCGCATAGCCCATCTGCATCGCGCGCGAGCGATGGCCGAAGGCGCGAAGGTCGTCGGGCGCGAACCAGCGCGCGCTGCGGAGCGTTTCCGGAGTTTTCTTTGTTGTCATGAAAGCACCTGTGTGAGATCCCCAAGGGTCATCTCACAGCCCGTCCCTGCGGGGCAAGCCCACCCTTTGATCGGTTTTATCGCCGGACCGGTCGATTTCTGCGATTTTTCGAGCCCAGCCGCGCTTCGGGATGACACGGCGCCCTCAGCGGGGGAGCGGCTAATGCGAGAAGCTGCGGCCAGCCCGGGAATTCTCGCGCGTGGCAAGCGAACCTGCGATCGTCATCCGCAAGAGGCGATCGTTCGATCGAAGCTCCGCTGTAAAATCTTCACGAGCGCTTCGCGCGCCGCGAGTTCAGAAATGTCTCGATAAATCGTCCTGAGACGACGAACCTGAACCACCAATACACCATCCGCCGCGTTGTCATGTGTCCTGTCCTCAATGCCAAGAGGCCCCGGCCGCTTGATGGATAGCGCCGAACCCTCCGGCCGGATGTGACATGTTTCACATTCGGCGGCGTAAACGCTGCCGGGATCGCTGCAGCCTGGCCGCGCCCGAGCCCGGCCGGCGCCGGTATTTTTGCGATTCCCGCGCCGCCGCCTGGAACCCGGATGCGTGGTCGCAAGTTCCCTAGCCAAACCATTCACAGGGCATTGGGGGCGCCGCTGCCGGAGGGAACGTTCATGGCAACATCCAACGCCGACAGGGCCATTTCCCTCACCTCCAGCGAACACCAGGTCCAGCTTCGGCGCGCGGTGGTCGCGTCGACTATCGGCACCGCGATCGAGTGGTACGATTTTTTCCTCTACAGCACGGTCACCGGCCTGGTCTTCGCCAAGCTGTTTTTTCCGCACTCCGACCCCTGGGTCGGGACCCTCGAGGCGTTCGCGATCTACGCCGTCGGCTTTATCGCGCGCCCGATTGGGGCCGCGATTTTCGGACATTACGGCGACCGCATCGGCCGCAAGTCGACGCTGATCGCGACGCTGCTGCTGATGGGACTGGCGACGGCCGCGGTGGCGCTAGTCCCGACCTATGCGAGCATCGGCATCTGGGGCGCGGTGATCCTGACCGTGCTGCGCTTCATCCAGGGCGTCGGCGTCGGCGGCGAATGGGGTGGCTCGGTGCTGATGTCGATGGAATGGGCGCGCGACGATCGCTCGCGCGGGCTGATCGCTTCCTGGCCGCAATTCGGGGTGCCCTGCGGATTGTTCATGGCGAATCTCGCCGTGCTGGCCTTCAGTCAAATGTCCGGCGAGCAATTCCTGGCCTGGGGCTGGCGCATCCCGTTCGCTCTGAGCATCGTACTGGTCGGCGTCGGCCTCTACATCCGGTTGGGCATTCTGGAAACGCCGGTGTTCAGCAAGCTAATCGCCGAACGCAAGATCGAGCGCACCCCGATGCTGACGGTCATCAAACGTCATCCCAAGGAAATCCTGCTCTCCGCGCTGGCGCGCATGGCCGAGCAGGCGCCGTTCTACATCTTTACTGCCTTCATCTTTTCCTACGGCATCGAGACATTGCACGTCTCCCGCAACTTCCTGCTGTCGGCGGTGCTCGCGGCCGCCATGTTGTCGTTCGTCTCGATTCCCCTGTTCGGTCATCTGTCCGATCACATCGGCCGCAAGAACATGTACATGATCGGCGCGGTGGCGACCGGCGTGTTCGGTTTCATCTATTTCGGTATGCTGAATACCGGATCGGAAACGGTGATCTTTCTCGCGGTGATCCTGTCGCTGGTGCCGCACGACATGCTGTACGGTCCGCAGGCCGCCCTGATCGCCGAAAGTTTCACCGGGAGCTTGCGCTACAGCGGCGCCTCGCTCGGCTATCAACTCGCATCCATCATCGCGGGAGGCCCCGCGCCGCTGATCGCGACATGGCTGTACGGCACCTTTCACTCGTCGCTGGCCATTGCGATCTATATCGCGATCTGCGCGGTGATTACGCTGGCGGCGACCGCCCTGATGACCGACTACACCGGCAGGGACATCTCCGGCGAATATCAATCACGATGATATCAGGTTCACGTGTGTCGCCGGTCTGCGATAATCGCGGTCTGAATTTGTCCCGCAAACGTAATCAGACGTTCAAAAAGGAGATGGCGATGGGTCGAGGGATCGGATCAGTGCCGGTGCGATTACTGATAGCCGCGGCGGCGCTGGCTGGCGTGTTGGCGTTCGTTTCGGGCGCCGGAGCCCAGACCGCAACACCGCCGACCGAGAACGCGGCACCGACAGCGGACAACGCCGTGATGGTCACGATATTCCTGAAGCACGACCAGTCGCGCCCGTTAAGCGAACTCAACGCGCAACTCGAGAAGCAAGGCTATTACAAAGCCTTTCCGCCGCCCGGCATCGAGGTCGTTAGCTGGTACGTGATGATGGGGATCGGACAGGTCGTCACGCTGCGGCTTCCGGCGTCCCGGCTTCGCGAGGTCAACCGCATCTTCGAGAACACCGCCTGGGGCAGCTATCACACCGAATTCTATCCCACCTACGACTACAAGGCGGTCGGCATCGCGCAGCACGAGAAGGCGCAATAGGCGACACCGCGGTCGCCGTCACCGCCGCGTCGAATCAAACCCCAAAGCCCATTGCCTCATGCGCGCTGTTGGGCGTGAACTCGATCCTAGTCGCTGCCGCCCGCGAAGCACGGGCGGCAGGCAATTTGCGCAACCGACGGCCGTCGGACGGTCGCCCAAGTCTGCCAGACTTGATCTGATTATTTCAATTTTAGACAAAATCTGCAGCAATTTTATTCTTCCTGCGCGGTTTAACGTTACCCGAATAATTCAACTCTGCGCCTAAAATCTCCATATTTGAAACCATGCGCGCCGCTAAGAACGTCTCATCGGGGCGGAGATTAGCGATGGCGAGCGAGATATTCGGCGACGATCCAGCGGAAAGCAAAACCTTCGGACGCCGAAAGGTGACACCTCGGGCCTGCGTTGCGGACAGCAAGAAGCATCTTCGGGCCTTCCTTACCGACGTGCTCGAAGATCTCGGCTTCGTCACCAGCGAGTGCGCAAAGGCCGATGAACTGGGCATGATTCTCGAGACTCAGCTTCCGGATCTCATCGTCCTCGGACTATCGGTCGATGGGATCGAAGCCGGCAAAATCCTCGAAATACTGGTGCGCCGGAAATTCGGCGGCAAGATTCTTGCCATAGGCGCCCGGGAGTCGGTCATCGTTAGGGCCGTGCAGCAGGTCGGCGCGGAATACGGCCTCGCCATGCTGCCCCCGCTAACCACGCCATTCGCCGCCGGGACCTTGCGCGAGCGGGTCACCACGCTTCTTCCGGGGGAGCCGGCCCCCAGCCCGGCGGTCCACGTGTCCGAGGCGTTGCACGCCGGCTGGCTCGAATTGTGGTATCAGCAGAAGATTGACGCCCGTTCCCTCGTTCGCAGCGGCGCCGAGGCGCTGGTGCGGATACGGCATCCGACCTGGGGCGTCGTCCCGCCCGCCTATTTCATCCCGGCGGACGACGATCCGCATTTGCTGCGCCTGTCGGATTTCGTGATCGACCGCGTTGGGGAGGATTGGCGCTACCTGCTCCAACAACAAAGCGCGACCGATATTTCGATCAACCTGCCGGTCTCGTTTCTCAAGGACCGGCAAATCGTGCGCGATCTCTGCCGGAAGATGCCGGCGCATCCGGCATTCGGCGGACTGCTCGTCGAGATTAGCAGCGCCGAGGCCATTCAAGATCTGGATCTGGTGATCGATGCCGCCAAGGAACTGCGCTTTCACAATGTCGCGGTCTCGATCGACAATCTCGGCGCCGACTGGCCGGCGCTGATGGGGCTCGACGCCTTCCCCTTTGCCGAACTGAAGGTCGATCGGCAGTTCGTCACCGGCTGCGCCAACGACCGGCTGAAACAGACGGTCTGCCGTCACATCATCGAACTCGCCAGGGGGTACAGCACCCGGGTCGTTGCGGAGGGGGTCGAGACCCGCGCCGATTTTGTCACGGCGAACGAAATGGGCTTCGACATGGTCCAGGGCTATCTGTTCGGGAAGCCGATGGGGCTCAAGAAATTCGCGCGCTCGGCTCTGGCCCATCCGGTGCGTGTGGCGAAGTAAAACGGACAGCAACTTCGCCTTCCAGGAGCAAGCGATTGCTCGCCGGCCGCGTTAAGCCACCTGGAAAACATGCTGCCGTCCACGAAAAAAGCCCGCCGGCTTTCGCCGATGGGCTTCAATCATCTTATCTTACCCCGGGCAAACGGGGGCGCTGTCGAATGAGAGATCCCGGTACATCCGCGGAAATCTCCTGATCGACTGGCCTTACATGGCGCGAAGGTTTTCCGCGCTGGTCTTGCCGCGCGCGCTGTCGAGCTTCGACTCGTACGAAAGCTTCTGGCCTTCGTTGAGCGAGCCCATGCCTGCACGCTCGACGGCGCTGATGTGCACGAACACGTCGTTGCCGCCATCGTCCGGCTGAATGAAGCCGAAGCCCTTGGTCGCGTTGAACCACTTAACTGTTCCGGTAGCCATTTTAGTTTCTCCAAGATGCGCAAACGCGCGCTGTGCCCGCACGACCTTCGCGCGGGCTTGATCCGATTTCAGCGATGTCTTGGGGAGTAGGGCCGGTTCGGCGCGATCAACAAGCAAATCGACTATTCGAATGAGAGGCGTCTACACCACTAATCCCGATATAGCAAGGGATAAGCTATCCGATGTCGATAACGTCAAAAGCGAACAGGGGCCGGATCAATCCAGCCGGCTGATCTGCTCCTCGGTCACCACGCGCTCGATATTCTCGGTCTTGCTCTTGATGCGGTAGCGCGGGCGTCCATCGGCTTCGATCGGCAGGCATGTGACGATGGTATAGATGCTGCGCTGCTTGACGACGGCGCGTCCCTGCGGCCCCTGAAGCTGGTGATGAACGTCGTCATTGATAGCGAAATTATGGGCCATCGCCTGATCTTTCCATTGGAAGAAGGGCTTTTAATCGCAACCGCCCGGCAAGGCAACACATCACATGGGTCAACCCATGTCTCAGAGGGCGGCCTCGGGGCGGTGGCACCGCCAGGCGATACCGCCCGCCACGGGTCCGACGGGCCCAAAAACCTGATAATTGGGCCTACACGGCGAAAAGACGGCCCATTTTGCCGCCTTTCCCGTCTCCCGGTGCCGCATCACTGGCAGGGATGCCGCTTGCCATCATAGCCCAGGAACGTGCCCGATGCCGGATCGTAGGAACGGTAACGCCGGGCGCATGAGGATGAGCCGGCGCCGCTATCCATGGAGGCATAGGCGTTGCTGCCGCCGAACGGCGCCGACGCCATGGCGCCGCCGGTTTCGGCCGGCGTGGGCCGGCCGGCGTGCAGAACGTCGGCGTCGGGATGGTAAAATGCGAACGCGCCGGGCTCCTGGATAGCCGCCTGCGCGAACACCGGCGTCGCCGTCATCATGGACAGGAATACCGCCGCCCGGAGGATTTTAGATATGGTCATAATCTGGGTTCTCCATTGATCCTTCTCTGGGATTCACGCTTCGAAAAATCAGAAAATGCCAATCCCGGATTGCTCTTGATATTCGGGTGCATCCCTGCCGACGTAAGTCCGGCAACCCCCTGCGATCAAATTCAGATCCGTCAACGTTCGATGGGTTTCTATCCCGCTCGCAAAAATTATGGGTCGCGGCGTTCGTCGGGATGATCAGCTCATATGTGTCATCGTTTTGTAGAAACGGCGATCAGCAGCGGCAGATGTTCAAACTCTTGTCGAGTTCTTGGTCCTGCTTCTGCTGCTGGGCATTGAACCTCGACAACAGCTCTTGTTCGGTTTCTGCCGCCGGCGAATTCGGAGAAAACTGCTGGGCGCGAGGCTGCAGATGACCAATTGGCGCGTTACCGTACACCGTGAAGCCGGGGCCTCTGATCGGAGTATCATTGCCGAAGGCATTGCCCGAAACGAGGGCGCTGCCTAGGACTGCTATGGCGAGAAAAGGTGCGCGCATGGATTCACTCCACTGAAATTGAGCGCATGGACGCCACATCGACAATGAAGCGATAATGACTCGCTCCCGGTGGTGCATCCGCGACAACTATAAGCCGGACGATACCGGTTTCCATTAAATACGATTTCATTCTCTTCACGCCCGGTTGATACGGGCGCCACGTTGAATGGCACGGGGTCGGGTCTCGAATGCACGCCGCGGCGCTGCGTACAATTCGATGATCGTCGCGATCAGCATCGTCAGCGCGCGCGCATTCCCGGTTCGAACGGCGGATAGTAACGATCAGCTTGCGTCCAGGTCCTTCGCGAGCCGAGCCAATTGCCCCTTCTCACCCTCTCGGCCTGGACAAATGATCTCGACCCGGCAACCCGGGCCGGGGGAAATCGCCAGCCGAAAGCCGTGCAATTTTACGATCGCGGCCACCAAACTCAGTCCAAGACCCACGCCCGGCGTATTGCGCATCTTGTCGGAGCGGTAGAAACGCCGCAGCACCGCCTCGCGCTCCTGTTCGATGATGCCGGGGCCGGTATCGGTCACGCGCACGACGGTCTCGCCATTCCTGCGTAGAAGTTCGATGTCCACCTTGCCGCCTTCCGGCGTAAACTTGATGGCGTTGTCGACCAGGTTGGCGACCGCTTCGATCAACAGATCCCGGTCGCCGCGCACTGTCAGCCGGTGCGTCGCCCGGACACGCAAGGCGATATTTTTGTTTTCGGCGATCGGTTCGTAAATGTCGCATACCTCCCGCAGCATCTCATGCAGCGGAACGCTGCCGAAGGCCGCGGACCGCCGGCTGTTCTCGATCTCCGCCAGACGCAGCAAGGCCGTGATGATGGCCAGCGACTGATCGATACCCCCGATCGCCTTGTCCGCGACGGCCTGAATCTGCTCCGGCGTCGTTGCGTTGTTGCGGCCGCGCTCGAGCGCGAGCCGCACGCGTGTCAACGGCGTTCGCAGGTCATGGGCGATGTCGTTGCCGACGTTGGCAAGCGCATGGATCATCGCTTCCATTTCGTCGAGCATGCCGTTGACGATGATCGCGAGTCTCGAGAACGGCTCGTCGACGGTCCGGTGCGGCAGCCGCTCGCGCAGATCGCCGGCGATGATGCGCTGGACCCGCTGGTTGACCTCCTCGACCCGCCGCTGGGCACGCACGCTCAGCCACGCGCCGGCCAACAGGCAAAGGAAAAAGGCCGGCAGCAGACCGAGCGACAGCGCCTCGTCGACGACGCGCGAGATTTCGCGGGCTTCATCGACGTTTCGCCCGATCACCAGCACGTCGCCGTTTTGCATGCGTCGGCCGATCGCGCGGACGATCTGGCGCTCTCCGCCGTTTCGATCCGTCCTGACGATGTCGGTGCGTTGGGCCGGGCCGTCGATCCGCAGATGCGGCGGCAGGCTCTCGAGATTGCCGGTGATGCGGTGACCGTCGGCGGCAAATATCGCCGCGAGCTGCACGCCCCGGGGATCCTGCCTCAGGCGCTCATCGATTGCCTCGAGCCGCCGGTGGGGCGGCAGGCCGGCAATGCCGTCCATTTGCGCTGTGATCACGCGATCGGATCGCGCCGTGAGATAGTCGTCGATCTTCCAGGAGATAAATCCGAACAGCACGGTGACGAAGACCGCGAACACCCCGGCGACGATAAAGGCCCAGTGGAAGGTGTTCGAGCGCATGAACTGCGGTTGACGCATCGGATTTCGTCACCCGATATCTCTGCTCAAGGTCAACCGCAGCCTATCGCCCCCGGCCACCTGGATGTTATGGCCCGGCGCGAAGAATGAACCCCGCTCCGCGGACATTGTGGATCATGGGGGTCTCGCCGGGCCCGTCTACCTTGTGGCGCAGACGGCCCATATGCACGTCAACAAGATTGGTTGCCGGAACGAATTTGTAGTTCCAGACCTCCTCGAGCAGCATGGCTCGGGTCAGTAACTGATCGCTGCGCTGCATCATGTACTCAAGCAGGCGAAACTCGCGCGGCAGCAAATCGATCTCGCGATCGCCGCGTTTGGCGGTGCGCTCGATCAGATCGAGTTCCAGCTGCCCCACCCGCAGCGTTGTCTCGCGCGATTCTACCGGCCGGCGCAGCAACGCTTCCAGCCTGGCAATGAGTTCCACCACCGCGAAAGGTTTGGTAAGATAGTCGTCGCCCCCCATCCGCAACCCACGTACGCGATCGTCCACCGCACCGAGCGCGCTCAGCACCAGCACCGGCGTGCGCACCTGTTCCTTGCGCAGCGCTTCGATGATCGTCAGCCCATCCATTCCGGGCAGCAACCGATCGACGATCATGGCGTCGGGCCGCAATGACCGCGCCTTGTCGAGACCATCGATTCCATTGGCCGACCATTCGACGTCAAAACCGCGATCAGCCAGTTCGGCCGTAATTTCCTCGGCCGTTTCGCCGTCATCCTCGATCAAAAGCACTTTTGCCATCAGCTCATTCTCGACTGCCGCGAAAACATTCGCGGTGCCCGCACTCGGCATTCCTGGAACCGTACGCTTGCCCAAAACCGATGCCATGATATCACCGACCTGCAAATCGTGGATGTTGCTTTAAGAGCCGGACGGCGCCGCCCATCTTATTCAGGGGGCACAAGACAAGGCGGCGCCGTCTGCTCTGCGGCCAAACCGGCCACCGCCTTTGGGGGCAAGGGCGGTGGGGCCGCTCATTAAAAAGATATGCTTGATAGATCGGCCGCACCACTAAATAGCATTTTAGAGTTGACGCACCGGCCGGGAACGTCGCGTGCGTCAGGAGGTCTGTAGCGAAACGAGTTCCCCCCTCAGCAGCCCGGTTGGGGCGATACGCCGGGGGTCGCCGCGGCACCCGTGGCGTTGGCCGGCGCCATCATGCCGGGCGTTGACAGATTCATTGTCACGCTCTCGGCGCATGCCGAGGTATTCGGCGTCGGCATCACGGCCATGGTCGGATCGATGCTGGTGCCGCCACCGCCCGTTGTGTCCGGCTGGATGGTGCCGGGTGGCGGGTTCGCCGGAATTTCCGGCGTCGAGAGTGGCAATGCCGCGCCATTGGTCGGCGGACCTCCCGGCGTGGAACTGCAGACGACGGTTGATGAGGTGCCGAGTGGGACCGTTGGCGAAGTGATCCCGGTCGTGCTGGCAACGATTGGAGTGGGAATGGTCCCCAACGCCGCTGGCGTCGTTGCGGTCGATGGCATCGTCGTCATCGTCGTTGTGCCGCCTGCCATGAATGGCGGAACCGTGCTTGGTATCGTGGCCGTCGATGGCGTCGGCGTGCTTGTGGACGCGGAAGACGTCGGTGGTGGTGCGAGCACCGGCGCTGCTACTGCCAACGTCGGGGGAATCGGGATCGTCGAGCCCGGAATTGTGGACAGGAAAGATGTAGCTGGTTGGGCCGACAGAAAAAACGGCGTTGGCGCGGTCGCACTGCCGGTCGTGGACCCGGGGGAGACAGGCGGCGATGCTGATATCGTCGATGTCGCAGATCCCGATGGCGCCGTCCCGGCTGTGCCGCCCGCTGCGGACATCGACGTAACCACGACCGGGGTTCCCGGCGTGATTAGCCCTGACGGGGTGGCACAGGTCACGACAGTTCCCGGCGTCGTAGGGTTCAAAGCCAGCGGCACCGGCGCCAGCGTGGTGCCGGGAGCGCCCGGCTGGGTCGTCGCCGAGAACGGGCTCGGGCCATTGAGCGGAGAGGACTGGATCGCCGCCGGCGTCGATGGAAGGCCCATGGCTGTGGTGCCCATGGTGGAGATCTGCGCCAGGCAGGCATGGGCGCCCAGCAGCAAGGTGGCCGTTGCAAGCAGCACGCGTCGCATCGCAATTCCTTTCTTTGCGCCGATCTAGCTCGTCCGCTCTTTGCGCACCGAGCGCACCGTTACCTTGGCGCCATCCGCCAGGTCCACCATCGGATTAAGGATGACCTGATCGCCCGGCTTGACACCGTCGTGCACCTCAACTTCCTTGCCGAAGTCACGCGCGATCGTGATTTTCTGCAGGTGGGCGGTGCCGTTCTCGACCACCGCGACATGCAGGCCATTCTGATCGAACACCACGGCGTCGGCCGGTATGATCATCGATGGCGTCTTGCGCGGAATATACAGCTCGACCGTACAGTAAATCCCGGGACTAAGTGCGCCATCCGGATTGGGAACGTCGATCTCGGTCAACAACGTCCGGCTGCCGGGCTGCAGGGCGCTCGCGATCCGCGTGACCTTGCCTGGAAAGCTGCGATCCGGAATCTCGGGAACGCGGACCACCGCATCCACGCCGGGCCCAACTCCGAAAGCCTCGTCCTGCGGAATAAACACCTGGGTGCGGATGACGTCGGGATGCATCAGCGTGAACATGAAAGTCGATCCGGACGTTACCAGGCTGCCATTGTCGATATTGCGCTGGGTGATTACGCCGTCGAACGGCGCTACGACACGCTGGTAGGCCTTCTCCTGCCCGAGGACTCGAATCTGGGCCTCCTGGGCAGCAATGTTCGACTGGGCCACTCCGACCGCCGCCTGCTGGGCCTGCAGGGTCAGGCGATCATTGTCGCCCTGCTGCAGCGTGAGCCAACCCTGCTTGACGAGATTGCTGTCGCGCGAGTTGGTGACCTGGGCGAGATCACGGCTCGCCTGTGTTTGCTGCAATGTAGCCTGGTTCTGGGCCAGCGTCGCCTGGGCTTGCGTGATCTGGTGGTCGAGCTCGGGAGCGGTGATGTCCGCCAGCAGCGCGCCAGCCTTGACCCGATCGCCGATATCGACATAGCGCTTTTCGATATAGCCGCTGGTGCGCGCGAAAATATTCGCCGCCTCAAACGCCGTGGTCGTCGCGGGCAAGGTGACGGTGATCTTGTCGTCGCCGGCGCGGACGGCAGCCACCTGAACGTCGGGAACAGCGGTCTGGATCTGGTGGGTGGTGGCAGCGACGGCAAGTTCGGCCTGGTAATGGCGCCAGCCGCCTATTCCAAGGGCGCCCACCAGCAACAGCAGCGCGCTTGCGCCGAGCAGCGCGCCGCCGTAACGACGTCGCCGCTTGGGGGGCGTCGTGTTCGGTAGCTCAACGACGCGATCGGTGCCGGGATTATCCCGGCCTTTAACAGCTTCTCTCTCCGGCCGTACACTGGTCTCGGTCATTGTGGAACTTCCTCGAATACGCCATGGTGAGGCTTTCCGTCGTTGCCTTTGCGCAGCATGGCGAACAGGTAAGGCACGATCAGCAATGTTGTCGGCGTCGCGAAAAGCAGGCCGCCGATGACAGCGCGGGCAAGCGCGGCGTTCTGCTCCTCGCCGGCGCCGCCGATCGCCATCGGGATCATGCCGACGATCATCGCCGCCGCCGTCATCAGCACGGGACGGATCCTGGTGTGACCGGCGCTGATCGCGGCCTCGAAGGCGGAATGTCCTTTCAATTGCTGCTCGCGCGCGAAGGTCACCAGCAGAATCGAGTTCGCGGAAGCGACGCCAACCGCCATGATCGCCCCCATCAGCGACGGCACGTTCAGCGTGGTGCCGGTGATGAACAGCATCGTGACGATCCCGCAGAGCGTCACCGGCAGCGCCAGGATCACGACGAACGGGTCGCCAAAGGTCTGGTAGTTCACCACCATCAGCAGATAGACGAAGACGGCGGCGAACAAGAGCCCGATGCCCAGGTTCCGGAAGGAGTCATTCATGCTCTGGATCTGGCCGACCACCTGAATTGAATTGCCGGCCTTCAGTTCCTTCTGCAGCTCCGTCGTCACCTTCTTGATGTCGGCTGCGACACCACCGAGATCGCGGCCCTGCACGCTGGCATAGACGTCATAAACCTCCTGAATATTGGTCTGGTTGGAATTGGTTGGAACCTTGTCCCGCTTGAACGTCGCGACATTGCTTAGCATGCCCGGGACGACTTGGCCGCTGACCGCCAGCGAGGTCGAAACCGGCGTGTTCTTGAGCGCATTCAGCGAGTTGACTCTGTATTCCGGGGTTTGCACGGCAAGATAATACGGAATGCCCGAACTAAGATCGGTCCAGAAATTGGGCGACACCTGCACCGACGAACTCAGGCTGACATTGATGTTGGTGGCCACCGTACTGGCATTGAGGCCAAGCTGTGCGGCGCGGGTCCGGTCGATGTCGGCGTAGAAAGCCGGACCATCGACTTCCTGCTGCAGGTGCGCGTCGACAATGCCGGGAATCGCGGCAAGGCGCTGACGGAGTTTCTTTGCCAATGGCAGGTTATTCGGATCGGAGCCCACTGTCCGGACGTCGATCTGCGACGGCAGTCCGAAGTTCAGGATCTGCGTTACCATGTCGGCCGCCTGGAAGTAGAACGTGTCTTCGGGAAACGCGGCGGGCAGCACCTGACGCAATGTCTTGACATAACCGGCGGTCGGCTTGTGGCCCTCCTTCAGCTGGACCTGGATGACACCGTCGTTGATTCCGATCGTGGAACCGTCAGCGAATGCCAGATTGTAGGCTCGCGCCGGCAGCCCGATATTGTCGATAATGAGCGCGCGATCCTTGTCCGGAATGACTTCGCGGATCTTGTCCTCGACCTTCTGGAATATCGCCTCGGTGCTTTCGATGCGGGTCCCGGCGGGAGCGCGAACGTGAAGCTGGATTTGGCCGCCGTCGATGAGCGGGAAAAAATCCCGACCGACGAGCATCAACATCACTGCGCCGAGACTAAGTATCAACACGGCGACGACAGGCACGATGGCCCGTCGCCGAAGCAGCGTGGTGAGGACTTTCTTATATCCATCCCGCAGACGCTCGAAGCCGCGGTCGAAACCGGCGGAGATCCGCGAGAAGAAGCCTGCCGGGGTCCCGTCATCAGTGCCGTGACGCTCACTCTTGAGCAGCAGGCCGATCGTAATCGGCGTCAGGGTCCGCGACAATCCGTAGGAAGCCAGCATCGCAAATACGACGGCAAGTCCAAGTGGCGTGAACAGGTACTTGGCCGGCCCATCGAGGAATACCACCGACGTGAACACGCAACTGATGGCGAGAGTCGAAACCAGCGTCGGCACTGCGATCTCGGCGGCGCCGTGCAGCGTCGCCTCGGGAAGCGGCATGTGCTCTTCGGTCCACAGACGGTGGGTGTTCTCGATGGTGACGGTCGAATCGTCGACCAATATGCCGACCGCCAGCGCAAGGCCTCCGAGCGTCATGGTGTTCAGCGTCTCGCCGAGAAAGTACAGAGCGACGAGCGACGACAGGATCGCCAGCGGGATTGAAATCATGACCACCAGCGTCGAGCGCCAGGAACCGAGAAAGATCAGGATCATCAGCGCGGTGAGGGCAGCCGCGATGGCGCCTTCGCGCAGCACGCCGTTGACCGAGCTGGTCACGAAAACCGACTGGTCGAACAACTCGTTGATCTGCATGCCTGCCGGCGCGGCGGGGCGGAACGCCTCCAGGGCCTGCTTCACGCCGTTGACGACCGCCAGCGTGGAGGCGTTGCCGTTCTTGATCACGCTGAGCAAGACCGAGCGGTGGCCGTTCTCGCGCACGATGTTCTGCTGCACCATCGCTCCGTCGCGTACCTGCGCCACGTCCTTCAAAAGGACCGTGGCGCCGTTGACGAACTTGACGGGTATCTTGTTGAGATCATCGATCGTCGCCGGAGTGGCGTTGGTTCGCACCGTGTATTGTGTGTTTCCGATCTTCGCGGTTCCCGACGGCAGCGTCAGGTTCTGGGTATTGACCGCATTCACGATGTCGAGCGGCGTCAGTCCCCGGGACAGCAGCTTGTCGGGGTCAATATCGACCATGATCTGCCGATACTTGCCACCGGCCGGCGTCGGCAGCGTGACGCCGGGAACCGGCGCCAGTTCCTGGCGAATGTGGTAAATGCCGAAATCGTAGAGCTCCTGCTCGTTCAGGCTGTCCGAACTGAGGCTGAGCTGCAGCACGGGAACGCTCGACGCATTGTACTGCACGATGATCGGCGGCTCGATCCCGGGTGGCATCAGCGCGCGAATCGAATTGGTCGCGGACACGACTTGCGCAATCGCGAGGTCGAGATTGACGTCGGGCTGGAAGTAGAGCTTCTGGACCGACAGACCGTCCAAGGTCTGGGCTTCCATGTTCTTGATGCCGCTGACGTTGGCGCTGATGGAATATTGGCTGTAGGTGCTGACGCGCTGTTCCATTTCCGGCGTGGTGAGGCCGGTGTATTGCCAGATGACCGTCACCACCGGAATGCGGATTTCCGGAAAGATATCCGTCGGCATCGACCGGATGGCGGCGATGCCCAGAAACAGGATCAGGGCGGCGACCACGTAGAACGTGTGCGGAAATCGCAACGCAAAACGGACAATGCCCATAATCTGTATCTATCCTCCACACTCGCACCGGCCCGGCGATTTGCGCCATGGCCGGCGTTCGCTATTTCAACTGAACCTGCACGACGGGACCGGGCTTGTCTGGACTACCTTCCGCGATCGCCAGATAACGCCGCGGCATCTGCCCTTCTCCCTGCACGATCTGCCGGATCGGTCCCACGGTATTTACGATTGCCGAACCCGCCGGATTGGTCATGAAGGAAGCGATCACTTCCAGCCTGCCTTTCCCGTTGGGTTCGCTCGAAAGCGCCAGCACGTAAGGCATCTTCGGCTGCAAGCCCGTGGCGGATGCCTGGAATATCTGGGTCAATCCCTGATCGAACAGCGACACGCTGGTCGGAGCATTGTCCGCGTTTCCCTCCGCCTTTCCGCCGGTAACAGGGGAAAGCACGAGATGCGTGGCGCGGCCCGCCAATTCGAGCGGCTGCAGCCCCTGGGTGCCATCGCCTTCCGGAACGGCATTGGGAACATAGGTGATGGCTTGCGGCGCCTGGCCGATCTGGCTGGTCGCGATCAGCTTGTTGGTGGCGGTATCGATCGCCGCGATTCCGTCGGCATTTTCCAGTCCGACGTAAACCCGGCTGCCGTCGCCGGATGGCCAGACCGCATGGGGCAGCTTGCCGACCGGGATCGTCGCCACCTGCGAGAAGTCGTCGGTGCGAAACACCTTGACCTCGTTAAGTCCGCCGACCGTTACATAGGCGAAGGTGCCGCCGGCATTGCGGGCGAAATTGACGTGGTTGGTGATCGGACCGGTATCGATCGACTTCAGCACTGAAAACGGCTGCTGCGCGTCGAACACCATGGTCCGGCCGGTGTCCTTGAGCGTCATCCAGACCTGCTTGCCGTCGGGCGTGGCGGCGATGTTCGGACAGAACGGGCTGTCCTGCCTGACGTGGCCGACGATCTGATGATCGGCAACGGTAATGACGACCGCCTCCGGATTGAAAGAGGAGCAGACATAGCCGTATTTGCCGTCGGGCGAGAAAATCTGCATGCCCGGTCCGGCCGGCACCTTGATACGGGACTTCTCCGCGAAATTCTGGCCGTCGAGCACGGCGACATAGTCCTCGCCGCGGACGGTGACCCAGACCTCGTTGCCATCGGGCGTAAAGAACGCTTCGTGCGGCGAGCGGCCGACATAGGTGGTGTGCTTGACCGCGTTGGTCGCGGTATCGATGAAGGTCACCGAGTTGCTGCCGATCGAAACCACCGCAATGGTCTTGTGGTCCGGCGAGAACCCCATGCCGTGCACAAGAACCTGTCCTTTATAGAGCGGGCTGAAATTGCCCGGCTGCGGATCGCCGAGGCGGATGACGCCGACAAGCTTGTTGTCGACGGGATCGGTGACCGAGACCGTGTTGGAAAACTGGTCCGCGGAATAGACGCGGTCGCGATGGCTGACCGGAATGTCCGGATCGAATGCCGCTCCAGGCGCCTGGCCGGCCCAGGCTGCCGTTGGCCCGATGAGGCAGACACCCGCGAGAATACCTAAATTCAAAGAGCTGCGCTTCATTGAGGCTCTCCGGCTTTTCGAAATGACGCCAAGAAAGGCACTGTGGAAGAACGTGGGGAGGAACCCGATACTTGCGTCGGGGACGGCACCGATGGCGGCAACGGGTCGCCGATCGCCAGCCGCATCGCCGCGATCTCCTGCTGTTGCGTGACGATGATCTCTTGCGCCAGCCGCCTGATCTGCTCGTTGTGGCCGTTGCGCAGCACCGCTTGCGCCATGTTGATCGCGCCCTGATGGTGCGGCGTCATCATCGAAACGAAATCGCGGTCGACGTCGCCGGTCGGCTTGATCACCATCCCGGACATCATCTTGTTCACCGCCGTGTCGTTTTCCGAAAGGAATGGCGTCTCCTCGGGAAAGGCTGCTTCGGTCGCCGTCGAGCAGATCGTAAACGGCGAGATCACGAAAGGTGGCCGACTTTCCCGCCCCACCAAAAATGCAGCAGCGCCGACCGCCGCGACGCTACCCAACAAAGCGCGAAAGGAAATCGACGCCGGCAACAACGACCTCATGTGGAATCCTCCGCGGCCGTCGGTCCTGCACCGGAATTCGGGACATCGTCCGGCAGGAAGTCACCGCAAGAAGAGCGCGGCTGATTGCGAGCGGCCCCTTCAGTTGTGAGGCTTGGCATCATGAGCAATCCCCATCGTTGCATGCGACGCCGCCGGTGAATCTGAAGGCGGTGCGGACTGTGACGCCGAACCTGCCGGGAGCGGTTGTTCGTCATCGACGGCCAGCCGCATCACGGCTATCTCGCTCTGCCGGTTCGCGATGATTTGCTGCGCCAAACGGCGGAGCCGTTCGTTATGGCCGTATTTGAGTTCAGCCTGCGCCAGGTCGACCGCGCCCTGATGGTGCGGCACCATCATCGCGACGAAATCCCGGTCGATATCGCCGGTCGGCTTGACCATCATGCCGGTCATGTCGGTCATCATCTTGCTCATCGCGGATTCATTTTCCGACATGAACGAGGGTTCGGCGGAATTGTCCGTTTGATCGGCGACATATTGGATCGGCATGGTTGCGCGGACTCGATGCGCCAAGCCTGGTCCATGAACCATGACAAGCGACGTCGCTGCCACCGAAGCCGTGGTCGCAAGGTAGATCGCACGTTTGCGGATGAAGGAGCGCGAGAACAACGTCATCTTACCTCCGAACAGAAGAACCATTGCGCGCGTGGACTTTCCACGTCCCCGCCCGGCGTTTCCCTGATCTTTCTTGGAGTTTCGCCCTAACAAGCTCCCGCCACAGACGATACGTCGGGAGCCGTCAGAACATGGGCGCGATACGCAAGCTTCTCAATTAAATACCAATTTAGGATCGCAAAGCCGGATTCAAAACGGGAAGCATCAAATCTTGCGCTCGGTAAAATCCGTGATCCGATCAAAGATCGGTGATTGTCCGGATGCCCGGACGCAACATCAGGTGAGGACGCCGTACCGACCGGCGCGCGATTTCGGCGGCCGGGCCGCTATTTCACGCCCTTGCGGCTGGCAAGATAGTCAACGATCGGCGCGACGTCCTCGGGGGCGACCGGAGCCTTATAGGTATTGATCATCTTGTCGACCTCGGCCGCCCAGGCCTGCTTCGACAACTCGGGTTGGTTCAACACCATCCCGGCCGAGTGACAGGCGAGGCAGTTGTTGTTGATTGCGTCCGAGCCCGGACCGGGAAACATCCTGTCGCTGTCGGGCAGATCGACCTTCACCGACTTCAGTTCGGAGATGGGCGAGGCGTCAGCGACCAACGGCATCGAGGCCGCGCTCAACAGAGCGACGGCCGGCAGCAAAGCGCGAAACATTGTCATCCCTCCATCAAGCCGCGATGACATCGACCGGTTCCACGACATTGCGCATGAAGCCGGCGGGGTTCCAGTTCGGCGTTTCGGGTTGCGCAACCCCGTTGCTGTTGGTGCAGCGGGTCAACAAGGTGTACGCCCCGGGCGAAGGCAGCGTGAACCGGGTCTCGAACTGCCGAAATCCGTATTTGCCCTGCTCTTCACCCAACTGTGTCTGGCGCCAGCTTTTGCCGCGATCGATCGAGTAATCGACGCTTGCCACGCCGCAATCGCCGCCGAACGCAATGCCGCGCAACGTGGTCTGCGCAGCCGCCTTTACTTTCTGGCCCGAGGGAATGTTGGTGACAAAGGATCGCGGCACCATCCGGTTGATCGGAATCATCTTCACGTCCGTTTGGCCGGGCTCGATGCTGGCGTGCGGCGTATCGGGAATGGTGTAAGCGACTTTGGTCCAGTAATTGGTGTCGGGTTGATCGAGCACCTCGATATCGGCCAGCATCTTGACCCAATAGGTCGCATACCATCCGGGCACCACCAGCCGCAGCGGAAATCCGTTCACCAATGGCAGTTGCTCGCCGTTCATCGCATAGGCGACCATCACTTCGCCGTCGCGCGCGTGGTCGATGTCCAGAGACTTCATGAATTGCGGCGCATCCGCGACAACCGGCTCATCCAGGCCTTTGAACCGCACCTGCACGGCGCCCGGCTTGACGCCGGCTTTGTCCAGCAGATCCCTCAGACGGAATCCGGTCCAGCGCGCGTTGCCCATGGCGCCGTTGGCCCATTCGCCGCCGGGCACGCGGGGTTCGAAGAAGCCGCGCGAGTTGCCGGAACACTGATTCACCGCGGGGATTTCCACGCTCGGCAATCCCTTGAGGATATCGTTCAGCGACAGCGTCAGCGTCTGATTGACGTGGCCGCGCACGGTCAGGCTGAATTTCGCGACATCGATGTCGGTCGGGATCACCGCCCAGTGCCAGCGTACATAGAATTGATCGTTGGGCGTGAACACGCCCTTGTCGAAGACTTCAAACGGCGTCTCCAGCAGCGGTGGACGGGTCCGCTGCAGGATCATCGGCCCTTTCTGCGGAAACGCGGTCGTGATCTGCCGAGCGCCGGGACCGCCGGGTAGCGGAAGGTCGATCATCGTTTGTGCCCAGGCGGGCTTTGTCAGCGTCAAGGCTGCCGTGCCTGCCGCGCCCAGCAGCCGCCGTCGTGTCATGGTGTGAAGGAGAGCACTATTCTCGGCCATTTTACTCCTCCGGAAATTTCGTGTGCGTCATCGGCGGACGTTGATCGGCGGCGAACCCCACGATCCCCGCCGATCGCCTCGGTTAAATCAATTAAAAACGAGTTTAGAGATCGCCGGCACAATAAACCGTTATTTAGTAGAACTCCTGCGCCGGCGAGATCATGTGTTTAGCAGGCCGTCGAATTCAAGTGACGCGCTCCATCGCTGCGCCGCTGCCGAGAGCAGGAGTTGTTGAGCAATGAACCGCAACCAGTCCCATCAAGCCGACATGGAGTTCGTCGATATTCCCGGCACCTCCATTCGGGCTTCACGCGTCGCGCTCGGAACATGGGCGATCGGCGGCTGGATGTGGGGCGGCAGCAACGAGAGCGACGCCATCAACGCCATCCAGGCGGCGCTGGACCGCGGCATCAATCTCATCGATACCGCGCCTGTCTACGGCTTCGGCCGTTCGGAGGAGATCGTTGGCAAGGCACTGGCCGCTGATGGGCGGCGCAAGCGTGCTTACATCGCCACCAAGGTTGGGCTCGACTGGAAAGACGGCAAACCGTTTCGCAACGCCAGCAAGGCGCGGATCATCAAGGAAGCCGAGGATTCCCTGCGTCGTCTGCAGACCGACGTCATCGATCTCTACCAAGTCCACTGGCCGGACCCGAACACGCCGATCGTGGAAGTCGCTGGCGCCATGGGCGAGCTGTACCGCGCCGGAAAAATCCGCGCCATCGGCGTCAGCAATTTCAGCCCGGCCCAGATGGACGAATTCCGCAAGGTCGCGCCGCTGCACGCCGCTCAGCCGCCCTACAACCTGTTTGAACGCGCCATCGAAGACGACGTGCTTCCCTATTGTCGCGAGCGCGACATCGCGTTGCTGGCCTATGGCTCGCTATGCCGGGGGCTGTTGTCCGGCAGCATGTCCAAATCGAGCCGCTTCACCGGCGACGACCTACGCAAAAACGATCCGAAATTTGTCGCGCCGCGTTTCGAACAATACCTTGCCGCGGTCGAGAGACTGGACCGGTTCGCGCAGGAACATTACGGCAGGCGGGTGATCCATCTCGCCGTGCGATGGGTACTCGATCGCGGCGAAAGGAATATCGCACTGTGGGGCGCGCGGCGCGCCGACCAGCTCGCGCCGATCGCCGGCGTCACCGGCTGGCACATCGACAGCGCTGCGATGGCCGATATCGACCGGATTCTGCAGGAGACGATCAGGGATCCGGTTGGTCCGGAGTTCATGGCGCCGCCGGATCGGGTCGCTGCCTAAACCATTGCTTCAGCTCATGTCGGGGAAATTTCAATGAAAGGAATTTGGATTGCCGCAGTGGGCCTGCCGTTGTTGTGCTGCAGCCCCGCGTTGGCCCAGATCGACGAGCCGCTCACGGCGACGACTCCGCTCGGCGCGACCTCTCCGCTTGGTATCAGCCCATCAGTCGGCCCGGCGGGAATCCCGCTGGACGCCACCGAACTCTCGTCACTCGGAGTCAGTCCGACACCCACCACCAGCGTAACGGGCACAATTGGAATACCAAGCACCGGTGCAATCACAAGCGGAGGCACGACATGTTCGGCCTCGGGAGTTTTGCCGTCGGGAATGTACGGATCCACCGCGACTTATGACGGCGGCGGAACGGCAGCCGGAACCGCGGCGCCCGCCACCGCGGCAACGACGGACCCGACGGCGACGCCCGGAACATCAACATCGTCGCAAATGTCAGTTCCGTCAGTTCCGGCGGGAATGTCAACGTCCTCGGGAATGCTGGACACCTCGGGAATGTCCGGAATGTGCGGCTCAGGCTCAAGCAGCGTTGCTTCGTCGTCGACTCCAACGTCAACCGCGCCCACCACGCCGGGCGGCTTCGCTCGAACCGGGATTCCGTTTGATTCCACGGAGATCAGCAGTCTAGGGGTTAGTTCCGCACCGGCCGTACCGATCACAGGCGTGCTGCCCATCGTAGGAAGCGTGCGCGCGCCTTCGTTGGCGTCAACAATGCCTACGACCGCACCTGCGCTCACAATGGCACCCCCGCCCATTGCGAATGCTGCTAGTGGGAACTTTTCCGGGAACACCCTTGCTCCCCCGTCTTCCACAATTAATCCGAGTGGATCAACATTAACTTCGAGAATATTCGGCAGGTGAATGACTAATGAGCCGAGTCTGACCAGCGGGACCACCCGGACCATCGGAACGTCAATCGCTCCGCGGGCCCTTGAAACGTTCTTTAACTGTGAGCGAGAGCTGACCATGAAAAGGAAAGTCGTTGTCCCCGCTGCCCTGCTGACTGCGGTGCATGCGGCTGCTCGTTACGTAATCCTTCCACTGTCACCGGGGAGATCCTCCATGAGATCCTTCTTGGTCGCGACAGCTTTGCCCTTGCTGTGCTGCAGCCCCGCACTCGCCCAGGTCGGCATGCTCACGCCTCCGCTCGGCGCCACCTCTTCGCTTGGATCGCTTCCTGGTGCGCCAGTCGGCCCGAACGGCTTGCCGCCGACGGGCGTATCACCCGAAATCAGTCCGGTGCCCAATGGCGTGACGGGCACAATCAACGTTCCAAACACAAGCAGCGGTACGGGATGTTCGACCGTGGGGGTTTCGCCATCGGGACTGTACGGATCGACGGCCACCTACGATGGCGGCGGACTGCCCGGCGGAAGCACCGGCGCGACGGCGGGCACCATGGCGACGCCGGGAACATCAGCGTCTCCGGGAATCTCGACGTCGTCCGCGGTCTCGGCGACGTCGGGAGTGTCGACAACCTCAGGAATGCTGGACACGTCGGGATTGTCGGGAATGTGCGGCTCCGGCTCGAGCAGCCTTGCGGCATCGTCGACTCCAACGACAACGTCGTCGCCGTCCATCACGACGGCCAGCAGCGCTCGAGCCGGAGTCCCGTTGGGATCGTACGAGATCGGCAATCTTGGAGTTAGTCCCTCATCGGCGCTGCCGACGACAAGCGTATTGCCCATAACGGGTAGCGTGGGGAGTCCAGCGCCATCGGTACCAACGATGCCCACTGTTTCACCTCCGGCCACTGCTTCATCTACGACGGCAGGCACCACCCCCTGAAACAATTTTCTCATCTGTGAGCGAGACCGGCCATGAAAAAGAAAGTCGTTGTCCCCGCTGCCTTACTCGCTGCCGTACTTGCGGCCGGCGGTCTGTACTTCATGCATTATCATCCATTGGAGAAGGCCGTTGCCGCGCCCGCCCCACCGCCCGCGGCACCTATCGTCGCCGGGACGGTCGCCCAGCATGACGTGCCGATCTATCTTACCGGCGTCGGCACGGTGATTGCGTACAACACCGACGTTGTGCGCGCCCAGATCCAGGGGCAGATCATCAGCATCAACTTCACCGAAGGCCAGTCCGTGCATACCGGCGACCTGCTCGCGCAGATCGATCCGCGTCCCTATCAGGCCCTGATCGACCAATACACCGGAAACCTGCAACGCGATCAGGCCCAGCTCAAGAATGCCCAGATCAATCTCACCCGCTACAGCCAGTTGGGGGACAAGGGCTGGGCCACTCCACAATTGATCGAGACCCAGCAGGCGCAAGTGGGGGAGTTGCAGGCGGCTATCAAATCCGACCAGGCGCTGATTGACGCCGCCAACGTGCAGCTCAGCTATACGCGCCTGACGTCGCCGATCGATGGAGTGGTCGGGATTCGTCAGATCGACGTCGGCAACATCATCAGCCCGTCAAACACGAACGGCCTGGTTGTCGTCACGCAGCTCCATCCGATTTCGCTGATCTTCACTCTGCCGGAGACGAGTCTGCCGCAGATTCAGCAGCAACAGCAAAAAACCAAGACGCCGCTTGCGGTTCTCGCCTACAACCAGGATGATACGATGCAGCTGGATCAAGGCCTGCTCGGCCTCGTCAACAACGAGATCCTGCAGACAACCGGGTCGATCCAGCTCAAGGCGAATTTTGACAACAAGGCGAACAAGCTCTGGCCGGGCGAGCTCGTCAATGCCCGGCTGCTCCTCGATGTCAGGCATAACGGCCTGACCGTTCCCGCTGCGGTCGTTCAGCAAGGTTCGAAAGGACCCTACGCTTACGTCGTCAATCCTGACGGCACGGTGGCAATCCGTCCGATCAAGGTCGCGCAAATCAGCGACGGCCAGGCGCTCATCGATGCCGGTCTCACGGCCAACGAGCAGGTCGTGGTCGACGGACAATACAAGCTGCAGCCGGGCACGCACGTCACACTGCTGCACGGCCAGGCGGCACAGGAAGCGGCCGCCCAGGACGCACTGCAGGCGCCGATTCCATGAATATTTCCGCACCGTTCATCCAACGGCCGATCGCGACCGCTCTGCTGATGGTAGGGTTATTGGTGGGCGGTCTGGTCGCCTATCCGCTATTGCCGGTGGCGTCGCTTCCGAACGTCAACTATCCGACGCTTTCGATCACGGCCCAGTTGCCGGGCGCCGATCCGCAGACCATGGCATCGACGGTGGCGTCGCCGCTCGAGCTGCAGTTCGGTGAAATTCCCGGCCTCACCCAGATGACGTCGGCGAGCGCGCTCGGCTATGTCCAGATCACCCTGCAGTTCGATCTGAACCGCCCCATCGACGGGGCGGTCGCCGACACGCTGTCGGCGATCAACGCTGCGACCGCCTATCTGCCGAAGAACCTGCCGTACCCGCCGCTGATCCGGAAGGTCAATCCGGCCGAGACGCCGATCCTGGTGCTCGGGATCACCTCGGACAGCCTGCCGCTGACCGTTGTCGACGCCTATGCACAGAATATTTTGCTGCAAAAGATCTCGCAGATATCCGGAGTCGGCCTCGTCGGCGTCGGAGGTGAGCAGCAGCCGACCGTCCGCGTCCAGGTCGATCCGGAGGCGCTGGCAGCCCGCGGCATCAACCTTGAGGACGTGCGCACGGTGCTTGGCCAGGCCAATGTCGACCTTCCGAAAGGCACGCTCAACAGCCCTCGCCAGACTTACACGCTCAACACCAACGATCAGTTGTTTCATCCTGAACAATACGATGATCAGGTCATCGCCTACCGCAACGGATCGCCGGTCCGCATCCGCGATATCGGCCACGCCATCAGCGCGGGCGAGAACGAGCTGATCGCCGGCTGGTTCAACAACCAGCGGGCGGTTTTTCTAGCGATCCAGCGCCAGCCTGGCGCCAACGTCATCGAGACCGTAGGTCGGATCAAGGCGATGCTGCCTGTGCTCGAGGCCTCGATCCCGGCCGCGGTCAAGGTGAATGTCATTTCCGATCGCACAACGACCATCCGCGCATCGGTCGCCGACGTGCAGTTCACGTTGATGCTGACCGTTGCGCTCGTCATCATGGTGATCTTCATATTCCTGCGCAATTTCTGGGCGACCGTGATCCCGGCCGTTACCGTGCCGCTGGCGCTGGTCGGCACCTTCGCGGTGCTCTACGAAATGGGCTACAGCCTCGACAACCTCTCGCTGATGGCCTTGTCGATCGCGGTCGGCTTCGTGGTCGACGACGCCGTCGTCGAGATCGAGAACATCGTAAGGCATATGGAGGAGGGGCTTTCGCCGTACGACGCGGCGATGAAGGGGTCCGGGGAGATCGGCTTCACCGTCATGGCGATCACGTTCTCGCTGATCGCCGTGTTCATTCCGCTGTTCCTGATGAGCGGCTATGTCGGGTTGCTGTTCCGCGAGTTCGCTGTGACGGTGAGCGTGGCTCTCGTTCTCTCATTGGTGATCTCACGGACACTCACGCCGATGATGTGCGCGTACCTGCTCAAGCCGGAGAGCAAGCAGCACGGATGGCTTTACCGGGTGTCCGAGCGCGGCTTCGATGGCATTCTGCATGTCTATGAGGCAGGCCTCAAAATCGTGCTGCGACATCAATTCATCACGCTGATGGTGATGTTCGGCACCATCGCGTTGACCGGTTATCTCTACGTGATCATTCCCAAGGGCTTCTTTCCCCAGCAGGACACCGGATTGATCCTCGGCCAGTCCGAGGCGGCGCAGGATATCTCCTTCCAGGCCATGGAGGAACGCCAGCAGGCCCTCCAGAATGCCATCGTGCGGGATCCGGCCGTCGAGACAGTTGGAGCAGCGGTAGGTGCCGGCGGTGGCCTCTACACGCTCAACGACGGCCGCGTCTTCATCCAGCTCAAGCCCAAAAACCAACGCGACCCGATCGACAAGGTGATCGCGCGGCTGCGGACCAACCTCGCCAAGATCCAGGGCATCACGCTCTATATGCAGCCCGCGCAGGACATCACCATTGGCGCGCGGCTGAACAAGACACAGTTCCAGTACACCTTGAACGACGCCGATCCCGGCGAGCTCGCGCACTGGTCGCAGCTGTTCCTCGACAAGATCAAGGCGGTCCCCGGCGTCACCGACGTAGCCACCGACCAGCTCAATGCCGGACCGATGCTCGACATCACCATCAAACGCGAAGTCGCCTCGAGCTACGGCATCCTGCCCTATACGATCGACAACACGCTCGACGATGCCTTCGGCCAGCGTATCGTCTCGACCATCTATACCACCCTGCAGCAGTACCACGTCATTCTGGAGGTCAACCCTAAATTCCAGTATGGACCCGAAGCGCTCAACGGCATCTATGTCAAATCATCGAGTGGCCAGCAGGTGCCGTTATCCACGCTGGTCGATACCGTGGTGAAGGTCGCGCCGCTCGTGGTCAATCACCAGGGCCAGTTCCCCTCGGTGACGATCTCGTTCAATCTCGCGCCGGGCACCGCGATCGGCACGGCCGTGAGCGGCATTCAGAAGGTCGAGAAAGACCTGCACCCGCCGCTCTCGCTGCAGACCAGCTTCCAGGGCAACGCCCAGGCATTCGGAGCATCGCTGAAGAGCACGCCGATTCTGATCGTCGCATCGCTCTTCGTCATCTATCTCATCCTCGGCGTGCTATATGAGAGCCTGATCCATCCGATCACCATCATCTCGACCCTGCCGTCGGCCGGCATCGGCGCGCTGCTGCTGCTGATGGCGGTTCACATGGATCTGAGCGTGATCGCGATCGTCGGACTCATATTGCTGATCGGCATCGTCAAGAAGAACGGCATCATGCTGGTCGACTTTGCCCAGCATGTCGAGCACAGCGAAGGGTTGTCGGCCGAGGAATCCATGTATCAAGCCTGTATCCTGCGCTTCCGGCCGATCCTGATGACCACGATGGCGGCGCTGCTCGGCGGCGTGCCGATGATGGTGGGTACTGGGGTCGGCTCGGAGATTCGCCAGCCGCTCGGTTACGCCATCGTCGGCGGCCTCGCCCTGTCGCAGATTCTCACTCTGTATACGACGCCGGTTGTCTATATCTATCTCGACAAGCTGCAGACCCGGCTATTCGGGGAAAAGAAGAACCAGGCGCCATCCGGCCACACCGCGCCGGCGCCCGCCGAATGAGCGAGGATCGCAGCCGCCTCCAATGCCGCCACCCGTATCGGTTTGCCCAGCATCCGAATGGACAGGAGGCGCGGATGGAGGAACGGCCTGACAACATAGGCGGATGGACCTTCAATTTAATGGGTCGCGCGCCTGCTGCATATCGCTTCGCACGCCGGGCCCTATTAATCGGCCAGCGACCCGGGGTCGTGCGAAGACCGCGAGTGTGAAGGAATCAAAGGGATGGCGAGCGGACCCTCTGAAAAAGGTCGTGCGATCCGGCTTTCGACCGAACTGTTCCTGCATATCGAACTCGTCGTCTATGTGGCACTCGGCGTACTTTTGTCCGTGACCGCATTGCTCACGCTCGGGAGCGCGGCGCTGCTTCTGTTGGAGGGAATCCGTGACTGGAGCGGCACCCGCGCGGTATTCGTCATCGTCGATCGGCTGATGTTCGTACTCATGCTGATTGAGATCCTGCATACCGTCCGGGGTTCCGTCCGTTCGGGCACGTTGACACCCGAGCCGTTCTTGATCATTGGGCTCATCGCTTCGATCCGAAACGTTATCGTCATCACCCTGAAGTCATCGGGCGTAACCTCGGACGGACTCGCGCCAGTTGAAGGCGAGATGTTGTTCCGCTCCTCAATTGTAGAACTGGCAGTCTTGGGGGCGCTTATTTTGATCTTCGTGGTTTCGATTCATCTGCTTCGGCGGGGTCGCGCCCTCACCAAGAGTGGGGAAGAGCTTCCCAGCAGACCAGGCGACGCTACGCCGATGCCTACCGAATGACTCAGGATCGCCGCCGTTCCAAATGCCGGCACTCGTGTTCGTCCGCATCCGAATGGAGAGAAGGCAGCGATTGCGGGATGTCTGACAGCATCCGCTGGGCGGATATTTCTAAACCTCAATTTAATGGCGCACGAAAAGCTCAGGGCTATTTTCCTAGCTATTCAAATTTCGTCCACATAGGAGTGACAACAATGTTCTCAAGACGCGACATGTTGGCGGCGACGGCCGCAGGCGGCCTGGTGACGGCAGCGACAATGACCACGGCGGATGCCACCACTCCGGTGAAGAGTGATATTACCTTCGGCAATCCGAACGATCCGCCGCAAGGTGCAGTCAACGCCAAGAATCCAAGGAGCGTCATCGATCCCGGTCCGCAGAATCCGGCCATCAGGGACCAGTTCCCCAACGCATTTTCCCCGCCGCCGACCGACGTCGGCAGCATGCCGCTGACCTGGGCGTCATTCAACAACGCGCCGCGGCGTATTCAAAATGGCGGCTGGGCGCGCCAGGTAACACAAGACTCCTTCGCGGTCGCGGACACCATCTCCGGCGTGAACATGCGGCTGACGTCCGGCGGCATCCGGGAGATGCACTGGCACCAGTTTGCAGAGTGGGCCTACATGACCTACGGCACTTGCCGAATCACCATCCTCGACGAATTGGGCCGGCCGTATATCGCCGACGTCAAGGAAGGCGACCTCTGGTATTTCCCCGCCGGCCTGCCGCATTCGCTGCAGGGGCTCGGCCCGGACGGCTGCGAGTTTCTTATATGTTTCGATGAAGGCAAGGCCTCCGAGTTCACCACCCTGTTGGTGTCGGAATGGTTCACACATACGCCACCGGATATTCTCGCGCAGAATTTCGGTGTTCAAGCCGAGACGTTCCAGGATATTCCGCTGCGCGACCTCTACATCTTCCAGGGCAAGTTGCCCGGCGATCTGGCTGCGGACCGCGAAGCGGTAAGCGGAAGGGGCGCGCCGCCGCACCCGTTCACCTTCTCGCTCGGATCGGGAGCCCCGGCGCGGGAGACCAAGGGCGGTACCGTGCACATTGCCGACAGCCGCAACTTCACCGTTGCCACAACGGTCGCCGCCGCGCTGGTAACGGTGCATCCCGGCGGCTTGCGGGAGATGCACTGGCACCCCAACGCCGATGAGTGGCAGTACTGGATCAAGGGCAAAGGGCAAATGACGGTCTTCAACACCGGCCCAAACGCCGTCACCATGGACTTCAACGCGGGCGACATCGGCTACGTCAAGAAGAACCTCGGACATTATATCAAGAACACGGGCGACAGCGACTTGCAGTTCCTCGAAGTGTTCAGAGCTCCCTATTTCGCGGATGTCTCCCTGTCCGACTGGATTGCCCGTACGCCGCCGGCGATGGTTGCCCAGCACCTGAACGTGAGCGAGGCGACGATCGCAAAATTCCCCAAGAACAAGCCGGAAGTCATGCCGGAATAATCGGATCACGGCGCACATGTGGCTTTTGCCAAAGGCAACGTGCCGCCCCTCCGACTTCGGTGGCGCGTCTGCCAAGATCGTCCATGGCACCGTGAATGTGCGGGAGTTCAGGAAGCGGTTCGGCGTAAAGCGGCTCGCAATGAGTTCGGATTAAATCAATCCGAACTCATGATCGCGCCGGCTTCGAGCCAATAGCGCAGGATTACGCGAAACTCCTTTCGCGTTTTCGGTACCGCGACGAATCCCCGTGCGGTCCGGATGCTGCCTCAAATCGGCGTGGACTTTCCTAAACGTCAATTTAATGGCTCGCCGCCAGGCCTCTACCTACGTTCGGATTATCGATTTCCAATTGATCCCCGGACGCCATGAACTCCCCTGCTGCAATTCATATCGTCAGTCCCGCTGCATTCGATCTCGGGACCGCGCAGACGCCTGGCTCCGAGCGCCGTGCGGCTATCGCGCCCGCGCTCGGCATCGCATCGGCGATCTGGGGCGGCGTATTCGAGGTGGAACCGGGATCACGGACAGGAATTCATCACCATGGGGAGCAGGACACGATCGCATACGTGCTGTCCGGCATGTCCGAAGTCCGCTGGGGCGAAAGAGGAGAATTTGCGGCGCGCGCGAAGGCCGGTGATTTCATTCATGTCCCCGCCTTCCTTCCGCATATGGAAATCAACCCTTCGGAACTGGAGCCGTTTCGATGGGTTGTCGTGCGAAGCACTCCGATGCCGATCGTCGTCAACCTTCCGGACGACACTTGGCCGTAAGCCGGATGTCTTTTGGCAGGCCGCCTTCACCGACTTGCGAACATGGAGCAGTCATGGACGAGAATGACCCCGTCACCATCGAGATTACCCGGCGTACCGTCATCGAGACCGGAACCGCCGCGCTGTTGCTGACCGCGCTGCCGCGTGCAGCCGTTGCCGCCGGCCCTTTCGATGATAGTGGGACGCCGCTGCCCTCCGCGACGGTGGAGCTGCAGATCAATGGCCGCTCTCATACGCTGACACTGGATCCGCGCACCACATTGCTGGATACCCTGCGTGAGCACCTCGCCATGACGGGTTCGAAGAAGGGTTGCGATCACGGTCAATGCGGTGCCTGCACGGTGTTGATCGACGGACGCCGCATCAACTCCTGCCTGACGCTTGCGGTGATGCATGACGGTCAAGCCATCACGACGATCGAGGGACTCGCCGAGGGTGACAATCTGCACCCGCTGCAGGCTGCCTTTGTCCAACATGACGGCTTTCAGTGCGGCTACTGCACGTCGGGCCAGATCTGCTCCGCCGCCGGCATGCTGGCCGAGAGCCGGCAGGGCATGCCGAGTTATGTCACGGCGGATCTGACGCAGAAGCAGCCTGAACTTACCGACGCCGAGATCCGCGAACGGATGAGCGGCAATATCTGCCGCTGTGCGGCCTATCCGAACATCGTCGCAGCCATCAAACAAGCCGCGGAGACACGAGCATGAAGGCGTTCAGCTATCAGCGCGCTGATTCAACCGCGCACGCTGCCGCCGCTGCCGTCAAGCCTGGCGTCAAGATCATTGCCGGCGGCACCAACCTGCTCGACCTGATGAAGTTGCAGGTTGAGACCCCGTCGCAGCTGGTCGATATCAACCGGCTGCCGCTCGACAAGATCGAAGAGACATCCGACGGCGGCCTTCGGGTCGGCGCGCTGGTTCGAAATAGCGATCTCGCGGCCGACGCCCGCGTGCGGCAGCGCTACGGCGTACTCAGCCGCGCCTTGCTGGCGGGCGCCAGCGCCCAGCTGCGCAACAAGGCCACTACCGGCGGCAATCTGCTGCAGCGAACGCGCTGCTATTATTTCTATGACGTCACCAAGCCTTGCAACAAGCGCAGCCCCGGCTCTGGCTGCGCGGCCCTGGCCGGCTTCAACCGCATTCACGCCATCCTCGGTACCAGTAACGAGTGCATCGCCACTCACCCCTCCGATATGGCGGTGGCGATGCGGGCGCTCGATGCCAAGGTGGAGACGGTCAATGGCGAGGGCGAGACCCGCGTCATTCCGATCGCCGAATTTTATCGGCTTCCCGGCCGAACCCCCGAGATCGAGACGTCACTCAAATCGGGCGAAATCATCACCGCGGTAACGCTGCCGCCGCCACCGCCGGGTGTGCATATCTACCGCAAGGTTCGCGACCGCGCGTCCTACGCCTTTGCGCTGGTCTCGGTCGCTGCGATTGTTGACTCCACGCGTGGCCGAATTCGTTCGGCGCGGCTGGCCTTCGGCGGTCTCGCGCTCAAGCCCTGGCGTGTACCGCAGGCGGTGGAAAAACTGGCCAACGCCCCAACCGATACCGCGAGCTTCAACGCCGCGGCGGATGCCGTTCTCGACGGCGCCCGCGGGTTCGGCGGCAATGATTTCAAGATTCCGCTGACGCGGCGGACACTGCATAGCGTGCTGGCCGAAACCACCCGGACCTGAGGGAGCAAATTCATGGAAATGAACTCACTCGTCGGCCCGAATGTCCTCGATGCCGAGGCGCAAGGCGTTGTCGGCAAACCGCTCGACCGTGTCGATGGCCGGCTGAAGGTCACCGGCGGCGCCCGCTACGCCTACGAAATGCAGCAGGGCAACGATACGCTGTACGGCTATGTGGTCCAGGCTTCGATCGGAAAGGGCACAATCAAATCGATCGATACCCAGGCCGCGGAGAAATCGCCGGGCGTCGTCTTCGTCCTCACCCATCGCAACGCGCCCGAGCAAAGCACCGGCGACCACCGCGAGGCGCATCCCGTGCTCACCGGCCCTGCAGTGACGTATTACGGGCAACCCGTTGCTTTCGTGGTCGCCGAAAGTTTCGAGGAAGCCAGGGCGGCCGCCTATCTGGTGGACGTCAAATACGATCGCGCGCCCGGGAAATACGCGCTTCGCAACAACCTCAGAGAAGCGCGAGTTCCCCATCAGAAAGATGGTGCACCGGCGGATATCGCCGTAGGCGATTTCGCCGGCGCGTTCGCCAATGCCCCGGTGCAGATCGACGTCACCTACACCACCCCGTTGCAAAGCCACGCCATGATGGAGCCCCATGCGACGCTGGCGACGTGGGACGGCGACAAACTGATCCTCCACACTTCCAACCAGATGCTGAGTCAGGGCCAGAAGACGATCGCGACGACGCTGAAGATTCCGGTCGAAAACGTGCGGCTGATCAGCCCCTTTATCGGCGGCGGATTCGGCGGCAAGCTCTGGGTCAATGCCGATGCCACGCTGGCGGCGATCGCCTCGCGACAACTCAAGCGGCCGGTCAAAATCGCGCTGACACGGCAGCAGATCTTTCACGTCACGACGCACCGCTCCAACACCATCCAGCATCTCCGGCTGGGCACCGACCACAACGGCAAAATCCTCGCCATCGGCCACGATGTGTTCTCGGGCAATTTACCAACTGAGCAGACTTACGAGGGCGCCGCGCTGCAGACCCGCACGCTTTATGCTGGAGCCAACCGGCTGACGCGCCACCGTCTGGCGCCGCTCGATATCCCGGTCGCGTCGTCGATGCGCGCACCCGGTGAATCCGTCGGGCTTTTGGCGCTGGAATGCGCGATGGACGAACTGGCCGAAAAACTCAACCTCGACCCGGTCGAACTGCGCCTGCGCAACGAGCCGAGCGAGGATCCGGAAAAGCATATTCCCTATTCCAGCCGTCATTTGGTTGCCTGCATGCAGGAAGGCGCGCGCCGATTTGGATGGGACAAACGCAATCCCAAGCCGGGCCAGGTTCGTGACGGACGCTGGCTGGTCGGGATGGGCATGTCCGCGGCGACTCGCGGCAACCCGCTTCGACTCTCCAAGGCCAATGTCCGATTGGGTCCGGATGGCATCGCCACCGTACGGATGGCGATGACCGACATCGGCACCGGGACTTACACCATCCTGACGCAGATCGCCGCGGAGATGCTCGGCCTGCCGATGGAACGCGTCCGCGTCGAACTCGGCGACACCAGCTTTCCGCAAGCCGCGGGTTCGGGCGGATCGTATGGCGCCGGCAGCTCGGGCTCGGCGCTGTTCGAGGCCTGCGAGGCGTTACGTGAAAAGCTGGCGCGGGCGGCCGGCATGGATCCGGAAACCGCGCGCTTTGCCGATGGCAGCATCGCATCGGGAGAACCGTCGAGAAAGCTGACGGACCTAGTCGGCGCCGGGATCGACGCCGATGGCGAAATCCAGCCCGGCAGCAACAACACCGACTTCTCGCAGCAATCCTACGGCGCACATTTCGCCGAGGTCGGCGTCGACATCGATACCGGCGAAGTGCGTGTGCGGCGCATGCTCGGCGTATTCACGGCCGGGCGGGTCCTGAACGCCAAGACGGCGCGGTCGCAGGCAATCGGCGGCATGGTGTTCGGCGTGGGAGCCGCGTTGCACGAAGACATGGTGCTGGATCCCCGCTTCGGCTATTTCGTCAATCACGACCTCGCCGAATATCATGTGCCGGTACATGCCGATATTCCGGACATCGACGCGATCTTTCTGCCCGAACTCGACGACAGATCCAATCCGCTGAAGAGCAAAGGCATCGGCGAACTCGGGATCTGCGGCGCCGGCGCGGCGGTCGCCAACGCCATCCATAATGCCTGTGGCGCGCGGATCCGGGACTATCCGGTCACGCTCGACAAGCTTCTTTCCAGCCTGCCGGTGCAGGCATGATCGGCGCGCTGAGAGCGTCGACCAAACTCCGTACGGTCGCACTTCTCGGCATTCCGTCCGCGATCACGCTTTGTATCGGTTTGGTTGCTTCGCATACCGAGGCCGCCGAACCGGACGCAACGCCCCCTTCTCAGGCGAACCAGTATCTGCCGCCTATTAGCGACCTGATGATCGCGACGATTCAGCCACGCCATCGCAGGCTTTGGCAAGCCGCGCAGGAAAAGAATTGGGCCTTCGCGGCCTACGAACTTGGCAATCTGCGCGCCGCCTTCAAACGTCTCGGCGAGGCCTATCCGACCGAGCACGATATTCCGTTCCCCGACATGATCTCATCCGTGACCGAGCAGCCGCTCGAGGAAATCAACACCGCAATTGAGGCAAAAGACGAGGTCGGATTCACCAAGGCGTATGCCGATCTGACGACTGCCTGCAACGCATGCCATCAGGCCCTCAACTACGGCGTTGTCGTAATCCGCACGCCCAGCGGCAAATCCGACTCGGACCAGGATTTCACCACGACGGAGCCTTGAGACCGGAGCTTTGGCCAGGATCCGAGCCTCCCACAAGCACGCTTTTCTGAACCGGAAGAGACTTCGCGATGTTCAATCGCCTCGATCGCAATACGCCGGACCGAATGGACCTGCCATTCGTCGGTCTTACGACATTCGCGCGCCAGCCGTCCTGCCCGGATTGGAACGTGCTCGACGGTGCCGACGTCGCGATCCTCGGAATCCCGATCGATACCGCTTCCAGCTACCGCGTAGGAACAAGGTTTGGGCCGCGGGCAATCCGCGAGGCCTCGATGTTCCATGGCTTCGGCCCGGAAGGCGTGTTCGATTTCGAAGACGAGGTGACCTACCTCACCGCCGATGAGGTCAAGATCGTCGACGCCGGCGACTCCGACGTCATCTATGCCGATACCAAACGCAGCCTGGCCAACGCCGAGCAGGCGGTCAGGGCGCTGCTCGATGCCAAGGTGATGCCCTACATCTTCGGCGGCGATCACGCGATCACCATGGCAACCGTCGCCGCCTATTCGAACCAGAAATCCTTCCACATCATCCATCTCGACGCCCATTTCGATTTCATCGACGAACGCAGCGGAATTACCTGGGGCCACGGCAGCCCGATGCGCCGGTCGTCGGAAATGGCACATGTGAAGGGGATCACGACGCTGGCGCCGCATAACATGGGAGCGGTCAGCCGCAAGGACTGGGAGGCCGCGCGCTCCTACGGCACGCATGTTTCATCGCTTCGCAAGGTGCGGGCCGAAGGTGCAGAGGCTTCGCTTCGACACATCGACAGCGGGGAGCGGGTCTACGTTTCGATCGATATCGATGCGTTCGATCCATCGATCGCGCCGGGCACCGCGACGATCAGCCATGGCGGCCTGACCTATTATGAGGCCCGCGACATCCTGAAGGAAATCGCCCGGCGATTCGACGTCGTCGGCGTGGATCTGGTGGAGGTGTCGCCGCCCTACGATCCCTCGGGCATCACCTCGTTGCTGGCCGCGCGGATCAGCCTCGATTTTATCGGCGCCATTTTCCACGAACGCACCCAGCGCCGCGTGTAGTCGGCCGCGCTTTCCACGCTCGCACGGCGTCAACTCACCCCAACCAAATGAGATTTCCGTCGCGCGGCATATCCGCAACTGTACCAGGGCCGATGCGGCCTACGGTGCGGGTGTAGCCGAAACCATTGCTCGTCTCGGCTGACCCGCAATGGCATGGGCTCGTCGGAGTCAAGAGGGAGTCAGCATGGTGCAGCGCACGCCGGGCTCTTTCAACCCTGCCAAAGTGTGAGGTGTTTCCCGGCGGAATGAATTGAAGCTCACTCGAAATGTCAGCATACTCGCCTGAACAACAAGCAAGATTCAGGCGAGGATCGACAATGTTCCCTATTCGAAGGCGCGACTTCATTATCGGCAGTTCGGCGCTTCTTGCGTTCGGCGCCGGCCCAAAAGCCGTGGCTGAGCCCGCCGCGGCAATGACGCCTCACGAGAAGGAACTCTACGAGGCCGCCAAGAAAGAGGGGGGTGAACTGACCTGGTACACCGCCCATTCGGACGATATCACCGCTCAGGCGCTCGGCCGCAGCTTCGAATCGATCTATCCCGGCATCAAGGTCAACGTGCTGCGCACGACCGCCCAAGTCGCCTATCAGCGCGTCACGCAAGAAATCAAGGCCAGCGCCATTCAGTGCGACGTTTTTAGTTCGACCGATCTTGGTCATTCGGTCGAACTGAAGGCGAAGGGTGAGTTCGGAAAATACGTTCCTGACAACGCCAGCAAGGTGCTCGATATCTACAAGGGTTACGACCCGGACGGCACTTATTTTGTCACTTCCGCTGGCCTGATCGGGATTGGATACAATACCACCAAGGTCAAGGAGGCCGACGCTCCCAAAAACTGGACCGACCTGCTCGATCCCAAGTGGAATAATGAGATTGCACTGGGCCATCCCGGCTTCAGCGGCTATGTTGGTACCTGGGCGCTGACGCTGCGCAAGCAATATGGCTGGGACTTTTTCGAGAAGCTCGCCAAAAACAACCCGCGGGTCGGCCGTTCGATCAACGACACCGTCACCATGCTGAACGCAGGCGAAAGCGCCGTCGCCGGGTCCGGGCCGGTCGGCACGCTGCTCGAGAGCGTGCAGAAGGGCAACCCGCTTGCCATGGTGTATCCGACCGATGGCAGCGTCTTGATCATCGCACCATCCAGCATCATGAAGGGCAGCAAGCATCCCAATGCCGCGCGCCTGTTCATGGAATTCCTGATGAGCGAGGGTGCCTCCCAGATCTGGGTGGATCATTTCAATGAATCGATCCGACCGGAAATCTCGGCGGGCAAGGGTGCCAAATCGGCCAAGGATCTGAAGATCATCCGGCCGACGGTCGCCGAAATCACCAAGGGCGTGCCCGAGGTCATCAAGCAGTGGCGCGAAACCTTCGGCGTATAGAGCATGATCCGGAAGAGTGGGGACCGGTTTTCGGAAAAGATCATGCTCACAGAAGATAAGTCACGGCAGGGTAACACACGTGACTGACAACTCGCTCGACGTCCGCGCTCTCCATTTTTCGGGTGTTGCCTCCAGATTGCGGCGTCTCGACGCCAGCATGCTGCTATGGCTGGCGCTGATCGCCGTGCTCGCCTTCCTGATCCTGAATCCAATTTTGCGGCTAATCATTTCGAGCCTGCAGGAGGCGGACACCGGCAGCTTTACCTTCGCGAACTACCGGACGGCCTATGGCAACATCAGGCACCTCCAGGCGCTGGCGAACTCGCTGGAACTGGGCGTCGGCGTTGCCCTGCTTGCTACCTGCTTTGCGGTCCCGATCGCCTGGGCGATTTCCCGCACCGACATGCCGGGCAAGGCGTTCGTCCGGCTGATGGTGTTCGCCGCCTTTGTGACGCCGCCTTATCTCGGGGCCATCGGATGGATCCTGCTGGCGGGTCCGAATTCCGGATGGCTCAACAAGGTCTGGATGGCGCTGACCGGCGCCTCGCACGGCATCTTCAATATCTATTCGATGACCGGCTTGATCCTGGTGATCGCCGTGACCTCGTTTCCCTATACCTTCGTATTCACCAGTTCGGCGCTCGATCTGGTGTCGTCCGAAATGGAAGACGCAGCGAATATCCTTGGCGCCCGCACGCTTCGCACCACACTGCGTATTACATTGCCATTGGTGACACCTGCGATCATCGGCGGCATCATCATCAGCTTTCTCGAAGCCATCGCATTGTTCGGCGCGCCGGCGCTGATCGCATTGCCCGCGCGTTTCAACGTGGTGTCGACGCAACTTTGGCAATTCTTCGAATATCCTGTTCGCGTCGAGGAGGCCGCCGCCTATGCGATGCCGCTGCTCGCCATTACCGTGTTGATGTTCTGGGTGCAGCGCCGAATCCTGGGCCGCCGCGGCTACACCTCCGTCACCGGCAAGGGCGGCGAACGGCGGATGATCGCGCTGGGGCCCTGGCGCTGGGTCATGCTCGGTTACGCGCTTCTGGTCTGCGCGCTTTCAGTCTTTCTCCCCATGCTGGTGCTGCTGCAGGCCGCCTTCGCCAAGGCCTGGGGCCGCGGCTTCAGCCTCGACAATCTGACCCTGCATAATTTCTATTATCTTCTGGTCGAGCAAACCCAGGCGAAACAGACCATTCTCAACACCTTCGCCTATTCGGGGGTGACGGCTTTCGCGGCGATCAGCCTGTCGCTGGCCATTGCGTATGTGGTCAATCGAAAACTGGTGCCCTTCAGCAACGTGCTGGCTTTTTTCTGCATGGCGCCCTTCGTGGTTCCCGGCATCGTGCTGGCGATCGGCTTCTATGCCGCCTACGCGCCGCCGCCGCTGGCGCTCTATGGCACCGCGACGATCCTGATCCTGGGTTTCACCACCCGCTTTCTGCCGATCGCCTATACCTCCAGTGCGGCTGGCCTACGCAGCATCAACCCGGAGATGGAAGAAGCGGTGCGGATTCTCGGCGGCAGCCGTCTGCTGGCGATTCGCAAGGTGCTGATTCCGCTGCTGAAGAAAAGCCTCGCCGGCGCCTGGATCCTGGTCTTCATCCCGGCGACGCGCGAACTGTCCTCGGCGATCTTCCTGGTCGGGCCCAACACGCGGGTGATATCGGTGATGCTGTTCGACCTTTCGGAAGAGGGCAATTTCGAGGTGCTGGCGGCGCTCGGCGTCATCCTGCTGGTGGCCACCGTCGCGATTGCCGGGATCGGATCCAAAATCATCGGACGCGACTTCATGCTGCGGAGGAACAGTTGAGCAGGCTCAAACTCAGCGGCGTCAGCAAGCGTTATGGCGATTTTCTTGCCGTCGACGACATCGACCTCGAACTGCAGTCCGGAGAATTCGTCTCGCTGCTCGGGCCCTCCGGCTGCGGTAAAACCACGACCTTGCGGATGATCGCCGGCTTCGTCGATCCCACCCTCGGCACCATAGAGATGGACGACCGGATTCTCTCCTCGCCGGCCGGCTCGGTGCCGCCGGACCGGCGCCAGATGTCGATGATCTTTCAGAGCTACGCGATCTGGCCGAACATGACGGTCGAACAGAACGTCGCGTTCGGACTGGAGCTGCGCAAAATCGCGAGCGCCGAGGTCAAGCGGCGCGTCGGCGAGATGCTGGAAGTCGTGCATATGAACCACCTGGCCGACCGCTATCCCGCCGAACTCAGCGGCGGGCAGCAGCAGCGCGTGGCGTTGGCCCGCGCGATCGTGATCCGGCCCTCGGTCCTGCTGCTCGACGAGCCCTTGTCCAACCTGGACGCGACCTTGCGCGAGGAGATGCGGTTTGAAATCAGGCGCCTGCATGACGAATTTCACGTCACCACCGTTTACGTCACGCACGACCAGGCTGAAGCCATGGTGACCTCGGACCGGATCGCGGTCATGAATCACGGTCGCATCGAGCAGGTCGATCACCCGCGCGCGCTGTACACCAAGCCCAAGACGCGCTTCGTGGCCGGCTTCATCGGACGCACCAATTTCATCGAGGGCTTGAGCGACGGGCAGGCAATTTCGTTCGATGGCTTTGCGCTGCCGCGCGCCGCGTTCGAGCGCGACGTGCCCTCGGCGGGAAAGGCCGTGTTTTCGGTCCGGCCGCACAGCATGCGGCTTTCAGACACCCCGCCGGCCGCGCGCGACGGCTGTACCCCGGTCGGAGTTACCGTGCTTGAGCGGGCCTATCTCGGCGAGCACTGGGACTACCTCGTCAGGCCGCGCGAGGGCACCTTGCCGCTGCGGGTCACGACCTCGCCGATGGACGATTTTCCGGTCGGCACCACGGCGTGGCTCGAGTTCGAACCGCGTCAGATGGCGCTGATCGCCTGAAGCCGCTCAATCCCTCAAAAAAGAAAATTGGAGCAACCGCATGTCTTTTACCCCGGCCTCGAAGGCGCTCGCCCGTTTTAAGGTGCTCGATCTCACGCGGGTGCGGGCGGGGCCGACGGCCGCGCGGCAATTGGCCGACTGGGGCGCCGATGTCATCAAGATCGAACTCCCCAAAGGGCTCGACGAGAGCGACATGGGCGGGCCGCGGCATGGGCCCGATTTCCAGAACCTGCATCGCAACAAGCGCAGCCTGACACTGAATTTAAAAGAGCCCGACGGCATCGCCATCTTCAAACGGATGGTCGAGAGCGCCGACGTCGTGATCGAGAACTACCGGCCGGATGTCAAATTTCGCCTCGGCATCGACTATGAGACGATTCGTTCGATCAACAAGCGCATCGTGTATGGTTCAATTTCCGGTTTTGGCGAGGACGGCCCCTATCGCGAGCGGCCGGGCTTCGACCAGATCGCGCAAGGGCTGGGCGGGCTGATGTCGATCACGGGCCTGCCGGGCCAAGGCCCGGTGCGCGTCGGCATCCCCGTTGCCGATCTCGGCGCCGGCATTTTCTGCGCCATGGGAATTCTGGTCGCGTTGCTGGAGCGCGAGGTGTCCGGTGAGGGTCAGTGGGTGCAGTCATCACTGCTCGGTGCGCAAATCTCACTCTTGGATTTCCAGGCGGCGCGCTGGCTGATCGCCAAGGACGTCCCCGGCCAGGCGGGCAACGACCATCCGACCAGCATTCCGACAGGGGTGTTTCCCACGAGCGACGGCCACATCAATATTGCAGCCGCCGGCAGGCATATCTTCACCCGCTTCTGCCAGACGCTCGGCCTCGCACGCCTGCTCGAAGATCCGCTGTTTGCCGACGAGGCGTCCCGCTCCAAAAATCGGCTCGCCATCAATCAGATCATCTCGGATGTCACCAGGAAGCAGTCGAGCAGCGAATTGATCGCCAAGCTGAACAAGGCCGGCGTGCCCTGCGGCCCGATCAACCGCATGGACGAAGTTTTTGCCGATCCGCAGGTGAAGCATCTCGGCATGGCCGCGCCGGTGCAGCACGGCTCGCTCGGCGACATCGAAGTCGTCAATCAGCCCGTCAAGCTCAGCCGCACCCCAAGCCACATTGCGCATCCGACGCCCGAGAAGGGCGAGCACACCGAGGAAGTTCTGAAAGATTACGGTTACGACGACAAGGCGATCGCCGATTTTCGGGCGCGGAAGATTGTTTGAGTTGTAAACTTTTCTTCAGGTTTGATCGGAGTAGAGCGGAAAGCCCCAATTCTCACGGAGTTGGCTAGCTCCGTCGGCGTGACGGCGCCAGCCTTAACGAAGCACGCGCGTTATGTCGTGTGTTTGCGGAAAAGGCGCGCCAGGACTTCAGGGTTCGGATTCGGCGCGTCGTTCCGGGGGGTTGAAGCTTGCGGAAAGGGCGATACGTTTGCGCGCTCCAGGAGCTCCTGAGGGACAGGATCGGGTCCCGACTGCAACATGCCGTGCCGCTTGGTGATGTCGGAAAAAGGCGACATTGCCGCGCGTTCGAGCAGCAACCGCAGTTCCGGGTGCAACCCTTCGCCGCGCGCCGCGGCAGCGGTGTCAAAGTCTAAAAAAGTTTTCATAGTCCGGTCTCCTCGAACGTTGCGCTGTGATCGGATCGGGAGACACGTGTCCGCACTCCGCTTCCTGTTTTTTAAATGGTGCTACCGCGCTGACTCGCACTTCACTTCTGTTTGAAGTAGCGGCATGAAGCGGGCTTCGCGGAAATCGCGTGGGCCGGGTCGCCTGCTCCCGGCCAAATGCGGGGTGCGCGCACGCGCACTCACGGACCTTCATGTACAATTTGAAGGAAGACTCGAGGTGCAGGTGGCCGTCGTGCGCGGAGTGATGGTTCGATCACCCAAGCGACGACACCGATCTTGACGATGATTGTTCAGGAGCAAAACGCGGGCGGACCCAACGGCCCGCGCCGGGCGCGCATTGCCGGGCGCGGGGAAGGGATTCCGCCGGCGACGGCAGCGCGGAAGCAGAGTCCGCGCACCCCAGCTCGCCCGACGCCTATCGAGCCTTCGCCGCCTGCATCGGCCCGAATTCGTGGACTTTTTCGGGCCGAAGCTTGCGATAGACCGGCGCCACGCTGCGGTCTTCGTCGACCAGGGTCAGGCGGTCGATCTCGACCAGGTCTTCCACGCTGAACTTGATGTCCAGCGCCTTGATATTCTGGGCAATATGTTCGGGCTTGTCGGCGCCGGCGATGATGGTCGACATCGCCGGGCGCGACAACAGCCATGCCAGCGACATCTGCGGCAGCGTCCAGCCGCGTGATTCCGCGAAGGCCTTGAGCTTTTCCTGGACGTCCCAATTCCGTTTGCTGTTCCAGGCCGCATAGTTCGGACTGGCGGCCGCGCGGGTGCCCGGAACAGCCGCCGCATCGCGCTGGTACATGCCGGTCAGCAATCCGCCCGCCAGCGGAAAATACGAATTCATGCCGATGCCGTATTTGACGCAGAACGGCTCCATGCGCTTTTCGATATCGCGATACAGCAAGCTGTAGTGGTCCTGCGCCGAGATGAATTTCTGCAGATTGTACTTCTCGGCGGTCCACTGCGCCTCGCAGATTTCCCATTCGAAGAAATTGGCGAGCCCGAGGTAACGAACCTTGCCGGCGCGAACGAGATCGTCGAGCGCCCGCAGGGTTTCCTCGATCGGCGTCAGCCGGTCCGGCCAGTGCACCTGATAGAGGTCGATGTAGTCGGTCTTGAGCCGCCGCAGGCTCGCTTCGCAGGCCCGCACGATATGCAGGCGCGAGGTTCCGATATCGTTCGGGCCGTGATCCATCCGGTTTGAGAATTTGGTGGCGATGACAGCCTTGTCGCGGCGGCCGACCAGCGCGGCACCCAGCTTTTCCTCGGACACGCCGATGCCGTAGCTGTCGGCAGTGTCGAAGTAATTGATGCCCTGACCCAGTGCGTAATGCACAACGGCCTCCGCCGCCTTCACCTCGACGAAGTCTCCGAAGGAGAAGCAGCCGATCCCCATCTCCGATACCGTCAGCCCGGATTTTCCGACCCGGCGATACTTCATGCCGCCGGTGTTTTTCATCTGCAGCCCGATCGCGGTGATTTGCGAACTTGCTTGCGGTGTCTCGGATGTACCTTCAGCCACAACGGCCTCCCTTTTCTTTTTGGTTTTCACTTGTCTTGCCAGACGAACAGGCGAGCGCCGAGCGCCAGCAGCAGGCGGTCGACGGTAAATCCCATGGCGGCGATCACCAGGATGCCGCACCACATCAGCGCCGGATCGAACGAGCGTTCGGCAAACATGATGAGATAGCCGAGGCCGTCATTGGCGGCGATCAGTTCGGAGGCGACGATCAGCAGGAACGCCGTCGAGGTTGCGACCCGAAGGCCAGCGAACACGAACGGCAGCGACGCCGGGATGATGACATGCCAGATCAGTTGACGATGGTTCGCGCCCTTGGTCTGCGCGTTCCAGACGAAGAACTTGTCGACGTTCTTCACGCCGGTGTAGGTGTTGATGACGATCGGGAAAAAACACCCGAGGAAGATCAGCGCGATCTTGGAGGCGTCGCCGATCCCGAGAAAGATCATCATTAGCGGAAACAGCGCGAGTTTCGGGGTCGGGAACAGCGCCGAGATCAAGGGATCGAGAAAGCTTTCGATCGCGCGAACCCGTCCCATCAGGATGCCGGCGGCGATGCCGACCACGGCGGCGAGCCCGAGTCCCGCCCCCGCCCGCATGAAGCTGACCTCGATATGACCGAGCAGTTCATGGGTGACAAAGACCTGCTGGTAGAACGTCCGCACCACATCTTCCAGCGGCGGCATGAACATGGGGTCGAGCAGGTTCAGCCGCGACAGCACTTCCCAGATCAGAAAGATCAGGAACACCGGGTAATAGCGTGCGACCGCGGTGAGCATGTTCCGGCCCTGGCCGGCGGGTTTGGGCGTATGCGCCGGGGATTGCCTGGCGGATGCGGCGCCCTGCCCGTTTGGCTCGGTGCGCGGGGCTTGGTCGGATGTCGTCACGATGGTCATCCAATAGCCTCCATGGTTTCCTGGCGAATCGCCGACCAGATATGATTGCGCAGGCGGCCGAATTCCGGCAGCGCCCGGGTCTCCTGTCGCGGACGCGGCAAATTGACCTCGACGATCTCCTTCACCCGCCCGGGCAGCGGCGACATGATGACGATCCGATCGGACAGCAGCACCGCTTCATCGATGCTGTGGGTGACGAACAGCACGGTCTTGCGGTCGCGTTCCCATAGCTGCAGCAACTGATCCTGCAGCACCTCGCGCGACAGCGAATCCAGCGCGCCGAATGGTTCATCCATCAGGAACACGCTTGGCCCGCAGGCCAGCATCTGCGCGATCGCGATGCGTTGCTTCATGCCGCCGGAGAGCTCGCGAGGATAGAAGCCAGCAAATTTGGTGAGGCCGACCATGTCAAGATAGCGCGCCACCAGCGCACGGCGTTCGCCTTGCGGTACCCCGCTCATCTGCGGGCCGAACGCGACATTCTCCTCCACCGTCCGCCATGGAAAGATGCTGGAATTCTGCAGCACCAGGCCGCGGTCCGGATCGGGACCGTCGATCGGCCGGCCGTCCACCAGCACCTGACCGTCGCTGGCCTGCATCAGCCCGGCGACGATATAGAGCAAGGTCGATTTGCCGCAGCCGCTGGGTCCGACGATGCTGACGAACTCGCCGCGCCTGGCCTGCAGATCGACCCGATCGAGCGCCAGCAGGTCGCCCTGCCGGCCGGAGCGAAAGCGCTGGCTGATCCGCCTGATGTCGACATGGACGGCGCCTTGATGGGTCGCGCCGTTCATTGGCTAACCTCCTTGCTGTCGTCCCACTTCATCCCGAGCCTGGCGTATGCCTTGCGCAGGTAGCTGGTGTCGACGGCCTGCTCGGGCGTCGCCGCCGGTTTGCCGCGCAATTGTCCGGCATTGACCAGCATCTGGCCGTAGGCCGTGAAGGTCTGCTTGGGCAGGTCGAGCGAGTTGAGCAGATAGGATTCCTTGCCGGCCGAAGCGACGCGCAGCTTGTAAAAAGCCTCGTTGGTGTCCGGATCGTATTTCAGGGTTTTCGCCGTGATCGCCTTCATCTTGGCGCCGTCATTATGCGCGACGTCGTCCTCGATGAATTTTCGCGTCGTCAGCATTCCCATCAGGAAGCGCACCGCTTCGTCTTCATGGTCCCTCAGCCAGTCCGCGCGGCCGACGATCACCTGCGACATATCGACGGGGATCTTGGTGATCTGATCGCTCGCCATCAGGACATTGACCGGCACGCGCTGGGAGACGTGATAGGCGCCGATCGAGGTCATCACGGCGGCGTCGACCTCGTTGTGCACCAATGCGCCCTCCATCTGCGGATACGGCATGCTGAGGAACCTGACCGACTTCGGATCGATGCCCGCCTCCTGCAACCGGTCGGAAAGTGCGAGATACCAGTTCGACGATAGACCGAATACCGCGACCCGCTTGCCGACCAGGTCCTTGAGCGATTGAATGCCGGCTTCCTTGCGGGCGACCAGGTTGACCGCGGACCAGTGCGTGCCGGCCTGGTCGGTGAAGGAATATTCCACCGCCGAGATAATCTTGAGCGGCGCGCCGAACGAAATCGCCTGCAGGGTCGGCGCCGGCGCTACCGCCGCCATATCGACCTGTTTCGCCACCACCGCTTCGAGTTCGGGCGCGTTGTCGTTGAAGCTCGACAGTTCGAGTTTTAGCCCCTGATCCTCGAACGTCTTGATCTCGAAGCCGGTCCAGAAAGTGGTCGTCGGCGTCGCCGCCTGCCAGCCGAAGCGCACGGTCTTCGGCGATGCCGTGGCGCTTTGCGCGTGGGCGGCGCCTCCGGCCAATGCGCATAGCAACGCGAAAGCCGCTAATTTAATCCGAAACATGTGTCCTCCGGTTCGGCGATTTCGCCGTGATCGGTTGTTGTCCGCCTGTTGCCGGCGGTATTGGGGAGCGCACGGTCACGATGAGCCGCCCGCCTGCATGCGCTGGTAGGCCAGCGCATAAGGTTTCACCGCGCTGAAGATCAGGAGCAGGATCACCGGTCCGACCATCAGGGTAAAGCCCGACAGCGCGTAGCGCAGCATCGCCTCGTCGTGAAATACTTTATCCGTGATCAGCGCAATAGCGGTCGGCCCGAAACCGCCGCCGACCACGCTGATCGAGAACAGATAAAGTGCGCTGATCTGTCCGCGCATCTCGTTGGGCGTCACGATCTGGATGGCGGCGTTCTGCCCCGGCGCCGTCATGCTCCACGCCGTAAAGCCGAGAAAGCCCGAGGCCAGTGAGAGCCACGGATTGGGCATCAGAGGCATGGCGACGAGGAGCGGCATGGAGAGGCCATAACTCATCAGGCAAGCGACCAGCAGCGCATCCTGGGGCCGGCGTTTGGTGAGATATTCCGCCAGCAGCGTGCCGAGAAACAGGCCAAGCGGCGTTGCAATCAGGATGGCGCCGCCTAGCAAGGGGCCGGCGCGCTCCGGACCCCATCCATAGGTGCGCTCGAAGAACATCGGCCGCCACGCCTGCAGCCCGTAGCTCTCCACCGACGCCACCGCGATACTCAGAAACAGCGGCGCATAAAACTTCCAGTTCAGGCCGAGAAAGCTCAGCACCTCACGCAACGGCACCGCGGCGGCAGATTTTCGATCGCGCCGCTTCGGTTCGCGCACGCTCACCAGCATCACCAGCGCAAGCAATAATCCGGGAAGGCCGGTCACCAGCAGCACCATATGCCAGTCGCGCACCACGAGGCCGCCCGGCAACGACAGTGGCGGCATGCCGGCAAACATCGACAGCAGAATTCCCCCGATCACCAGCGCGCCGGCCATGCCGCCGGTGATGCCGAGTTGATAGATCGCGAACGCCCGCGGCAGTTTTTCATGCGGCACCAGGTCCGCGATCATGGACATCGAGCACGGTCCCTTGACCGACTCGGCAGCGCCGACCAGCGCGCGCGCCGCGAACAATTGCCAGAGTGACTGAGCCAGCCCGCAGAGCATGGTGGCGAGGCTCCACAGCGTCAAACCCGTCGTCAGGATGACCTTGCGGCTCCTGGTGTCGGCGAGGCGCGACAGGGGGAAGCTGAACAGCACATAGGCCAGCGAAAAGGTGAGACCGATCAGAAGACTGATCGCGGTATCGGACAAGTGCAGATCCCGCTTGATCGGCCCGATCAGCAGGTTGACGATCCCACGATCGATGTTCGACATCATCGAGACCAGCGAAAGCACAACGACGCTGTACCAGGCGCGCGATGACGCCGGCCACGTCCAGGCTCCGCTAGCGGCCCGATGCGGTACGGCTTCGCTCTGCAACGCCAAAGTCGTGTCCTTCCCACTCTGCATTTTTGTTTTCGCGAACCATCCGCAGATATCGCACGGCCGATATGGCGGCGGTGGCGGCGTCGCCGGCGACGGAGGCCAGTATATTGACCGAGCCGGCGCGAATATCGCCCGCGGCTAACAGCCCCGGCCGCGAGGCGCGCATCATCAGGTCGGTCACGATATGACCGCCGGCGTCGAGCGCGATGAGGTCCTGCAGAAAGCCGGTGCGCGGCTCGAGCCCGATATAGGCGAATACGGCGCGGCAGGGCTCATGTTCGATCGCAGCGCCGCGGCGGATCGCGACGCCGGTCAGGGCTTTATCGCCTTCGATCGCGACGACTTCCGCATTCGCAATAATGCGAACATGCGGCAGTGCTGCGAGTTGCGCGATCGCGCATGGCCGCGCGGACGGAGAAGATCCGCGATGAATGAGCGTGACCTCGGAAGCATGGCCAGCCAGCACCAGCGCCTCGTCGAAGGCCGAATCGCCGCCGCCAATTACAATCACCGGTTGGCCTTTGAGCAGCGGACCGTCGCAGGCCGCGCAGTGCGACACTCCGCGGCCGGTGAATTCGGCTTCGCCGGGGACCCCCAGTTGGCGGAGCGACGAGCCAGCGGCAATGATCACAGCCCTCGTCGCAATCTCTTCGTCGGCGCAGATCACCCGGTAGTCGCTGCCATCGACCGCTATGGTTGATACGCTGTCGAGCTGCACCACGGCCCCGGCCGCTTCGGCCTGCTGCTGCAGCAAGGGCCCTAATTCATAGCCCGCGATGCCGTCGGGAAAGCCGGGAAAATTCCGGATCGTCTCGATGGTGGCAACCTGCCCGCCCGGCGCCAACTGCTCGATGACCAGCGTACTCACGCCATGGCCTGCGGCGATCATGGCCGCGGTCAGACCGGCAACGCCGGCTCCGATGACGACGACATCCGCGTGCTGCATGACGGGTTGCGCCTGACCGTCGTTCATCAGCGCCAGTCGTCGATCGATACCGTGGCGCGGTGCTTGGCGCCCATGATCTGCCAGTAGCCGTTCGTCTCGCCGCCGACCACGACGACGTTGATGGCCTCTTCCAGGAACATCGGGATCAGTTCATCCGGCTTGGCCTTGAGCCGTGTCGCCAGCGGCTCCACGCCGAGCGTGGCGTTGGGGTAGATGTAATTCTGAACCAGCTGCATGTCCCAATAGCGGCCGGCGGGCATCTGCGCCGTCTCGTGAATGAAACGGATCAGTTTCTGCTTGGTGTCGAAGCCGCCACGGTCGATGAACTGCCGCGCCGTGATCGGATCGAGCAGCAGCACCGGCGCGGTCACGGTATCGACCGCGACCAGCATATCGCGAACGTGCTCGCGCCAGTAATCCTTGCGCAAGCCGAGACCGAAGGTGGTGGAGCGGCAGCCGAAGAATACGCTGACGACGCTGTCTTCCGCCTTGTAGCCGCGCTGCACATGCAACGGCTCCCAGGGACTGCGCTCCTCGTTTTCGGCGAAGGTGATGCTGTTGTAGGTGTAGGCATTGCCGAGCGATCCCATGAAGGTATCGCCGGCAACCGAGCCGCCCTGCAGGTTTTGCGACAGCAGGCCATAGGCCCGCCCGATCGTCGCATTGGCATGATTATAAGGGCCCATGGCGCCGATGCCGCAGTTCATGCCGATCTGCTGGCGGATCGGACCGTTGACGACCACCATCGCCGATCCCGAACTCGAGGTGCTGCCGCGCGCCGTCACTTCCGACGCCGCCAGCGCCAGGATCACCGGAAAATACTCCGGCCGGGCGCCGGCCATCACCGCGTTCACCGCAACTTTTTCGACGGTGTATTCCCACGATCCGCGGTTCGGCGTCGGCTGCATGCGGCCGACCACCTTGTCCGCCTGCTGGCTGGTGGCCGCCAGCATCGCCGCGACCCGCTCTTGCGTCGGCAGCACGATCGGGAGTTGGTCGGTCCAGTTGTTACGCAAGAACAGATCGTGCAATTCGGCTTCAGTGGCGGCCTCGACGAACCGCGGCGTCGATCGTTCGCTTTCCGCGGGATGCTTACTGGCAACATTGCCGGTCAGCGCTTCAATGATTTCACGCATCACCGGAGCGCCGGTCACGGGATCGTTGCCTTCGACATCGGCGCGCAGTTCAGGCGCGCTCTTGCCCATCACCGGCTGCGGCACGAACACGCAGGGCGAATCCGGCAGGCCGCCCATGCGCGTCACCGAGCGCACCACCTTGTCGAACATGCTGGTGTGGATCGCGACCGTCGGAATCCCGAACTTGGTTTCCATTGTGATCGCGTGGGTCGAGACCGCCGGCGCGCAGGTGCTGCAATGGCCGACCCCGATGATCGCGGCATGGCCGTTGGCCTTGATCTCGCTCCACAGTTCCTGATCGTCGCGGCCGTAATAGCCGGCCAGGGAGACCAGCCTGACGGTCACGGCGGGCATATGGCTGGCAAACCAGTTCGCCACTTCCTTCAGCAATTCGATCGAATCGTCGAAGCGGCTGTCGATCAGATAGACCGTCTTGCCGTCGAGGCTTTCCAGCCGCGGTGCCAACGACTTCTTCGCCACCTTGGGCGGATAACCGACCGGGTTGAAGCAGATGATCTTGTTTTCAACGATGTGCGGAGCGGGAACGGCGATATTCATGGCGGTCGGCATCCTTCCCAAGGTTGCGCCGTTGCCGGCGCGCTTTTATTTCGATTTGCGTGGCCTTGAGGCCCGCGCTTGGGGGCAATAATGGCTCAGGAAAATTCGTTGTCAATGAGATAATCTGTAATAAGATGATCTTGGTGCCCTTGAGCTATGGGGGCTTGGCGGGCATAAGCACGGGCGCTGCGGCAACCCCGCATTGAGGAATGGAACAAGACGTTGAGCACAGTGGAAATGCCCGAAACAGCCGCCCGCGACGACGTCAAAGGCCAGGAATTGCAGCTGGGCCTGCACGGGCAGCGTCTGGGATTTCGGGTGCGGCGGCTGCATCACCTGCTCAGCCAGCGGGTGGTGGAAGCGTTCGCGCCTTATGGCCTGCGGCCCGGTTCGCTGACGATGATGGTGTTGATATCGGCCAATCCCGGCTATTCGCAGGTGGAACTGTCGCGGATCGGCAATCTCGACAAGTCGGCGATCGTAACCATCGTCGACGACCTCGAGACACGCGGGCTGGCGATACGTGGCCGGTCCTCTAGCGACCGGCGCCGCAATTCCCTGTTCCTGACGGCGCAGGGCGAAAAGCTCATGAAGGAAATGCACCAGCTCGCGATGGCAACCGAGCAGCCATTGCGCGACGGCTTGTCACCGGAGGAATTCGATCAACTATTCGAGCTGTTGGAAAAGGCCCGGGCGCTGGTTGCGACGGCAAGCTGAGCGCGGATAGCGAGGGCGTCATTCGGATTGAACGATTCAACTCCCTGCGTTGATTTAACACGTTTTGCGGGAGCAGGAGGCCGGGGCGAAGACTGCTGACTCTGTCGCAAGCACGGCCTCGAAGTCTCGTCGCTCACCTGGCTGCGACACTCACAACACCGCCGTTGCCTGGAATTCAATCAGCAACCCGGGATCAGCGAGATGATTCACCTCCACGATCGTGCTTGTGGGAAGGTTGTCCTTAAAGAACTCCATTCTGGCAGACACAATCTCCTTGAACTGCCGAATATCCGTTGTGTAGACGACGAGGGAAACGATGTTGGCGAGCGTGCCGCCCGCACTCTCCATAACCGTCGCCATATTTCGGATCGCCTGCCTGACTTGCTCGGCCATGTCTCCCGGCCCTACCAGCTGTCCGTTCTCATCCCTCGAAAGTTGCCCTGACAAAAAGATCAGGGACTGGGGCTGATCGACGCGAATGAAGTGATGATAGATGGTCTTACGCACGTTGGTAAAACCAGGTGGGTCGCCGCGCGTGATGGTGGTCAAGATCGCCTCACATCGTCATCCAAAATGTTAAGTCGCTTTTTGAGATCGCTTACCGGTCAAGTCAAATTGGTGAGCAACAGCGTCTGCACGACGTTATGCGCGAGGCACAGACTGTTTCTGGGCGTGCAGTGAGAGCTGTATTTCGATGGTGAAATCGTACAGGGTGCGATACACGGCTTCGATCACCGCAGGATCATAGCCCTCCTCTGCCGCCCACCTTTTGCGAGCGGCAAAAAACGAATCCCAGTGGTCCGGGCTTCTTATGCTGTCCTCATCTGGTTTGAACGCTACCGCCGAACGCACGTAATTGAGTCGTTTGCCGAGGAGGCCGATAATCTCGCGATCAATCTTGTTCACTTCGGCACGGATTTGATCCATGCCCACGCAATCCTCCGGTGAAATCGTCTGTTCGCCCACGTTTACTGCTCCACCTTTATCTTCCGCGCTTCGACTATCTTGCCCCAGCGCTCATTCTCCGAACGCAAAAATTCCGAAAATTGAGCGGCGTCGAGATATCGAACCTCAATTGCAGCTGGGCCCAAGCGCTGAGCAAAAAGCTCCGAGCCTGCGATATTTCGCATTTCGTTCTCCAGTCTTTCCTTGATCTCAGTCGGAAGCCCATGAGGCGCGACGATTCCGTACCAATTGCCGTTGACGAAATCCGCAATTCCCTGTTCCGCGAACGTGGGCACATTGGGCGCAACCGCCGGGCGCTGCAGAGACGCTGCTCCGAGAATCTTCGCCTGTCCGCTCTTCTCGATACCCAGGACGCTGTTCGGGCTCACGAAAGCCGCGTCGATCTCGCCCGTCATGATGGCGTTGACTGCAGGCGTGAGCCCTCGATAGGGAATATGGAGGAACGATGCTCCCGTTTTTTCTTCCAATGCCGCCAACGCAAGATGCGAGGTACTGCCAAGTCCATAGCTTCCGACTTTAATTCCTCCGGGAGAAGCTTTGGCAAGGTGTATAAATTCCTGGACGTTGTTCGCTGCCAGGCCAGTTCTCGCGATCAGCACGAAGTCTACCTGTGCAAGCAGCGCAATCGGTTCGAAATCGCGCGTCACGTCATACCCCAACTTCGTATAGACATGGGGATTGATCGCGTGGGTCTCTGCGGTCGCGATCATTAAAGAGTACCCATCCGCGGGTAATCTCGCGAACATCTCGGCTCCGATATTTCCGTTCGCGCCTGGCCGATTTTCGACGACGACCGGTTGTTTGAGAGCTGTCGAAAGCTGCTCGGCAACGAAGCGGGCAACGATATCCGTCGAGCCGCCCGGCGGCCACGCAACGAATATCTTAATCCCATGATCCGGGTATTCGGCGCGGGCCGCGGACACCAAAACGGCGAGGAGTAGAAACGCCGTCACAACGATTGTCTTAACTGCATCTTTATGCACGATCGAGACCTCTGGTTACGACTTACGTTCAGCGCCCCTAACCCGGCGCCCAATGATTGCCGATCCGACAGGCGCTTTCTGACGCCCCGCATCCGACCGACCAAGGGTTAACGGCCAAAAGCGTATCCTTGCATGTAACGCGGGTTCGCCGCGGCTCTGAGGATGCGACCGTCCTTCGAGACGGCTGAAATTCTTCCGAGAGACCATGCATCGACAATTTCGACCTGGTGCCCGCGGCGAATCAGGTCCTTTTGAACGGCATCGGTGAAACGGGATTCCAGCGTCAGCGATCCCGGCTTTGCATGACGGGGAAAGAACGAGCTCGGCATATGGTCGTTGTGAAACATCGGTGCGTCGATCGAACTTTGCAGATTCATGCGATGATGGGCATGGCGTAGAAAAAATACCGAACTCCATTGATCCTGCTGATCGCCGCCGGGCGTCCCGAAGCTTCCGTAAGCCTTGCCGTCCCGATAGACGAGCGACACCGACAGCGTCGTGCGTGGCCGTTTGCCAGGCGCGAGCGAAGACGGCAGCCCCGCCTTTAGCCAGAACATTTGCGCACGAGTGCCCAGCGCGAATCCCAATCCCGGAATGGCGGGTGAGCTTTGCAGCCAGCCGCCGCTCGGCGTGGCCGATACGATATTTCCATGCCGGTCGATGACATCCAGGTGCACGGTGTCGCCGCGCACCGATCCGCGGGGGCCGATCGTTGGCTCGCCCGCCCCCATCAACGCCGGCCGGCGCGATCCCATGGTAGGCTCGCCCGCACCCAATGCAGCCTTTTGCTCGCCGGCTGGTTCGACCACATAGGGAACGTCGTGGTCGTAGCCGGAAATAACGCCTGGCCGAAACTCGGAGGAAGCGGTCTCGCCGATCAGAGCGCGGCGTTGATCGGAGTATTCGTTGCTCAGTAACCTGGCCATTGGAACATCGACAAGGTTCGGATCGCCGTAGTACTTTTCACGGTCCGCAAATGCGAGTTTCGAACATTCGGTCACGAGGTGAACGAATTCTCCACCGACGGGATCCAGTTCGGACAGATCAAACCCTTTCAAAAGCGCGAGTTGCTGGAGAAATACCGGTCCCTGCGTCCACGGCCCCGGCTTCAGCACCTCGAAAGGACCATAGCTCAGGGATAGCGGATCCTCATATGTGGGCTGCCATGTCGCCAGATCCTGTCCCGTCAGCAGTCCCGCGTGACGCCGCCCGGATGTATCCATCACCGGCGTGCGCACAAATTTGTCGATCGCTTCCGCCACAAACCCTTGATAGAACGCCTTTCGGGCGCCCTCGATTTTCTGCTCGCGGTTGCCGGGCGTGTCCTGCGCGGCGCGAACGACGCGCTCATAGGTCGAGGCGAGATCGGGATTGGTGAACAACGACCCTGCCGCCGGTACACCGTTACGCAAATAAATCTCGGCCGACGTCGGCCACTCATCGCGGAACAGAGGGGCGACCATCTCGATCGCGGCAGCAATACGCGGCAGCATCACATAGCCGTCGCGGGCGTAGGAGATCGCGGTTTCCAGCACGTCTTCCAGATTCATGGTGCCGTAGTCGCGAAGCAGCGTCATCCACGCTCCGAACGAGCCGGGTACGCATGCGGGAAGAAAACCGCTGCCGGGGATGATATCGAGATCGAGCTCCGCGAAGCGATCGATGGAGGCGTTGGCTGGAGCCACGCCCTGCCCACACAGCACGCGCGCCCGCCCGGAACGTGCGTCGTGGAATATGACCGGCACTTCGCCGCCAAAGCCGTTGAGGTGCGGCTCGACTACCTGCAACGCGAAGCCAATGGCCACCGCGGCGTCGAAGGCATTGCCGCCCTTTTCGAGGATCCGCATGCCGGCAGCGGTTCCGAGCCAATGCGTCGAGGCGACCACACCGAACGCGCCGACAATTTCTGGCCGCGTCGTGAACGAGGTTTCTCCTGCGTCCGGGCCATAGCTCAGCCGGAAATTTCCAAGCGCTAGATTGTTCGACATGCCACTACCTCGTCTTCCACTCGTGATCTGTTTGCGCCAGCGCTACATGCCGCGATAAATCGGAAAGTCTCTCGTCAATGCCGCAACTTTGGCCCTGACTTTCTCCTCGACAACAGGCGCGGCATCGCTATTGGACGCGGAGACCGCATCAAGTACCTCGGCGATAAGTTGCCCTATCGCCTCGAATTCCTTCTTTCCGAATCCGCGCGACGTGACCGCGGCGCTGCCGAGCCGGATGCCGGACGTGATCGTCGGCTTTTCCGGATCGAACGGAATGCCGTTCTTGTTGCAGGTGATGTGGGCACGCCCGAGCGCGGCCTCTGCCACCTTGCCGCTCAGATTCTTCCCTCGCAGGTCCACCAACATCAGATGGTTGTCGGTGCCGCCGGACACGATGAAATGGCCCTTGCCGGTCAGCGTTGCGGCCAAAACCTTGGCATTGTCGACGACATCCTGTGCGTACTGCCGGAAGGCCGGCGTCAGCGCTTCGCCGAACGCGACCGCTTTCGCCGCGATGACGTGCATCAGCGGGCCGCCCTGCAGACCAGGAAAGATCGCGGAATTGATCTTCTTGGCGAGATCCTCATCGTTGGTCAGGATGAGGCCGCCCCGCGGCCCGCGCAGTGTCTTGTGCGTGGTCGACGTCACGACGTGCGCGTGCGGAAAGGGCGAGGGATGCACGCCACCGGCGACCAGCCCGGCGAAATGCGCCATGTCGACGAAAAGATACGCGCCAACCGCGTCCGCGACCCGACGAAATTCGGCAAAATCCCAGAAGCGCGAATAGGCCGAGCCGCCGGCCACGATGACCTTCGGCTTGTGCTCGCGCGCCAGGCGCTCGACCGCCTCCATGTCGATGCGCTGGTCATCCGGACGCACGCCGTAGCTCACGACATTGAACCATTTGCCCGACATGTTGGGCTTGGCCCCGTGCGTCAGATGTCCGCCCGCCGCGAGATCGAGACCCATGAAGGTGTCTCCCGGCTTCATCAACGCCATGAACACGCCCTGATTGGCCTGACTGCCCGAATTGGGCTGTACGTTCGCAAAGGCGCATCCGAACAATTTTCTAGCGCGATCGATCGCAATCTCCTCGGCAACATCAACGAACTGGCACCCGCCATAATAGCGTCGTCCGGGATATCCTTCGGCATACTTGTTCGTGAGAACCGATCCCTGCGCCTGCAACACGGCATGCGAGACGATGTTCTCCGATGCGATCAGTTCGATCTCGTCGCGCTGACGGGTCAGTTCGCTGGTGATCGCGGCGGCGACCGCCGGATCGACCTCGGTGATGTCGGTGGAAAAAAACCGGTCCAGAGTCGGTTGAGTCATTTTGATCCTTCAGCATTCCGCGAGGTTGACGGCGAGACCTCCAAGCGAGGTCTCCTTATATTTCGACTGCATGTCGCGCCCGGTCTCGCGCATGGTAGCGATAACCTTGTCGAGCGACACGATGTGGGTGCCGTCGCCCTGCAAGGCGAGGGATGCCGCGCTGATCGCCTTGATGGCGCCGAACGCGTTGCGCTCGATGCAGGGCACCTGCACGAGGCCGCCGATCGGATCGCAGGTCATGCCGAGATGGTGTTCCATGCCGATTTCGGCTGCGTTCTCGACTTGTGCGTTGGTGCCGCCGAGGACGGCGGCCAACCCGGCCGCGGCCATCGAACAGGCGACCCCGACTTCGCCCTGACAACCGACTTCCGCACCTGAAATCGATGCGTTCATCTTGAACAGAGCCCCGATCGCCGAGGCCGTAAGGAGGAATCGTCGCATGCCTTCAGCATCGGAATCGCGGCAATGGTCGCGGAAATAGCGCAGTGTCGCCGGAACGATGCCGGCTGCGCCGTTGGTCGGCGCGGTGACGACGCGGCCGCCGGCGGCGTTCTCTTCATTGACGGCGATGGCATAAAGACTGACCCAGTCCATCACCTCATGTTGCGTACGGTTGTTGGAGCCGGAGGCGGCGGTCAGTTTCCGGTAAAGCGCCGGCGCACGGCGACGCACGTGAAGGCCGCCCGGGAGTTCGCCCTCCACTATCATGCCCCGCTCGATGCAACCCATCATCGCCATGATGATCCGATCGAGATGTTGCTCGACATCCTTTCGCGGCTGCCCGCTGACCTCATTGGCCATGACCATGTCACTGATCGACAACTGCGCCGCGGCCCCCATGACCAGAAGGTCCTGACCGGACCGGAATGGATAAGGAACCGGAACATCGCTTACGACGGGCGGCTGGCCGAGGTCGCGCTCGGGCGCCACAAAACCGCCGCCGATGGAACACCAGCGTTCGCTGTGGATCGCGGCATTGTCGGAATCGAAGACCGTCAACACCAGCGTATTGGGATGATGCGTCGGCGCGGTCAGACCATCGAATACGATGTCGGTGTCGGCATCGAAGGAGACAGGATGGCGATTTGCTAGGCGCAGCACGCGATCATTCCGCACCGCGGCCGCGACCGCATCGGCCTTGTCCGGATCAATCGTATCCGGCAGTTCGCCTGCAAGGCCCAGGATCACGGCTTTATCCGTCCCATGTCCCCTGCCGGTCCAGGCCAGCGATCCCAATAGATCAACGCGCACACGGGCGACGCGCGGCAAGAGGCCGGAGGCGCCGACAGCATCTGCGAAAGCCGCGGCGGCCTTCATCGGCCCAACGGTATGCGAGGATGACGGACCGATCCCAACCTTGAACAACTCGAACGTGCCGATCATCGCGCTGTTCCTCAGTGCCGGCGGCGGCCATCAGAAAGTTCACTACGCGCCTCATCCAGTAATTGCCAGACATATGGCGCGAACGAACGCCAGACATCGATGTGAAAGGTGTCGATTTCCGGCCGCGACAGCAGGATTGTCGCCTTGCCGAGAATCGTGCGGGTGCACATGCCGACCGGAAAGGCGCGAAGCGACAGGTCGAGCGGACAACCGTGATTGAGGACATAATCGCTCATACGGCCCGACACCGCGAAAGCGTCCGACCGATGGCTGATATCAACGAGCGAGCAGAAATGGCCCGCGAGCGCGGTTTCCATGCTTGCGAACAGCGCTGACGGCTGTTCGCCTGTCGCCTGAAGCAGCCACTCGTCAGGGCCGAGCCAATAGACGGCGCGACTGCCCCTCACGGCGAACCGACATGCCGTTTGCGGCAGCGAAATCCCGAAGGCGTTGCCGGCTACCTGGAAAGACGACGGTCGGCCACGGAAAGAGAGTTTCACGGCATCGGGAAGCACAGCGAGCGTCGCCGACGGGATGCTGACGGCGCTGTGGCTCACTGCCCCCAGCGAATTCAGGCGTCGAAAGGCGAGATCAAGCATTGAGACGCTCCCCTTTGGGATCGTAGAACACGGGTTGGACAACGTCGACTGCCACCGGGCCAGCCGGCATAGGCACCGACAGACGCGTACCGATCCGAGTACGTCCGTTCCGAACCAGCGCAAGGGCAATCGAGCGATCGAGTGCGGCGCTCCAGTAGGACGACGTCACATGACCGATCATGCTCATCGGAACAGGCTCTGTGGGATCGGCGACGATTTGCGCTCCCTCCTCCAGCGTCGTCTTCGGATCGACGGTAAGCAGGCCAACCAGTTGCTTGCGGTCGCTTTGCATCATGGCCGGACGGATCAGCGAACGTTTGCCGACGAAATCCTTCTTTGCCTTGCCCACCGCCCAGCCAAGCCCCGCATCGTCAGGTGTCACGGTGCCGTCGGTTTCCTGACCGACGATGATGTAGCCCTTCTCCGCGCGAAGCACGTGCATGGTCTCGGTGCCATAGGGCGTGATGCCAAAGGCCTGACCTTCAGCCATGATGGCTTCCCACACCGCGCGGCCGTATCCCGCCGGGACATTCACCTCGAAGCCAAGTTCGCCAGTGAAAGAGACGCGGAACAGGCGTGTCGGGATGCCGCAAATCCGGCCCTCGCGCACGCTCATATGCGGCATGGCTTCCCGCGACAGGTCGATGTCCTGCACCAGCGGCTCGAGGACGTTGCGCGAATTTGGCCCCTGAACTGCAATGACGGCCCATTGCTCCGTGGTCGAAGTCAGCCAGACGTCGAGATCGGGCCACTCGGTCTGGAGGTAATCCTCCATCATGGCGAGCACGCGCGCGGCACCGCCGGTCGTCGTGGTGACGTGGAATCGATCGGGCGCCATGCGGCCTACGACACCGTCATCCATGACGAAGCCGTCTTCGCGCAGCATCACGCCGTAACGCAACCTGCCGGGCTCGAGCTTGGTCCATGCATTGGTATACATGCGATTCATGAACTCGGCGGCATCCTTGCCCACCACTTCAATCTTGCCGAGCGTGGTGGCATCGAAAATGCCGACGGACCCGCGGGTTGCCATGCATTCGCGCCTTACCGCGGCGTGCATGTCTTCGCCCGCGCGGGGGAAGTAGTGCGCACGCTTCCAGAGACTGACATCCTCGAACACCGCACCGTTCTCGGCGGCCCAGTCGTGGATCGACGTCTTGCGGACGGGATCGAACAGATCGCCTCGCGATTGCCCGGCGAAGACACCGAACGTCGTTGGCGTATACGGCGGGCGGAATGTGGTGAGGCCGATCCGGGTCACCGGCAGCTTCAGTGCGTCGGAGACGACGCCGAGCGCATTCATGTTCGATGTCTTGCCCTGGTCGGTGGCCATTCCAGTGGTGGTGTAGCGCTTCACGTGCTCGATGGAGCGAAAGCCTTCACGGGTTGCAAGCCTGATGTCCTTCGCGGTGACGTCGTTCTGGAAATCGACCCAGGCACGCGTCTTCAGCGGATTGCGGCCATGCGGGGCAGCGCCGATGAAGCCATCGCTTCCAACGCTGTCCGCCTGGACGGCGAAGCGCTGCGTTACCGTGTCGCCGCCACCAATTGCCGTCGCCGCCTCCACGCCGCCCGCAAAGCCGTCGCTCAGAACTTGTTGTAGATCGTAGACACCGCGGCATCCGCCGACAGATCGTTCGCGCTCAACCGAAGCGCCCGGAATGTAGGCCTGCAGGGCGTCGTCGTAGACGAGCTTGCCGCGGGATTGTGAGAACAGGTGAACGCTCGGCGTAAAGCCTCCGGACATCAGGACCAGATCGCAGGCGATGGTCTCACCGCCGCCAGCAGGGGTAGCGCTGGCAAGATTCACCGACGCGACGCCCAGCCGGCCGCGTGTGCCAGTGACGCAGGTCGCAGGCCGTACCACGATGCCGGCAGCGCGGACGCGTTCGATCCATGGACCGGAGGGCGCGGCTCGCATATCAGCAATGGCGGCGATGGCGACACCCGCAGCCTTGAGATCGAGCGCGGCCCGATAGGCGCTGTCGCAAGCGGTGAAGACGACCGCCTTATCGCCTGGCCGCGCGCCATAGCGGTTCGCATATGTGCGGGCGGCTTCCGCCATCATCACGCCGGGCCGATCGTTATCCGGAAACACGATGGGCCGTTCGATCGCACCGGTGGCCAGCACTACTTCCCTGGCCCGCACCTGCCAGAGCCGTTCACGCGGCAATCTCGGATCGGCTGACGCGAGATGATCCGTCACGCGTTGGCACAGCCCGAGGAAATTGTGCGGATACCAGCCAAACGCGGTCGTGCGCGGCATCAGCGTCACATTGAGGTTCGCGGCCAATTCACCGAGCGCCGCGGTAACCCAGTCGATGGCCGACTTGCCATCGATGGTTGCGGTGGTTTCGGTCAACAGCGAGCCGCCCATCTCGGCCTGCTCGTCGCAGACGATCACCTTGACGCCCGAGCGGGCCGCCGCAAGCGCGGCGGCGAGACCTGCCGGTCCCGCGCCGACCACAAGCACGTCGCAATGCGCATACACGTGGGTGTAGCGATCGGCGTCGGGTTCGGCCGGTGCGCGGCCGAGTCCTGCGGCACGTCGGATCAGCGGCTCGTACAGCTTGCTCCATGCCGCCGCCGGCCACATGAACGTCTTGTAGTAGAAGCCGGCCGGCAGAAACGACGCGACGGACTCGTTGGCCGCGCCGATGTCGAACGACAGCGAGGGCCAGCGGTTCTGGCTTTCCGCGACGAGCCCATCGTGAAGCTCAACCTGCGTCGCCCGCAAGTTGGGCGTGTAACGCGAGTCAACGGCACCGACGCCAACCAGCGCATTCGGTTCGTCCGAACCCGCCGTCATGATGCCGCGTGGCCGATGGTATTTAAACGAGCGCCCGACGAGATGCACGCCATTGGCGATCAACGCAGAGGCGAGCGTATCTCCTGCGAAGCCGCCGTAGCTTTTCCCGTCGAACGTGAATCGAACCGGCCGGCCGCGATCGATGCGCCCGCCGCGCGCGAGGCGGTACGAGGCGGTCATCGCGCAGCCTCTGTCGTCGCGGCAACGGGTGGCGGCTCTCCGGTCCGGTACGTCGCCACGATCATGTCGCTGGTCGTATCGCGCCGCACGTTGAAGAAACGGCCGCAACCGTGGAAATGCCGCCAGCGCTCGGCATGCATGCCCTTCGGGTTGCTGCGCAGATAAAGATAGGCGGTCCACGCCTCGTCATCGAGACTCATGGGATCGAGCGGGCGGGCGATGTGTGCCTCGCCTCCATAGGAAAATTCGAGCTCGGGCCGGGGACCGCAATAGGGGCAACAAATCAAGAGCATGGTCGCGACGTCCTGAGTTCAGTGGGCAACGGCGGCGGCGGCGGCTTCGTCGATCAGGACGCCGTCCCGGAAACGTTCGATGGTGAAGGGTGCGTTGATCCGATGCGGCTCATCCTTGGCGATCGTCCAGGCAAAGACGTCGCCCGATCCGGGCGTGGCCTTGAAGCCACCTGTGCCCCAGCCGCAATTCACATAGAGGCCGGCAATCGGCGTCCTGGCAATGATCGGAGACCGGTCCGGCGTGACATCGACGACACCACCCCAATTACGAAGCATCCGCAGCCGCCGGAACATCGGCACCAGCTCGCAGATCGCATCGAGCGTATGACTGGCGATGTGCAGCGCGCCGCGCTGCGTGTAGGACGTGTAGGCATCGGTGCCCGCCCCGATGACCATCTCGCCTTTGTCCGACTGGGAGATATAGGCATGGATGGTGTTGGACATCACCACGCACGGAAATGCCGGCTTGACGGGTTCGGAGACCAGCGCCTGCAAGGGAAAGCTTTCCAGCGGCAATCTCACGCCCGCCATGTCCATCACGACACTGGTGTTGCCGGCGGCAACGACCCCGACCTTTTTCGCCGCAATGAACCCGCGAGACGTGTCGACACCCGTGACGGCGCCGGATGGTCCGCGCCTGATCCCTGTCACTTCGCAATTCTCGAGGATATCGACGCCTCGGGCATCCGCCGCTCGCGCATATCCCCATGCCACGGCGTCGTGCCGCGCGGTGCCGCCGCGCCGCTGCAACGCGCCGCCGAGAATGGGATAGCGCATGGCGCCGCCGACGTTCAATGGCGGACAGAACTCCTTGCACTCCTGCGGCGATAGCCATTCATTGTCGATGCCGTTCAGCCTGTTGGCATGAACATGCCGCTTGAAGCTCTGGACGTCGTGGATGTTGTGCGCCAGCATCAGCACGCCGCGCGGCGAATACATGACGTTGTAATTGAGCTCCTGCGACAGGCCCTCCCAAAGCTTCAAGGCGTGTTCGTACAGCCTGGCGCTTTCGTCAAACAGATAGTTCGAGCGAATGATCGTCGTGTTGCGCCCGGTGTTGCCGCCACCAAGCCAGCCCCGTTCCACGACCGCGACGTTCGATATGCCGTACCGGTCCGCCAGATAGAAGGCCGTGGCGAGGCCGTGACCGCCGCCGCCGACAATCACGACATCGTATTGCGGCTTTGGATCGGGCGAGCGCCACTGCCGTTGCCAGTTTGCATGGCCGCCAAGGCCGCGCCGAAACAGGGAAAGCGCTGAAAATTTCTGCATAGGACCCGTATCTGTTCAAGTAGAACATTACTACCCGCGCGCTCATTCCTGCCAGCATCGGACCGCCACCGGGATTGGATGCAGGCGACATCTGCTTGACCGGCGATTTGGAAAAATCCGTCCTCCCAAAGCCGACGGCGAGGGCCTCACCCGGGGAGCGCCGGCCCTGCGATTCATCGAGGCCTGATCACGCGGTTGCTTATCGGCACGGCGGAAAATGCCGGGAGATATCCCTCGGGTTCCACGCGGCGGACGAACCTATGACCACGAGGCGGGAGCGCGGTGGCGACGGCGACACCGCTTCCGCCTCAAGATTCTCGCGCCGCCCTACGCGCTGATAGACGAAACGACGCGCCGGCTCATTTTCAAAATGAAAAATTCCCTTCGCCCTGATCACATACGCTGGAAGCTGACGCAACGCGGCCGCCAACCAGTCCCGATCGAGCGGAACGTCCCAGCTGCATGTCCAGCTCGAGAACGCGGATGCGTGCCCTTCCATGGCGCACTGGAAACTTGAGGACCGCTTCGTGTTAACTCCAAGCACGATGTCAACGGGAACATCGGCCTGCACCACCTCGATGATCGTTCGCTGCCCGGCAAATTCCTCGAGGCGCGACCGAACGAGATGCCTGTTGCCGTTGATCAGGTCGGTCTTGTTCAGGACGACCAGATCCGCCGCCATGAGTTGGGACGAAATGGTCGGCAGGATTTCAGGATCGCGGATCCGGTTAAGGAACGTCTCCCCGTCCACCAGCGTCAGGACCCCGTCCAGCCGAATTGCCGGATTTGCCAGCGCGACCTGCGCGATGCCGTGCGGATCGGCGAGCCCACTGGCCTCGAGAACAATAGCATCCGGCGGATCGGGTCTCTGAAGCAACCGAAGCAGGGCCCTTGTGAGGTCTCCCGCGATCGAGCAGCAAGCGCACCCATTAGCCAGGCCGATCGCATCTTCGCTTCGCGAGCGTATCAGTTCTTCATCGATATTGACGGCGCCGAAGTCGTTGACGAGCACCGCGATCCGCCGCCCGTGAGTTTCGGACAGGAGGCGATTGACCAGCGTCGTCTTCCCGGCACCGAGAAAGCCGCTGATGACGGTCAGCGGCAACGATCCGGTCTTTGCCGCTGTCTGAGCAGGAATCAACCGGGCGGCCTCGAAGATTCCCGTCAGCATCGCCAGGGTTTCGCGGCCGGCTGCCAGACGGCGCAAATCTCCGGCGCCATCCGCTCCCTTTTGCGGGCCCGAAGTCATGCCGGTTGAATTCTTCCGCCGAGGACCGTGCCCCAGATTTTGATGTCCTTCAGATCCATCGGGTCGACCTCGAACGGGTCACTTTCAAGGATCGCGAAATCGGCCAGCTTGCCGGGTTCGAGACTGCCCAGTCTTTGCTCCGCGCCGAGAACATAGGCGGCGTCGATGGTGATCGCGCGCAAGGCCCGCTCGACGCTGATCCTTTCACCCGGCGCAAGCACCGTCTTCCCGTCAAGCGCAATGCGGTTCACCGCGACCCACGCGGCGGTCAACGGATGCAGCGGCACAAGGACCAACGAATAGTCGGAATGCAACGCGAAGATCACGCCTTCCCGTTCAAGCGAGCCCAGCCGCGCCACCGCCTCTGACCGGTCGGGGCCAAATCCCTCCTCGCTGTGCAACTGACTGCGATAGTGTACGAAGTAGTTGTTCACGCTGGCCACACCGCCCAAAGCCTTGAGCCGGCGGGCCTGATCGGGCGTGCTGATGCAATAGTGTTCGAGGGTGAAGCGATGATCGAACTTCGGCTGGATGTTCTGTAGCTTCGCAAGCGCATTCAGCGAGGCATCGACCGCTTCGTCGCCATTGGCGTGACAATGTATCTGAATGCCCGCTTTCCAGAACGGAAGCATGCGCTCGTGGAGCTCATCCCAGGGAACATCGTTCCTCAGACCGTTGCTGCCGTCGAGATAACCCGGGAAGTTGAGGCGCAGCGACATCGCCGGGAATGATCCGTCCGACAGGAACTTGACGCCGTGAAAGAACAGCTTGTCGTTGCTCCGCTTCATTGCCTCCAACAAGAAATCCACGGACTTGCTGCCATGGTCCGCGTAGAGCGACATCTCCAGCGACACCAGCCCCATGCGTACCGGGTAGCTGTCGTCTGGCACCACTTTCGCATGCAGTTGCCATTCATTCTCGAAGCTGCCCTTCCCGAAAATCATCTCGGCGGTCGTCGTTACGCCTGCCTTGCGGGCGATATCACCCATCCTGCGCAACCCCTCGACACCGCCGCGCTCGGCGATGGCGTCCCTCATCGCGCCGAGCGCGACACGACCGGCTTCAAGCTCAACAAACTGGCCGTTCAACCGGCCATCGGGATAACGCATCACGCCATGGACGTTGGAGTTGTCGGGCACCTTGGCCCGGACCAGCGCCGCGCTGTTCAGATAGGTGAAGTGCGGGGCATAGGAGATAACCCAGATCGGTCGCGTTGTGGAAACCTGATCAAGTTCGTCGCGATGGAGATGGCCGCCTTGTGAGGCTGGATCGAGGCCCCAGGCGATCAGCGGCGCGGTAGAATCGGGATCGGACTTGTCGGCCTCGCGCAGCTTGGCGATGACCTCGGGGCGTGTCGGCAGGCCCGGGTTGATCCCGGCCGGCCCCGGCGAATCGATCGGCCCGATATAGTGCATGGCGAGATAGCCCGCCGAAAACGCAAAATGCGTATGAGGGTCGATCAGCCCCGGCATGATGACCTTGTCTGCGAATGTGTCGTCGATTTTGTGCGGATAACGCTTGAGCCATGGCTGCATCGACTCAATCGTTCCCGTCGACAGGACACGGCCGTCCATCACAGCAACGCAGCTGGCAAACGGACGACCGGCATCCATCGTGATGACCTTGCGTGCGCGATAGACTGTGATGTCGTTCATCTTCACTCCTTCTTGCTCAATTTAATTGACATCCAAGGTCGGCGATTTGCTGTTATCGATGCGACACAATCTTTGTAGAAATTCGCAATAAGCGCCGGGTACCGCTGCTCGCTTTGTGCGGGACGCGCGGGCACCATACGCAATCGGTTGGAAGCGTGCGACACTCCGCTCGTAGATAAGCGACAAGGAGACCGTCACGCCTTGCCCGTTCGGTGCGAAAGGTGCTGATTCCGTCACCGCAATTTTGCGTTCCGCAACCGACCATGGAACGCTCGCAGGCGACGCATCTTCCGGAAATCGCAGGAATGGCTGACAACGACTTGAGAGGGAATAGCTGGATCGTACCGCCAAGCAGGTACATCCAGGGCAGGCCAGCGGCGTATCTGATACAGCGGCCCAGGTCGGTCTATCTGACGATGCGGGATGGCTGCAACATCGCGGCTGATATCTATCTGCCCGGCGGGGATGACAAGGGCACGCATTGGCCGACAATCCTGATCCAGACGCCGTATTACCGGCGTTTTGCGGTCGATCCGGCGGCGAAAGACGTCGAACCATCGCCCAACGTTGCGAAATATCGCGACGCCTTTGTCCCGCGCGGTTATGCAGTTGTCATCGTCGACGTTCGCGGCACCGGCGCGAGCTTCGGGACACGCGACAGCTTCCGCTCGCCGCGTGAACGCGACGACGCCCACGAGATCGCCGACTGGATCATCGCACAACCGTGGTCGAACGGCGCTCTCGGCGCGACGGGCATATCCTATCTCGGCGCCGCCAGCGACTTTCTGGCGAGCACGTCACATCGCGCCGTCAAGGCTATCGCACCCTTGTTCGCGGTTTGGGATACTTATCTGGACAATTATTATCCCGGCGGGATTCTGCTCACGAGTCTGGCTGACGTCTACGAGCGACTGATGCTGGGCCTCGACCAGGACCAACGAGATATCCTGAAGCAATTCTCCTATTACTCCGATCCAAACTTCCGCGGGCCGCAGCCGGTGGACGACGATGCGGATGGATCCGAATGCAAGGCGGCGGTCGCCGAGCATGCAGGTAACTTTCGCATGCCCGACTTCATGCGTGCACTGGCTTTCAGAAACGAACCTCTGCTGGACTATCAGGGCCTGTCTTCGAGCAGCATCAGCCCCTCCAGCTATTCGGCTGGAACGAGGGATGACGTCGCGGTTTATTCCGTTTCCGGATGGATGGACGGCGCCGGCTACGCCAATGGCGCGATAAGTCGGTTTCTGACGCTCCCCAATCGCAACAAATATCTCCTGCTCGGCCCCTGGGATCACGGGGCACGCATCAATTCGTCACGATGGCGTGCCGGTGAAACGCCGGAGTTCGATATTTTTGCGGAGATTGTCCGGTTCTTCGATGAGCATTTGATGGGTATCGATACCGGATTGCGGAACGAGAAGCCCGTCCATTATTTCACCGTCCACGAAGAGCGCTGGCGGGCTGCGGATACCTGGCCGCCGTTCAGGTCGTCAACGCGCTTCTTTCTTTCCGAGGGTGGCGAACTTTCGGAAGCAGCCGGGCCCTCCGCTGCGGACGGCTATGATGTGGACTTCGAAATAGGAACCGGCAATTTCACCCGATACGAGCGAATCGCGGCTATCGACAGCCGGGAGTACTACACCGACTGGAACGGTCGCGATCGCGCGATGCTGAACTACACGAGTCCCCCGCTTGCGCTGAATGCGGAGATCACGGGAAACTGCACGGCGTCACTTTGGGTTTCGAGCAACGCGACAGATTTCGCGCTTCACGTATACATTTCGGAGATATTTCCGGACGGCCAGGCGCACTACGTCACGGAAGGCTTGCTACGTGCGCTGCATAGACGCCCGTCTGATCCGCCGGCTAACTATCAAACACCGTGCGTGTTTCGCTCTTGCGCACGCGCTGATGCTCAAAGCATGCCGGTGGACCGGCCCGAGTTGCTGAGATTTTCGTTGCTGCCGGTTTCTTGGACATTTCTCGCGGGCAGCAGAATCAGGCTGTCCATCTCCGGAGCGGATGCGGATCACTGCGAAAGGATTCTCGGCGAAGATCCGCTCCGCCTTCGATTCCTGCGAGGCGGCGCGGATGCCTCATTCGTCGAGCTACCGCTCAGATTTCTGTAGCTGTACCAGCGTACAATGAGACTTATCGATTAGGCTGGGTTCCGGCCTTTCGCCAGGGCTTAACGACCTTTGCTGAGCGCTTCCTGATCTCGACTTGATGGCAGGATATCGTTGGCAACTTCAATGGCTCCGTCGCCTGATTGCTTTCGACGCGGTGGAGTGCCATGATTTTTCACATTTCTCCTGACGAGGCAAAACCGGCTATACGAATGGACATGAAGAAAAGCGATGCGCTTCTGGCTTACCTCCAGACGAAGGGGATAACTGCAAAGACTTTTGAGCATCCGCCCGTGCATACGGTGGAGGAGTCCCAAAAGCTTCGGGGAGACATTTCTGGAATCCACACGAAGAATCTTTTTTTGCGGGACGGCAAGAAGAACTTCTATCTCTTCATAACCGGGGAAAATGTCTCGGTTAACCTTAAGTCTTTGGCTCGAAAGATCGGAGCAAAGGGTGGATTGTCCTTCGGCTCCGCCGAATCCCTTATGGATCTGTTGGGCGTCGCGCCCGGATCGGTATCGGTATTGGCGGCAGTCAATGACGAGGAGAAAAGAGTTACGATTGTGATAGACATGCAGCTTCTTGCGGCATCAGCGATCAATTGCCATCCGCTCACTAACTGCCGCACAACATCTCTTTCAAAAACCGATCTTATCGATTTCTTGAACTCCATCGGGCGAACGCCGATTTATGTTTCTCTTTTCGAAGATGGGCAGGATCGAGAAGCGAACTGAGTGCCATGTCATCAGCCGCATTTAAGCGCCCCAGACGTTTCTGAGCAGGCCAAGCCAGTTTCTGCCGATCACTGATTCAATACGGCTTGTGCTCCAGCCCCGCTTCTCCATCGTCGCCGTCAGATTGGGCCAGTCGCCGATTGTACGGATCCCTTCCGGATTCACGACGTCGCCAAAATCCGTCAGCTTGCGACCGTATCCCTTGTCATGCGTGATCCAGTCAAAGAACGGCTGTCCATATCCTTGAGTGAAATCGGTACCAATACCGACGTTTTTCTCACCGCAGATATTGATCACGTATTCGATTGCCTCGACGTAATCGTCGACCTTGGCGGAAGCGCCTCTTTTGAGAAAAGGAGGAAACATCGTCACGCCCACGAAGCCTCCGTGATCAACGATAAATTTCAATTGCTCGTCGGTCTTGTTGCGCGGATGTGCCTTTAGGCCCGAAGGCAAACAGTGCGAATACGCGACGGGCTGTTTGGAGGCGAGTATCACGTCGATACTCGTCTGAGGTCCGACGTGCGACAGGTCGCAGAGAATCCCAAGCCTGTTCATCTCGGATACGACATCGTGACCGAAGTCGGATAATCCGCCGTCCTTTGTCTCATAGCAGCCGGAACCGACGAGATTTTGGGTGTTGTACGCCATCTGGATGACACCGACTCCCAGTTCCTTGAAAAGGCCGAGGTAGCCGATCTGGTCCTCGATGCCGGATATGTTTTGCCAGCCCAGGATGATCCCCGTTTTGCCCTCCTGCTTGGCAGCCAGGATATCCTCAGTGGTGTAAACCTGCTTGAGCAGATCGCTGTGATCGTTGAACCACTTCTTCCAGCGCATCACATTGCGCATGGTATCGGTGAAACCTTCCCACACGCAGCAAGTGCAATTGACCGCGGTCAGACCACCTTTTCGCATGTCCTCGAAAACCGGCCGGCCGAAATTGGAAATGATCAGACCATCGATGACGACCGACTCTTCATGCAACTGTGACGGCATACACACCTCCTTGCGACATTGCTGATCCCGATGAATTCTACGTAGCTGGTACGGCAAATGCCGAACTTTCCGCCGACATGCGCCAGGCGCAGCGTTAAAGGCTTGCCTATCCCGGACGTACAGCCTTCAAGTCGTCGGCATTTGCATCGGCCTTGAACATGAAACACCATTCAGGGGGGATCGTAAGCACCGCCGGTTGTCCGACCTCCAGCCCTTCCGCGGCAACGCGATTGGATTGCTGCACGAGAACGCGGTGATCTCCGGAAATCCTGACGCAATATTCCGTGGAGGGACCGAGGTAACTGACGAGTTCGACGACACCGTCGATCGCGTTGATATCCCCTTGCCCGGCCGGTCCGGCTTCGGAGCGCTTTGCGATCTTGATCTTCTCCGGCCGCACCCCCAACAGCGTCGCGGCTGCGACGCGCGGAGCGACTTTCAATGACAGGCCGAAATCCGTCGAAAACATGTCGCCCGTCATCGTTCCCTTGAAGAAATTCGTCTTGCCGATGAAGTCGGCCACGAACGGACTCGCCGGCCGTTCGTAAAGATCGGCGGGGCTCCCGATCTGCTCGATCCGTCCGGCATTCATCACGACGAGCCTATCGGCCAGGCTCAGAGCCTCTTCCTGGTCGTGGGTCACGAAAATCGTCGTGAGACCAAGCGACTGCTGCAACTGCCGTATCTGCAGCCTCACCTCGTGCCGCAGCTTGGCGTCCAGCGCCGACAGCGGCTCGTCCAGCAACAGCACATGAGGGTTGATGACCAGTGCGCGCGCCAGCGCAACGCGTTGCTGCTGGCCACCGGAAAGCTGGCGCGGCATCCTCTCGGCGAACCCGCCGAGTTGCACGAGATCGAGAACCTTGGCGACCCGTTCCTTGGTCTCCGCTTTGGGAACGCGGCGCATTTCCAGCCCGTAGGCGACGTTCTGCGCCGCGGTCATATGCGGGAATAGCGCAAAACCCTGGAACACCATGCCGGTGTTGCGCCGGTTCGCGGGAAGATCGGTGACGTCCTGATCCGCGAAGAAAATCCTGCCGTCGCTGACCTCGATGAAGCCCGCGATCATGCGAAGGGTTGTGGTCTTGCCGCAACCGCTCGGACCGAGGAGCGCAAGGAACTCTCCGTCCTCGATCTCGAGCGACATCTCCCTCACCGCGACGCTGGAGTCGTATCGCTTCACGACATTCTTGAGAGTAATCTTGGACACCTTTGGCCCTTCCGGTGGTGCGCTTCAGAATGTACGGCCGAGTCGGACGTACCGGTCCGAAATGAACAGTGCGGTCGCGATGACGAGAATCTGGATGGTGGCGACGGCCATGATCGTCGGATCGGTCCGGTATTCGAGATAGTTGATCATCGCGATCGGTAAGGTGATGCGGCCAGGACCCACGAGCAAAAGGGACTTCTCGAGATCGCCGAACGAGGCGATGAATCCGAACAGCGCCCCCGCCGTGATTCCCGGCCGGATCACCGGCAACGTGATGCGGAAGAATGTCACAAGCCGGCTGGCGCCGAGGCTGAGGGACGCTTCCTCGATCGCCGGATTGAGGCCGGCCAGCGACGCGACGAGCAAACGCAGCACCCATGGAATCGCGATCAGTGTGTGCGCCAGCGTCAGCCCGTAGAATGTGGCCGCGAGCTGGATATCGCTCAAGATCTGGACGTCGATGTAGAACAGATAGATGGCGCTTCCCGACACGATTGCGGGAATCATGAGCGGGGACATCAGAACCGTGTTGATCAATTCCCGGCCTCTAAACTGGTATCGCCCGATTGCGAGCGCCGCGGGGACACCGAGGCAGAGCGCAAGAACCGAGGCGCTTACGGCGACCTCAAGGCTGAGGATGAAGCCGTTCCTGAAATCCACGAGATTCCAGGCCTGGACAAACCAAGCCGCGGTATATCCCTCAGGCGGAAAGGACAGGATCTTGTTGCTGAAGAACGCAACCCATATCGTTGTCGCCAGGGGAAGCAGTACAAACAGGATGACAAGCCAAACGAAGACAACGTAAATACGTCGCAGAAACTTGATGTGACCGACGCCCGTCATCGAACGACACCGGCCCGCGCGGATCGATTAAAGATGACCGCGGACACGACCGTGAGCACCATCGTCAACGAGATCAGAATAAACGCCAGAGCGGCGCCGAACGGCCAATTCATGGTGGCCGACATCTGGCTATAGATGGTCGGCGCCATCATGTAGAATTTGGGTCCGCCAATCAAAATCGGCGTCGCGTAGGCGTTCATCGACAGGATGAAACACAGCACGCAGCCGGCAAAGATGCCCGGCATGAGAAGCGGCAGCACAATACGCCGAAACGTGGTCAGCCCCGACGCCCCGAGATTCAGCGAGGCCTCTTCAAGCGATATGTCGATATTATGCATGACGCTGTTGAGCGTCACGATCATGAATGGCAGCAACACCGATGTCAGGCCGGTGATCACGGCGCCGGAGGTATAGAGCAGCCGCACGGCCCCGCTCGCGAGGTCGAACTTCTGCAACAGAAAATTGAGCAATCCCTTGTTGTCGAGAATGATGATCCATCCGGCCGTTCTTGCCACGTTTCCCATGAATAGCGGCAGAACGATTGCCAGGATCAGGTATCGTTGCATAACGGCCGATCGTGTTCTGGCCACGTAGTAGGCAACCGCCAATCCACCGACGAGGCACAGCATCGTCGTGACGGCTGAAATCCAGAGTGTGGTCCACAACACCTGCTGGTAGAACTCGTCCCTGAAAAACCTGACGTAGTTTTCAAACGTCAGCGCCTGAACATACATCTGCACCGGGTCGTACCGGTAAAGGCTGAGCCGCAGCATCATGAGCAGCGGTATGACCAGCAGCAGGGTTACAAAAACAAATGCCGGCGCCGTCAACTTGTACGGAACAGCCCGCCTTCCGCGCTTCGTGACGCGGCGCCTCGCGTTCAGGGAGATTGAACCTTGCGAATTCTCCATGCCGCGGTGATCAGCTCTTGAACTCTTTATTCCACCAATCAAGAAGGTCGCTACGGTTCTTCAGCCAGAAGGCGTGCGGCCGGTTGTGCAGAGCCTTCTGCTCGTTGGGAGTGAACGCGATCTGTTTTGCGGCCGCTTCTGGCAGCACCGATTTCGTATTCGCCGGCGAATAGAACGATTTTTGAACCAATGCTGCCAGGCCATCCGGATCGAGAAGAGCATTGCAGTAGAACTTGCCACCATCGGGGTTGGGGCCTTTTTTGGGCATGACCAGGCCGAAAATAATGGTGATGCCCCCTTCGGCGGGATACGAAGAAACGACATTCACTCCATCCGAAGCGAACTGCAAGATCCGCGCCTTGTACTCCGGCGCGATCAAAATCTCTTCATTCTTCAGCGCCTGTTCGATCTGGAGATGATTGGGGTAGATGCGCGGGCTGGCCGCCTTCTTCCACTCCATCATGCTGGCCTTCACGGCCTCGGCATCCATATTGTCGAGCGACTTTCCGATTTTGAGCGCTGCGCACTCCATGTGATGGAACCAGTGCTCGTTGCTCAGGCCGATGATGCCCTTGTATTTCGGGTCCCAGAGATCACCAAAGCTCTTCGGTCCATCCTTCAGCTTGCTGGGATTGTAGCCAATGATCCAAGCGCTGTACTGCCAGGGTACGAACGTTGGCGTTCTCAAAAGAGGGATGACATCTTTCAGTCGCGGGACCGCCGTCTCGTCGATCTTGTCGAGCGCATCCAGAGCGTTCAGTTCAAACGCGGTCGCATCGTCCATATGGGCGACGTCCATCGGCGCGCGCGGCAGCCTGCGGCTCGCGATGATTTTCGTTCGCCGCTGATCAAAACCGTCGAGATCGCGGACGACAGTGTAGCCTGCCTTCTCGACATAAGGAGCTTCCAGGAATTGGACGGCGCGATCATTCCAGTCGCCACCCCAATCCGCGACGACGATCTGGCCGCCTTCCGCCCGTACACCGCGCGTCGCGGCCATCGTCGCCACTGCACCGATCGTACCAGCGAGAAGCCCTCGCCGACTGATTTGGTAGCCCATTAGTCCCTCCACTGAAATTGCGCACGGCCCTTGGCGCCGCTGCCGGGGTGTCCCATTCCGAATCCGCCCTTGTGCCCGTTCCGGCTGTTTTTCGTATTTGCGGGCGCTAAGTACTATACGTCGCACTTTTTTTGCGGCATGTAAGGATGCGACATGGGAAGTGTAGCTGTTGGAAACGGCCCGGCTCCCGGAAGTGCTCACCAATTCAGCACTTTTCCAGTCGCGGGATATCGAGTGCCAGGACAGATGTTCAAGGCCAGAAGCATGGACAAAGCGATCCGACCTCTTCGCGTTGGCTTTATCCTGACCAATAATTTTACGCTGACAGCACTGTCGAATTTTGTCGACGTCCTTCGTCTTGCGGCAGATGACGGAGACAACAGTCGACCGATCCGGTGTCAGTGGCATATCATGTCACACAACGATGAACCTGTCCGATCGAGCAGCGGTTTGCTGATGTATCCGACATCCAGATTAATCAACGCGGCGGAGCTGGACTATGTGGTCGTCGTGGGAGGACTGCTTCATCGAGGCCCTCAAATCGACGACAAAACCAGGAAGTACCTGCTCGCGGCGGCGGAAACCAATGTTGATTTGATAGGCGTCTGTACCGGAAGTTTTGTTCTCTGGCGCCTCGGTCTCCTTCACCAAAGAAAATGTTGCATCAGCTGGTATCACTACCGTGATTTCTTGGAAGAGTTTGGCGAGACGCTGCCGGTTGCAGATCAACTCTTCGTCATAGATGGAAAGCGCATAACATGCTCGGGAGGGATTGGCGTCGCCTATCTCGCTGCCCACATTGTCGAGCTTCGGATGGGATTGTCCAGCGCTCAGAAGGCCCTTCATATCATGCAGATCGACAGAATGAAGCCTGGATCAACGGCTCAGTCGGCGCCGCCTACGGCATTTATCGGCGAGGATAGCCGCATTTCCCGGGCACTTCTTATCATGGAGCAGAATCTATCCTCCCCTCTGTCAATCGCCAAACTGGCCGCCAAGGTGCACCTGAGCACACGTCAACTGGAACGGTTGTTCAAGGAAGAGACTGGACAATCGCCTCAGACGGCCTACCTTCGTCTAAGGCTGAAGCACGCACGCTGGATGATGAAGACGGATCTGACGCTTGCCGCGATCGCCGCGGAAACCGGCTTCGTCGATGGATCTCATCTCAGCAAAGCGTTCAAGGCCGCCTTCGGATCGAATCCATCAGAGGAGCGCCGGAGACAAAACGAAGCGCCTATGGATCTTGAAGTCAGAGCGCAGGGGCGTCGTGTCTTCGACCCTGCCTGAATACCGAGCTGGGTTTTCCATCTGACTGGTGGCGAAGCGAAGATATCGGTTTGCGATAATTCAACGTCCCAAGCTGCGCCATGACAAACAAGAATTTCATGGATTGATTGCACGAGCCGGACGTGTGCCTGGGCTATCCAACGGAACAGACGTGCTGACGATCAGACCTGTAACGACGAAAGATGAAGCGGCCGTCTGGTCGATCATCGAACCCATAGTCAGAGCCGGAGAGACGTACGCCCTCCCCGTTGAGATGACGGAGACTGACGCCCTGCGTTATTGGACGGGGTCGGACCGAGAGACCTTCATCGCGGAAGAGAACGGCAGCATACTTGGCACCTACTACATCCGCGCGAACCAGTCCGGCGGGGGCAGTCATGTGGCCAACTGCGGCTACATGACACACGTGTCTGCTCAAGGCCGAGGCATCGCACGGCGCATGTGTGAGCATTCGCTTGATTATGCGCGAGAACGCGGTTTCCGCGCCATGCAGTTTAATTTCGTTGTCAGCACAAACGAGCAGGCGGTGCGCCTTTGGCAATCTCTCGGCTTCGACATCGTCGGTCGCTTGCAGCTCGCGTTTCGGCGCCCTTCCGGAAGTTACGTCGACGCGTTTGTAATGTTCAGGGCTCTTTAGCTGCGATGCGCAGGGTCGAACAAATAGCGATGCGCAGCCGCGCATCGCCGCACCGGTTCGCGAAAACGCCTTCCGTTCATTCCGCCGCCATGGGCGCAGCTCCGACCGTGTTGAGGTAGTTGACGCATTCGTCGACACTGTGAACGTCGGCAAATTTGGCATCGATGTCATATAGATTCCAGGCCACCGCGCCGGGCACGCGGTCTCCGATGCACTCGCGGACGGCAATCGTGCGAAAACCGTCGGCGAGCCCGTCACAGATGGTGGTGCGGACGCAGGCCGTCGCTGTGACGCCGGTGACAAGGATGGTATCGATGCCGGCAGCGCGCAAAGTACCCGCAAGGCCCGTACCGTGGAACGCACTGGCCCGCTTCTTCAGCAAAGTATATTCGCCGTCCACCGGCGCGATGCGCGAGTCGATCGCCCAGAGGTCCTTGTCCTTGAGATTGACGACCTCGATCGGAATCTTGCAATGCCATAGGCCCATGTCCGTGAACGGCGAGTTGCGGTCGGTAATTTCGTAGGCGGTGGTCACATGGATCACCGGATGGCCGTTGGCGCGGCAAGCCTTGAGCAGGCGCTGCATGCCCGGAATTAGTTCGTTGTCCATCGCCTCCTGATCACAGGTGAAGGGATTGCCCGGGCGCGTCCATGCGTTTGCGAGATCGACACTGACCAGCGCCGGACGCCTGCCAAACCCGATGCGACGCTGGAAGCCGCGCTCCTGATAAATCTTTGTCGACGCGTCGAACGCCTGCTGGAGCATGCGATTGAGTTCCCTGTTATCTATGTCGCTCATGGCGGTACCCTGTTGTCGGCGCTTTGGGTTTCATCCGATGACCGTCAAGCGCATCGGGGCCGGTCACTCGGTGCAAGGATGCCGAGGCGGGCGGCCGCCCGGAAATGGTCGTTCGCCAATTATTCTTGCGTTGCATGCATCAATCGATATGTTTCACCGTGTTCACGGAGAACGCCGGCATGGAAGCTGAAGGAGGTCTTGAGCTCACGAACTCCTTTGTGGTCGTGGCGGAAGAGCTTAACTTTCGCCGCAGCGCAGAGCGGTTGAATATCGATCAGTCGGCTCTGACACGCCGCATCCAAAAGCTGGAACATATCCTGGGATTCGCACTGTTCGAGCGGACCACGCGCGAAGTATCGCTTACGCCGGCAGGACGAACTTTCTACGAGGAAAATGCGAAACTGCTGCAGGGCTACGCGCGCGCTGTGGGTGCAGCGAGGCTGGTGGCGGAAGGCAAGACTGGCATTTTGCGTCTCGCCTACATGGCCTTCGCCGCGACGGAATTGATGCCTCACGCAGTGTCGCATTACAGGCGGCTCTATCCGCATGTCGAAATGAATTTGCGCTACATGCGCACCCAGGGACAGAAGGTGGCTCTGGCACAGGATGAAGTCGATATCGGCTACATGATCGGGCCTTTCGACCACGCTGACTTTCAAAGCCTCAGACTGGCGGCAGATCCTCTTTATGTCGTGACCCCTCTAAATCATCGGCTTGCGCGATTGCGCGAGATAAGTCCAACAGACCTCGCCGGGGAGGATCTGATCCTGGGTGACATGATTGAGTGGGAGGCCTATCGCTGGCGACTCAACGACATGTTTTCCGCGGAAGGGATCGCCATGAATGTCCGCCTGGAGGCGTCGAACACGTTGGCATTGCTTGGACTGGTAGCCGCGGGGCTTGGTGTAACCATATATCCAAAGAGCCTCATCGGCTTTCTGGGACGCAATGTAGAAGTGCGTCCGATCAATCATCCGGCCTTTCGAATACAAACCGTACTGGTATGGAAGAGGACCAACAGGTCCAAGACCGTCCGGAGCTTCGTCGAGGTGACAAAGAAACGGCCCGTTCAGCCAGCGTAATCTCGGGACTCTCGTACGCGATGCCTTCTGCGGACACGTGGAAGCGTCGGACAAGTCTGCAACTCTCCGGGCCGAATAGTCACTTCCGGCCTGTGGGGCTTTCATGGCAAACGCTAAATCCCCAACGGGCGCCTGGCAGTGCGGCTACATTCAACCCCGCAAAAACCCGATCAGAACTTCCAGAAATCACGCATCGATACGATCGACTCCAGTCTATCGATGCGGGACATCAAGGCTGCAGCGCGTTGTTCTCCCAGCGGATTCATCTCATCGCCGGCCACGTGTGCCGCGATGAATTGACGACCGCTTATCGGCACGATGTCGCCCAACGCCGAGCAGAGCGAAAAAGATATTCCGGCGCAGACGGCAGCTCCGCCGATGGTAGTGACCACCAGCAAGAGCTGACGGGAGCGCTTGGATCAGGCCGCCTTGGCTTTTGCTTTCGCCACGTGGGTGGCGATCGCATCCATCAGGGCTGGCGACAAGCAATCATAGGGTTCCAGTCCGATTTCCCTAAGACGCGAGCGGATGCCGTCCATCTCTGCGGGGTCGACGCCGGACTCGATCACCGATGACACAAACGCGGCAAATCCCGGAGCGGCAGAGCCGGTTTCCTGGAACAGTTCGGGGTGGATGAAGTCCAGTCCGTAGAACGGATGCGCCTTGTTCTCGATCCGGCCGTACATATGCGTGCCGCAACCCTTGCAGGCATGCCGCTGGATCGTCGCCGAGGCATCGATGATGTGAAGCTTGTCGCCGTTCTCGAGAACGGTCACGTTGTCCCGCGGCACCACGGCGACCACCGAAAAGATCGCCCCGTCCGGCTTCCAGCACTTGGTGCAGCCGCAGGCATGGTTGTGGGCGACGTCGCCCTTGATGCCGACCTTGACCTGCTTGTCCTTGCATTTGCAGACCAGGGTTCCGCCGGCAAAGCTGCCTGAACCCTTCTTGACTCCGCTGTCAACCGATGGGTGGATATGAACGGTCATAGGCCTATCCTCCTTGTGTTTGACGTCTTTGCTTTAGAACGTGACTTTGTCTTAGAACGTGACTTTGATTTAGAACACGACGACCGAACGGATCGACTTGCCTTCATGCATCAAGTCGAACCCCTTGTTGATCTCGTCCAGCTTGAGGACATGGGTAATCATCGGATCGATCTGGATCTTCCCGGTCATGTACCAGTCGACGATCTTCGGAACATCGGTCCGGCCGCGGGCGCCGCCGAACGCCGTGCCCTTCCAGACCCGGCCGGTCACGAGCTGGAATGGCCGGGTGGCAATTTCCTTGCCGGATTCCGCTACCCCGATCACGACCGAGACGCCCCAGCCGCGATGACAGGCTTCCAGCGCCTGGCGCATCACGGTGGTATTGCCGGTGCAGTCGAAGGTGTAGTCGGCGCCGCCGTCGGTCAGCGTGACGAGGTGCTGGACGATATCGCCGTCGATCTTTTTCGGATTGACGAAATGGGTCATGCCGAAGCGGCGGCCCCATTCCTCCTTGGAGTCATTGAGATCGACCCCGACGATCTTGTCGGCGCCGACCATCCGCGCGCCCTGGATGACGTTGAGCCCGATGCCGCCGAGCCCGAACACGACCACGTTGGCGCCCGGCGTGACCTTGGCCGTATTCACCACCGCGCCGACACCCGTGGTGACGCCGCAGCCGATATAGCAGCTCTTGTCGAACGGCGCGTCCTCGCGGATCTTGGCGACGGCGATCTCCGGCAGCACGGTGAAATTCGAGAAGGTCGAGCAGCCCATGTAGTGGAACACCGGCTGGCCCTTGTAGCTGAAGCGCGACGTGCCGTCGGGCATCAGGCCCTTGCCCTGCGTCGCGCGGATGGCGGTGCACAGGTTGGTCTTTTGGCTGAGACAGCTTTTGCACTGGCGGCATTCGGGCGTGTAAAGCGGGATCACATGATCGCCCGGCTTGACCGAAGTGACGCCGGCTCCCACCTCCCGGACGATGCCGGCACCCTCGTGGCCGAGGATCGAGGGGAAAATTCCCTCGCTGTCGAATCCGTCGAGCGTATAGGCATCGGTGTGGCAAATTCCCGTCGCCTTGATCTCGACAAGGACTTCGCCGGCCTTGGGGCCCTCCAGATCGATCTCGACGATTTCAAGCGGCTTCTTTGCCTGGAACGCGACAGCGGCACGTGTCTTCATCTTGTACTCCTGTTGCGCTCTTTAACACCACAAACATGTCGTCATCCGCGCTACGCTCATTCACGACTTTCCCACGCAATCATTTGATCCCCGTACAGCTGTCCTCGGCCTGCTTGGCCGCTTCCGGTTTGTCTTCGTGGCTGGGCGGACGGCCGCCCGGAATGGCATCGTTGGCGCGGGCGCGCAGATACACGTAGATGTCGTCCATGTAGCACATCACGTTGACGTTGGTCGCGAACGACGGCATCACCTTGTCGTTGGCGGCGTCGACGTTCTTGCGGCCGTTGGTGACGATATTGACGAAGTCGGCGTAGCTCAGCGTCTTCAGTGAATTCGCCAGTGCCGGCGCGTAGCTCGATCCCTCGCCGTTGGGCCCATGACAAACATGGCAGTCGGAATGATAGCGGCGGAAGCCGGAGAACGTGTACCAGTCGACGGTTCCGTCCGGACTGATTTTGTAGGTCGGGTTGCCGTCCTTGTCCGCATACTTGCCATTGTCGGATGAAGCCACCGCCGGATCGCCCGACCCGTCAGCATGGGCGGCCGTGCCGGCGAAGGCGCCCGCCAGGATAACGAGCGCGAATTTCCAGTGATTGATCGTCACGCAACTGTCCTTGTGCATTTTGAAGTTTTGGGGGGCGGATAAAAAATCGGCGCGCGGCGGAAAGCGCAGCGCGCCGATCTGTGGTCATCTCACCGTGACGTCGCGCCTATTCGCTCGGCAAGGCGAATACCGTCAACGTCCCGCCCAGCGATGTATAGGACGCCAGGCCCGCATAGCCGCCGACGGCGCCGAGGCCCGCGGTGTCGACGGTCTTGTCCTTGGTCGGCAACTTGCCCTGGTCGACGGCGCCATGCCAGGCGGCGGCGTTTTCAGGCTGCAGCAGACCGGCCGCCAGGCCGATGCCGGCCCAGCCGCCGACGCCGGAAAGCACGGCAATGTATTGCTTGCCGCCGTGCTCGTAGGTCATGACGTTGCCGATGATGCCGGACGGGGTCTTGAACTTGTAGAGTTCCTTGCCGGTCTTGGCATCGACCGCCTTCAGATAGCCCTCCAGCGTGCCGTAGAAGACCACGTTGCCGGCGGTTGCCAAGGCGCCGCCCCAGGCGGAGAACTGCTCCTTGTTGGACCACACGATCTTGCCGGTCTTGCCGTCCCAGGCGATGAAATTGCCCATGTTGCTGTCGCCTTTGGGCGGATACATCGCCACGGCGGCACCGACATAGGCCTGACCGGCCGTGTAGGCGACCTTGTAGGGCTCATAGTCCATGCAGACATGGTTGGTCGGCACGTAGAACAGTTGCGTCTCCGGGCTATAGGCGGCCGGTTGTTCGTCCTTGGTGCCGAGTGCCGCCGGGCAGATGCCCTTCGAGTTGGTGTCTTCGCCGTTATGCTGGGTCGAATAGGCGTCGACGACCAGCGGCCGGCCGTAGGTCTTGGACGACTTGTCCATGTCGACCTTGGTCGCCCAGTTCACCACCGGATCGAATTTCTGCGCGACCAGCAATTCGCCGGTCGCCCGATCGAGCGTGTAGCCGAAGCCGTTGCGGTCGAAATGGGTCAGCAGCTTCCTCGGGGTGCCGCCGATGGTCTGATCGGTGAGGATCATTTCGTTGACGCCGTCGAAGTCCCATTCGTCGTGCGGGGTCATCTGGTAGATCCATTTGACCTTGCCGGTATCGAGGTCGCGCGCCCAGATCGACATCGACCACCTGTTGTCACCGGGGCGTTGCACCGGGTTCCAGGTCGAGGGATTGCCCGAACCGTAATAGACGAGGTTCAACTCGGGATCGTAGGAGTACCAGCCCCATGTGGCGCCGCCGCCGATCTTCCATTGATCGCCCTGCCAGGTGGAGGTCGATGAATCAGGCCCGACCGGCTTGCCGAGCGACGTCGTCTTGTCCGGATCGATCAGCGTGTCGGAGTCCGGCCCTTCCGAATAGCCGCGCCAGACCAGCTTGCCGTCCTTGATGTTGTAAGCGCTGACCCAGCCGCGAACGCCGAATTCGCCGCCGGAAACGCCGACCAGAACCTTGTCCTTGAATATGAACGGCGCGTCGGTACCGGACTGGCCCTTGCCGGCCTCGCCGTCCATCACCGACCAGACCGGCGTTCCAGTCTTGGCGTCGAGCGCGACCAGCGTGGTATCGGCCTGATGCAGGAAGATCTTGCCGTCGGCATAGGCAACGCCGCGATTGACGGTGTCGCAGCACATGATCGGGATGACGTTGGGATCCTGCCGCGGTTCATACTTCCAGAGGATCTTGCCTTCATTGTTCAGGTCAAGCGCATACACCGTATTTGGAAACGGCGTGTGGACATACATCACGTCGCCAATCACCAGCGGTCCGCCTTCGTGACCGCGCAGCACGCCGGTTGAAAACGTCCAGGCGACCTGCAGCTTCTTGACGTTGGATGAGGTGATCTGATTGAGCTTGGAATAGCGCGTATTGGCGTTGTCGCCTTGCTGCATCGCCCATTGCTTGGGGTCCTTGGCGGCCTTGTCCAGCGCTTCGTCGGCGCGTGCCGCAAATACGTGTAAAGCAATGAGGCCAAGGCCGGTAGCGAATAGCACCCTGCGCATAGTGAATCCTCCCAATTGTGAGCGAAGGGTTCCGCAAAAACGGCCCCTTTCAGTTTTCTTCACTGGTATCCCTACCCGGTTCGGAAATAGGAAACTTGCCCAAGAGGGAAGCGGGTTTGCGCGAAAGCGAACACAGCGAACTTTTTAACCAGCGCCCATGACTTTCGCTGGCGGCGCGCCTCCATGCTGCAAAGCGTCAACCGTCCGTAACGCAGAACTCCTTGATCAAGGTTCCCCTTGACGGCGCCGAAACTAAGTCGGACGATTATCGAAGGGATGTTAGGAGGAGCGTCGCTCAAACCCCAATAATCGCCTTAAATTGAGGCAAACATCCTCGCCCCGGGGGTCTCTCGCGGCAAGGGGTCATGTTTTGATCTCGAATCGGTGGCTGGATAATGTCCGACACGGTCCGCTCACTTACCACTTCCGGATTAGCGCCGAAGAAGCAGATCCAATGTTGGTCAGATGCACTGACCGATCTTTGCGGCCAGTTCGACATCGATCCGCTGGAGGCGTCGTCTTTCGAAGGTCGGATCAACTACACGACGGTTTCGAAGCTAAAGCTCTGTCAGATCGAGGCGAGCCAGCATCGGCTTGCGCATATCGCTTCAGGCGCAAAACCGGGCGGTCATCCGTTCGTCAAAATACATTTTCAGACTTACGGGATTTCGCATTTCGAGCAGGGTGGCCGCCGCATCGAGCTGATGCCCGGCGACTGTCTCGCCTACGATGTATCCTGTCCGCACACGATAGTCAGCTCGACGCAGACGCGACACGAGGTTGTCATCGTGCCGAGGGAACTGCTGCAGGAACGCGGCTTCCGCTTGGCGAAGATGTCGGCGTGCAAACTCTCGGCCCGCACCGGAACCGGCCGGATCGCCTATAACTTTGTCCATGCCGCGTTCGACGAAGCGACCAAGCTGTCGCCGAACAATGCGATCGGGGTAGCTGATTCGCTGATTGATCTCCTGCTGTTGCCACTCCGCGACCCCGACGCGACGTTCAATCGTGTCGGACCCGAGGCGATGTATGTCCGGGCGCAGTTCTTCATCCGCGAACATCTGCGCGACCCGGATCTTTCGATCGACCAGATCTCGGCGGCATTGAACTGCACCAAGCGCTATCTGCACATGTTGTTCAGCGACAGGGGCACCACCATCAGCGACTATATCCAGCACGCAAGATTGCAGAATTGCCGTCAGGAGCTGGAGACCCAGGCCGGAAAAACCATCACGGACGTCGCATTTTCGTGGGGCTTTTCGAGTTCATCACACTTCAGCCGCGTATTCCGGAAGTATTTCGGAGTTGTTCCGTCTGCGATTCACAAAGCGCAGCACGGCGGTCTGTTGCAGAACTTTCCTTGCGAATAGAGCTTCCGCTTCGGCGCGACGAACAGCCTCGCTGGCACATGCTCTCCCACATCAACGCCCGGTGCACGAACTTAAGGGGCCGCTTGCGCGAACTGATGGCGTGGTATCGGGACGCCCGAGCCTGCCGCGGCTCGACGCAAGAATTGTCGTCGAGCCGGGCCGATCGTTTGGATTCGAGTCTATTTGCGCGCAGCGCAGGCGTACATGTTGATTTCCATGCCTACTGGTACTTCGACAATTTTAGGGGTCTTCCAGGTCATTCCATCCTCCCAAGAAGTTTGGCGCGAACTCCACGCCGAGCTAAAACTAGGACCACGCCCAACACTGCGCAAGTGCGCAAGATCGAGCGTCGAACACTTGCAGGCCAACCTAACGGCCGATATTTCTCTCCCGGATAAAGCGATTTCTCTCTTGGACAAGGTCTAGCGGCTGTTGGTCAATCGGCGCACAAGTTTGACCTAGGGTCTGGCGGAGAGGGAGGGATTCGAACCCCCGATAGGCTTGCACCTATGCCGCATTTCGAGTGCGGTGCATTCGACCACTCTGCCACCTCTCCAGGCGCCATTAACGGGCGGGCTTCGCCGCGGTCGGGCGAGTTCTAGGCGAGGACGGCGGGGCAGACAAGGCGCGGGACGCGAGAAATTCCCTGGGCGGTTTAACGGCTATTAAAAAGGGTGGGACCGCCAGACGCGATAAAAACCGGCGGTCCCGTGTCGCGTCATTGAAATTGTGGCCGGGAAGTGCGGCTTCGCTGGCCAACCTGAGCGACGGTTTGACGGTAGCGATCCGCGCATGATCGGCAACGCGATCTGCGTTTTAACCTAACCATTCAAGGTTACCGGGCAGGCGAGCCTCAATCCTTGTTTTTCCTGTCTTTCTTCTCATCTTTGTCCTTTTTGTCGTCCTTGTCATTGTCTTTATCCTTGTCCTTCCGGCGATTGGTAAAGCGCGCATTGCCGAGCCCGGTACCGATGGTCAGCACGCCCCAGTGCTCGACGTCCTGCATGAACGGCACCTCGGAAAGGCCCTGCGCCACGCCGTCATTGTGCATCAGCACCGCGGTATCGTGATCGCCGATCTGCGGGATCGCCTCGACCAGGCTCGCCGGCAGGTTGAACTTGCTGCTTTCCCAGTTGCCCGGCAGGTTCTGCGCGCCCTTCTCGATCGAACCATCCTCGTTGATCACGCCCGGACAGGCGATCCCGATGAACGGCGCGAGCCTTAAGCCCTCGGCATCGGCCGCTTCAATCAGGCTTTTCAGCATCTTGACCAGACGCTTGACCGCGCCTTCCCGGGTCGGCTCGTCATTGGCATGGCGCCAGAGTTCGGACTTCCAGACCGCTGCCTTCGACAGGTCGGGCGCTTTCTTCCAGCGGGTCTCGACCACGCCGCAGCGGATGTTGGTGCCGCCGATATCGACCGCGAGGATGCTGTCATGGGCTTCGAAGATCCATGAGGGCGCCAGATGCAGGCAGCCGATCAGGCCGGCCTCATCGGGATCGAAGCGGATCGGCACCAGATCGACCTTGAAGTCTTCGCCTTTGAGAATGATATCGGTGCGCGCGATGGCGAGTTCGCCGACCCGGCTCTGGCGAAAGCCGCCGCCGACCACGATGCGTTCGGTATCGGCCCACGCCTTGGTCTTGAGGAACCGCTGCGTCACATAGGCCAATTCCTGGGCGAATTCCTCGATCGCTCCATGCACCAGCGCGGCGGCGTGGATGTCGTCGCCCACCAAAGCCTCGTCGAGCGTGCTTTTGGCGATGGCCTCGGCGGATTTGCTGCCGAGGGGATCCTCACCGTTCTTCTTCAGCGGCTTACGCAACGCGTCCAGGATTTTGCGGAACGCGCCCTTGCTGGCGCGGTCGCCCAGAAAGCCGTCGTCATCCTTCAATTCGATATTGAAACTGTCCACGTCCACCGAAGGCAAGCGAATTGCGCCGTGCCTGCCGATGCCGGAGGTCGTCAGTGTGTCTTCAGCCATTTTGCCCCTTGCCCGGTCCGAATTCGGGGGGACAACGGCGAGGGAACCCATTGGTTTCACAGGGGAGATTAAACAGGCCGGGCTGACGCAAAATACGCCAAATCCCTGATGTTTCGGCTGCTTTTGGGCGGCTTTGCCTTGACTCGGGGCGCTTCCGGGCTATAAGACCCGCACCCGGCGCGGGATTTCCTCGCGCCGCTTGTTTTTGCGTGGATCTAAGGGATCGCTCCCCCGATCGCGCGGAAATTGAATCCATAACGACTGAAGAAAAAGCCGGCCCGGACCTGTCCGAGGCCGGGATCGAACACGAAGGAATTAAACGATGTTCGCAGTCATCAAAACCGGCGGCCGGCAATACCGCGTCGTTCCGGATGATGTGCTCGAGATAGGCAAGATCGCCGGCGATGTCGGGACGATCGTGCAGCTTGGCGAGGTTTTGCTGGTCGGCGGGGAATCGCCGGTGCTCGGCGCGCCCACGGTGGCGGGCGCGAGCGTGGCGGCCGAAGTGCTGCAGCACAAGCGCGGTCCGAAGGTGATCTCGTTCAAGAAGCGCCGCCGCAAGAATTCGCGCCGCAAGCGCGGCTATCGCGACGAGATCACGGTGCTGCGCATCACCGAGATCCTGACCAACGACAACAAGCCGACCATCGGTCCGCGCCCGAAGCGGGAGAAGCCGGTGGTTGCCGCCCCCGCGGACGGCGATGACGAGGCGCCGGTGGCCGCGAAGAAAAAGGCCCCCGCCAAGAAAGCGGTTGCCAAAAAGGCCGCGGCAAAGCCGCGCGCCAGGCCCGACGCCAAGAAGGCGCCGGCCAAGAAAAAGTGAAGCGCGAAAACGATCGCGTGACAAAAAATGAAATGATTCCGTCAAGGAATTGATCTAGAAATACGACGACGTTGGAGACGGGCTATGGCTCACAAAAAAGCAGGCGGTTCATCGCGAAACGGGCGGGATTCGGCGGGCAAGCGGCTCGGGATCAAGGCCTATGGCGGAGAGCACGTGATTCCAGGAAACATCATTGCGCGTCAGCGCGGCACCACCTGGCATCCCGGCCTTAATGTCGGCATGGGCACTGACCATACTCTCTTCGCCAAGGTCGAAGGCCATGTCGAGTTTCGTGCAAAAGCCAACGGCCGCACTTTCGTATCGGTGGTTCCGATGATGGAAGCCGCGGCCGAGTAAACGGTGGACAAAATGAGTCCGCCGGGTCCTGTGAACCGGCGGAGCTCAAGAAGGCTCCAAAGGGGAGGCGGGAAACCGGCCTCTCTTTTTTGTTGCGTGCGTTCCGCAAAAGTTGCGTTTTGTTGTCGCATACAGGAGCCCGACATGTTGCAGGATATCCCTAGTCCCTCCTTGCGCGGGGCAAGTCCCAGCGTCCTCGAGACGGAACGGCTGACGTTGCGCAGGCCGACGCTCGCGGACGTAAAAGCGATCGCGCGCCTCGCAAACGACCGCCGGATCGCCGAGAACACCCGCCGCATGCCGCATCCCTATTCCCAGGACCATGCCATCGAGTTCGTGCGCGCTCTGGCGAGCGACCATCGCGGCACCGTGTTCCTGATCGAAAACAATTACACCCCGATCGGTGTCGTCGGCGTCGACTGGCGCCAGCAGGGCGCACCGGAACTCGGCTACTGGCTCGGCGTCGAGCATTGGGGCCAGGGTTTCGGTACCGAAGCGGCGCGCGCGGCAATCGATTTCACCTTCGAGGAATTCGAGGTCGAGCAGTTGATCTCCGGCGCGCGGGTCACCAACCCGTCGTCGCGCAACATCCTGGAAAAGTGCGGCTTCCAGTGGAGCGGCGTCGAGCTGCATCGCTTCGAGGCGCTGGGGTCGTCGACCCCGGTCGACTGCTTCCGCCTCTCGCGCGGCGTCTGGTCGTCGCTGAAAAACTGGAGCAGATCGACCCGCCGCGAGCGGTGAGCGCTCTTCGCAAGCAATGCTGATCGTCCCTGCGAAAGCCCTGCCAAGGTCGTCATGCCCCGCGAATGCGGGGCATCCAGTACGCTGCGGCTTGTCGATTCAATCACTGGCGTCTCTGGAATACTGGGTCACCCGCCTTCGCGGGTGACGACGGTTGAGTGTCATCGCGAGCGAAGCGAAGCAATCCATGGGGCTACAATAAGAAAGAGTGGATTGCTTCGTCGCTTCGCTCCTCGCAATGACGGCAAGATACGAGTTCGCGATCTCGCCGCATGTGTTGCGCGAGGTTTGGCCGGCTCGTTCCGCCCTCTGCAATCAGAGGGCGCAGGGAATGCCGGGCGCCCGATGCGCCCGCCGCCGCGCGTGCAGGGGTAGTGGTAGAGCGCACACGCGTAGTCAGGTCACACCGGAATCACCCGGCATTCCCCGCGCAATGGTTTACGGCTTATACGTGCTCTCCCCGGTGATCGGCTTGTTGACACCGTCACTGGCGAAAAAACCTCGCCAGCTTGACGCCTGCGTCGAGGCGTCAGGACCACACGACTTCGCCGTCCGCGTCAGTGTCGTTCGTCAAAGACACCTTCGCGTCCACCGCATCCCGCTCCAACGTCCGTGACGATCGCGAAACGCCCCTCTGTGTGGGACGGGACGCCACGTATATAGCGGTGATTTGGGTCTTCGGAAAACCAGAATATTTTTTCTCGAGGGGCTGGACAACCATGCACTGATTTGCCCGTCGGGTGGCAAGACCTGATGGCAGCCGCTTCAAGGTCCGTGAAGCGCGTTTCCTCACTGGGGGCGCATGCAACGACGAGATTTCATCGCGCATCCGGTTCATGAGGACCTACCCAGCAGGTTCGTCAGGTCCCTCGCTTGGATGGTTTCGAGCGACTGCACAGCTTCCTTGATTTCCCGGCAGAGCCCTTGGTCGATGCGGCCGGCCACGAGCGTGTCGAACTTTGCAACGGATTCCTCCCACGTGAAGGGCCGGGACGCGAGACCTGGATAGTCCTGGACTTCGTGCTCGATCACGCTCCCGTCCTGCAGCCGGACAGTGACCTTGGCGGGCATCTTCCGGGGATAAAGGGCCGTGTATGCAGCGCTCGGCCGGGTCGTCTCTTTCTTCAACAGCGTCTGCACGTCGGCCCTGGCGATGCGCTCCGGCGTGAATTGCGCCGGCGTGACGTCGCCATCAATGAGCGCGACCGAAAGCAAGTAGGACAGGCTGTGATCGGCCTCCTCCTTGGTTCGGATGACCTTGTCCGTGCCGTAGAGGCCGCCGCCGGCAAAGTCGTAGCAAAGCTGGAACACCTCCGCCTCGATCGATGCAACCTTGGTGGGATCGATCTGGTGCTTCTTGGCGAGCTCGACCATGCAGTAGATGGCGGATTGCGAATGGATCACGGCATTATATTTCTTGATGGTGCTCTCCACCACGCCTTCGTAACCCTGATTGTCCCAGTCGATATCGATCGTTATCCCCAACAGATGGTCGATGCCAAATGGGCCCTCGATCACTTGCAGTGGCCCCTCAACGCCGCGTCGCGCGAGAAACAGCGTGTTCATCGCGCCGAGCGCCGACTGCGCCGAGGCCAGGCCTTTCCACTGCGACAGCGGCTTGGCCCGCACGACGGCGAAGGACGCATCGCTGACCGCGGCCATCGCTATCGCGTGGGCAATCTGCTTTTCGCTCAAGCCGAGTAGCCGGCCGCCGGCGGCGTTGTGCGAGAAGGCCAGTTGCGTTGTGTGGTCGAACCCGCGGGTCATGAAATTCGCGTGATCGACGAAGCGCGACTGAACCGTGTAGCCCAGCGCCACGCCGAGCATCAGGTCGCGGCCACTCGCCCCGACATAGTCGGCGATGGTGAGCGCCACGCCGAAATTATCGGCCGTGTGGCAGGTTTCGGATTGAGCCAGGAAGTTGTCCATGAAATCGACGTAACGGACGAGCGCGGTGTTCCAGAACGCGGCGTAGATTGGGTTCGCCTTGCCACCGCCGATCAGCGTGCAGGGGCCGGCGCCGCCGAATTCCGAGACCTGCTCGCGACAGGCCTGAATGGGGCCCGCTCCGAGGGCTGCGATGCAGCACCCGAGGCAGTCGAGGATATGGATGGGCAGCTGCTTGCGCGACGCCACCGAGAGATCGTCGAATCTGGCGCGGGCAGCATAGCTGGCGAGGGCCTCGACCTGCGTCCGTTTCTCCAGCCCGCTCGGCTTGGCCGCGGCAGGCGCCTCCTTGGCGGCTCGCTCGTCTGCCAGCGCGGCGCCGCCGCCGGTGAGCAGCCCGCCGACCGCGACGGCGGTCGCTCCAATGAAATGACGCCTCGACAGGCCCGACGTCGCATCGCCCTCCCGTACAAGAAGGGATGGATGATCTTTATTCTGCGTGCTCATGGCTTGTTTCTCCTTAGATCAGATGCTGCTGTTTGGCGGCTTCCCTCAGTCCGTCGTGGAATTCGGGATGGGCGAGCTCGATCAGCCTGAGCGCGCGCTCGGTCGAGGACAGGCCCTTGAGGTTCACCGCTCCGAACTCGGTAACGATGTGATGGCTGTCGATACGCGGCGTGGTGACCGGCCCGTCGAGCCGGGCGACGATGCGCGAGACCTTCCCTTTCGCCGCTGTCGAGCGTGCTGCAATGATCGATTTGCCGCCCTTTGACGCGAAGGCGCCGCGCACGAAGTCGAGCTGGCCGCCCGACGCGCTATATTGGTGGCCGAGCATGTGCTCGGAGTTGCAAGCGCCGGTCAGGTCGATCTGGATCGTCGCATTGATCGAGATGACGTTGTCGTTCTGCGCGATGATGTGCGGATCGTTGACATAATCGACCGGCGCGCTCTCGACCGCCGGATTGTCGTTGAGGAAGTCGTACATCGCCTTCTGCCCCATGGCGAAGGTGAAGACGGTCTTGCCGCGGTCGATCGCCTTGCGGCGATTGGTGACCACGCCGGCGCGGATGAGGTCGACCAGCCCGGGGTTCAACGCTTCGGTGTGGATGCCGAGGTCGTTGCGGCCCTTAAGCTCGGCGCAGACGAGGTTAGGCAGAGCACCGACGCCCATCTGCAGGCAGGCGCCGTTGGGCACGAGGCCGGCGATCGTGCGGCCGATCACCTCGTCCTCGCGCGTCGGTGCGCGGACCGGCAGTTCAAGAAGCGGGACGTTGTTCGCGACGATCGCGTCGACCTCCGACACGTGCAGCTCGGCGCCGGCGCCATTGACCCGCGGCATGTTCTCGTTGACCTCGACGATCAGGCGCTTGGCCGCGCGCGCGACCTTGGTCGAATAGTCGTTGCCGGTGCCGAAGCTGAAATAGCCGTGCCGGTCCATCAGCGAGACCGTGCAGATGAACGTGTCGATGCCAATCTCGTCGATCAGCAGCCGGGGCGTCTGGTGGAAGTTGTTGGGCACGTAGTTGATCAGTTTCCGCCCGCCATCCTGCATGCCGCGCTTGATCAGCGCCCGTTCGACGCCCGAAATGAACATGCAATAGGGGCTTATGCGGTCGTTCAGTTCGTAGCGAAGAATGGTGTCCCCAGCGATGCGATTGGACTCGAAATAGTAGACCTTCAGGTCCTGGATCCCGCCGGCCTCGGCGCGATCCGCCAGCGCCTTCAGCAGTGCCGGCGGCTCCGCCATCGCCATGCCCATGGAAAGCTTGGACCCGGCGGGAATGGATGCCACGGCCTGGTCGGGCGTGGTCAATTTCGATTGGTAAAACGAGTCGACATCCATTGTCGTATCTCCTCTGTTTGCTGTGATCAGTAGTTGGCGGCTTCTTCGGGCGAGTGGCCGCGGCGATGGACGAGCATGGTGCGCTCGAAGCTCATCACCTCGACGCCGTCCTGGTTGATGCCGCGGGTGGAGACGGTGACGATCCCCTGAGTCGGACGGCTCTTGGACTCGCGCTTGTGAAGTACGGTGCTCTCGGCATAGAGCGTATCACCGGCGAAAACGGGATTGGTGGCCTTGACCTTGTCCCAGCCGAGATTGGCGACGACCTTGGCACTCACCGTGCGCACGCTCATTCCGGTGAGCAGCGCGAGGGTGAAGGTCGAGTCGACCAGCATCTTCTTCCACTCCGTCTTGGCCGCGTAGGCCGCGTCGAAGTGCACCTGCTGGATATTGAGGGTCAGCAGGGTGAAATAGGTGTTGTCGACATCGAGTACGGTGCGGCCGGGGCGATGCTCGAACACATCGCCGGGCTCGAAATCTTCCCAGTAGAGGCCTGAGGTTTCGCGGTAGCGGCGTTCGCCGACGGTTTTGTAGGCGGCCAGAATGTTTTCCATTGCAGTGCTCCTTCAGCAGGTTGGGTTGAGAAATCGGTTGTCGCTTCAGGCTTCGAGCCCAGCCGCGGCAAGCGTGCGGCGCGCCTTGCGGGCGATCGCCTCATCGATCATCTGGCCCTCGACGGTACCGACGCCCTTGGCGTTCTCCGCGAGGATGGCGCGGGCCTTGTCGACCGCCTCGGCGCTTGGCGTCAGCGCCGCGTTGATCGCCGCTATCTGCGCGGGATGGATGGCAGCCTTGGCCGCGAAGCCGAGCGCCACCGCGGCGGCGACCTCCTGCTTCAGGCCGGCGTCGTCGTGCAGCTCGAAGAACGGCGCGTCGATCGGCGTTACGCCCACCAGAGCACAGGCCGCGATCAGCCGGCCGCGTGCGAAGGCGAGCGGCGCCCATGCCGTGACCGACCCGAGGTCGGCGGCCATGTCGCCGGCGCCCAGCATCAGGCCCGTGAGCCGCGTCGTCGCGGCCGCGATCGCCTCCACCGCGGCGAGGCCGCGCGCGCTCTCGATCAGGCCGATGAGCCGGGTGTCCTTGCCCGCTGCGGTCAGCAGGCGGTCGAGGATTTGAAGATGGCCGGCGCTCTCGGTCTTGGGCAGCACCAGGTAGTCGGGCGCGGCACCGGTTTCGAGCAGCGCATTGAGGTCGGCAATGCCGGCGCGGGTATCGAGCCCATTGATGCGCAGCGCACGGCGCACGCCGTCCGTCTTGCCCGACCGCAGAAAATCAAGGGCCGTGGCGCGCGCCCTATCCTTGTCGTTGGGAGCGACGGCATCCTCAAGGTCGAGGATGATAACATCGGCACTGACTGCGGAAGCTTTTGCGAAGCGATCCGGACGGGTTGCTGGGGTGAACAACCAGCTTCGAGTGGGGGTGAATGTATTGTCGGCCATTGGCGGTTCCTTTCCTCTTCACCCCGGAGGTGGATGCGCCGACGCCAGTTAGCCAATATATGTTGGTCGCTTCTTCAATTGCTTTTGGAGATGACGATGGAGCTGCGTCACATCCGCTATTTCCTGGCGGTCGCGGAGGAGAGGCACTTCACGAAGGCCGCGGCTAAGGTTGGGATCGGGCAGCCGCCACTGAGCCAGCAAATCAAGGATCTGGAGGCGGAGATCGGAACGCCGCTGTTTCACCGCGTCCCCCATGGCGCAGAGCTTACGGCAGCGGGCGAGGCTTTCCTGCAAGGCGTGAAGGAAATGCCGACGCTCGCTGAACGGGCGATCAAGGCTGCACGACGGGCAGCGCGCGGCGAGACGGGATCGCTTCGCGTCGGTTTCACGGCGTCGGCTGCGTTCAACGCGGTCGTGCCGTCGGCCATCCGGGCCTTCCGGCGCGCTTACGCCGACGTCGAGCTTTTGTTGGAAGAGGCCAACACCACACGGCTCGTGGCCGGCCTGCAGGACGGGTCGTTCGATGTTGCGTTCCTGCGGCCCGGCGCCGCCGGGAGCGAAGCGTTCCAGCTCCGGCTTCTCTCGGAGGAGCCGATGATGGTGGCGCTCCCCATTAGGCACCCTGTCGCGGCACAGCAAGAAGTGGAGCTTGCGACCCTGAAGGAAGATCCGTTTCTGCTGTTTCCGCGCGTGGTCGGCCCCACGCTCTACGACAGCATCATCAACACCTGCCGGGCAGCCGGTTTCGAGCCGATCATCGGCCAGTTCGCGCCACAGATCGCGTCAGTCGTCAACCTCGTGGCCGCGGAACTCGGCGTGTCGATCGTACCGGCGTCGATGAGCCAACTGCAAGTTTCCGGCGTCACCTATCGACCGATCGCGGGACAAGCGGCGACAGCCCGGCTCGCTCTGGCGTATCGGCGAGGAGAGACGTCGGCAGTTGTGCGCAACTTCATCGCGCAAGCGGCGGCGTGATGCACCGGCGTTTTCGTCTGGGAACATTGCGGTAGGCATTGGGGATCGATGCAGACATGTCAAAACCGCAGCGAACCCATTGCCGAGACCGGCGATGGGTTCGCTGCAGAAGATCGTTCTCGTCGCCTAGAACCTCCAGGAAGCGCCGGTCGAGATACCCACGATCGTGGTGCCGGTGTAGCAGTGCGGCGTTGAATCGTAGCCACCATCCGCCCCGAAAGCGTCGTGGCAGTCCGTCGTAACGCCTCTGCCGCCCGCGCCGAGATCGTAGTGCGCGCTCGAGCCGTTGAAGGTCGCCGCAACCGCGGTGTACCAGGTGAGGTTCGGGCTCAGCTTTCTCTTGTACGCGGCCGTCACCATGTCCGCCGCATTCAGGTTTGGCGCATAGGTGGCTCCGTCAGCTGTCATCAGCGTTGAACTGTTGTGCTGACCGGGATCGCCTTGAGCCGTGAACGCGTGTGCCCACCCGAAATGGATGCTGTCGATGTTGGTCAGTTCCTGGCTCACGAACATCCACGTGCCGTTGCGGCTTCGCTCGTTCTGGAATGCCAGGTCGGCCGGAACGTAACGATGCATCATTTCAAAGATACCGCCGACCGTGGTGCCGGTGGAGAAATGATACAGTGCGCCCACCTTGAGGGCATCTTCGGCCGCGACGTTCTCGGCGAACAGCGTCTGCCCAACGGCACTCGTCGGGACTATGCCGTAGATGGACGTGATATCGCTCTGCCGGTTGACCGCCTCGTGACGTTCATAGGCTACAGTGGCGTAGAACGGGCCGTGCGTGTAGCTCAGATTGGCGCTGACGGCGTTGCTGAAGGAGCCGTCGTTACACGCAACGGGCAGATTGCCGCCGCTCTGGGGGGCGTTACCGCCGGCGCAATCGGATTCTCCGGCCGCGATGTTGGAGCTGTCGGTATCCCGATTCTGCCCCGGAGCAAACAAGGCGTTTAACTGGAAGCCGCCCAGACTGGGCGATTCGTACCAGATCGCGTGATCGAGCCGGGTGCCGAATTCGACGCGGTTATCGCCGCCGGTATTGCCCATGATCACGCTGTAGTCGCCGAGCTCGCCCGCGAACGGGTTGAACGCGGCCGTCGAGTTTTTGTATGGCGCATCCGTCTTGCCGATCTTGACCGCGCCCCACTCCGGCGATCCTAAACCGATAAAGGTGTTGCGGTTGAACAGCGCGCCGTTGACGGTGTTGCTCACATTGCTGTTGGTTTCCTTCAGGCCGGGCGTCGCCGAAATATCGAAACCGAGTTCGAGCTGATAGAGGAAGTTGGATTCCATGCCGGGCAGGTGTTGAAAGCCGCGAACACCGAGATAGGAAAGGTTCGTCGAGATTGCCGGCATCCATCCGAAATTCCCGACCGGTGCCGTGGCGCCGTTCAAGTTCAAGGGCTGGACATCCTTCGATGTGCCCTCGATCGAAACATCGAGATTGCCGTAGGCAGTGATCTCGCCTCCTGGCGTGTAGAATGTCAGGGGGTCGCCATGCTTGTGCTCGAGATAGCCGTGCCCGTTGGCGTCCAGATCAAATACAGAGGTCTTCACCGGTACCGGTGCACCGCCGGTCGCGGGGGCGCCGGCCACACGGCCGGAGGGGGCAGACAGGACTACGGCCGGGGCCGCGCCTTTTGTCGATTCCACGCGATTTAGCCGCGCCCTGAGTGCGGCATTCTCCTTGGCCAAGTTTGCGTTGCTTTGCTCGATCGCCGCGAGCCGGTCCAGTACCTGATCGAGCTTGTCGGCAGCTGCCGGAGCAGAATGAGTAACGACCGCCACCGCGGCAGCGGCCACCCCTAATTTGTATTTTTTCATCGCCATCCCCTTTTAGAACGGCTCTAACTGAGCCACCCGCGAGGCTGGAGACGTTAAGGGATACCGTCAATATGACCCCTTCAGGCCATAAGTTGTTGCAGTTGCGAGCAAAATATTGAATTCGCGCTTTAATTGTGTTGCTTTTCAACAACATCTTGCAGTGCGGCAACAAATGTCGCATTAAGACATTATTGTGGCATTTCAGCAACAATCAGGAATAATGTATACCACGGGGCCAAATTATGGATCCTCCCGGATCAGGACTGATCCGAGGTCTGGCACCGCGCTCGGTTCGAACCAATGCTCAACCGCCGGGAGAGTCGCCAACGCTTCAGTAGCGGGCGTTGGGATCGCAGGCGTAATGATAGGCGTTCGGTGTCCAAACGAAACAGTGGCCGCTTTCGCTATACGCATACCAGGGAACCTGCCGGTATGGTCGTTCATGGCGCCAATCAAATGAACCGTTGGAAACGTAAGTTTGATCGGCAGCATTGACGCGGGTGGCGCGTTGGCGGGCCGAATAGCCGTTGGCGTTGGCCGTTGCGATGCTCAGCGTGACGATCGCGGCTGTGACCATTAAGAGCTTTGTCATTTTCTCTTCCAGTCTTTGCAGTTTCACTTTTCCCTGGATGAGTCCAAGGTCTTCTTCGCGCCAAGGGCCTCCTGAGGTCCTTGTCTTTCCTTCAGGTCCATATGGCTGCTCTGTGCGAAAAAAATCCTAAATCTTTATTTAAGGTTCTCTTCCGCCGATCATGAAACCGTGAATGGAACGTACGCAGCATTGCCCATTTGATCATTTGAATGACCCAGCAATTTCCGGGTTTGGCAACAAACGGAATCGCGCGCGCATCGAGGCCGTTGTTGCAGGTAGATTGGAAGCGATCCGTGCATAGTCAACATGACGCGCTCGACCAAAAGGCCGCTCGCCGAAAGCGAGCACACCGAAGATGACGACCAACACCACGTTGAGTATGTCGACCGGCGCGACCAGAGATGCCGGTCCCGGGTTCGGGGCGCGGAAATAGCACAGCCGCGACGCTCCGGTTCCGAGGCCTGATCGAATCAGAAAGGTCCACGTTCGTCCTGAAATCGTACTGGGCTGCACCAACTGGCCGGTGGCAGGCAACGACACCACGAAGCTGAAGAGAACAACGAGCGTGCGAATGAATGTCGCCACGTTGGAGTTGATATTTTCGACGTCGATTTTCGCGAACAATCGCGGTGAGAGCGGCAAACACGCCGCGGGGACGGCCCCTCCAGCGCGCATCCGGCCCGGTTCTTGCTTTTGTTCGGGAAGTCATAAACGAGGGCGTCAGCCGCCCGCCCCATTCAGATTACCACTCACCACATCAACGCCGCGCGAGGAACAAGCCAGAACCGCGATTCTATCGCAAACATGGCGGAGTCTAGACGTTTGATTCGTAACAGCGCCGTTCAACGGAGTTCAACCATGACGACCACGCATAAGGAAAAACCAACCGCGAAGCCCCGCCAGCGCAGCCAGAAGGCGTCTCAGCGGAGCCCGAAACCTGAACCACAGCAAAGCCCGGAGCTCGATCCGCGGGATGAAGATCGAATCAGCCAAATGGGCGCATCAACTGACGCCCCCACGAACGGCGCAGCCGCACCGGCGAATGGGCCTTTAGTCGGCGCAGCCGCACCGGCGGACGCCCTCTCAATCGGCGAAACCGCACCGGCGGATGCCCTCTCAATCGACGCGGCCGCACCGGCGGATGCCCCCTCAGTCGGCGCAGCCGCACCGGCGGATGCCCTCTCAATCGGCGCAGCCGCACCGGCGAACGATGGTCCGGTCAGCGTTCAGACCATTGCGAATGCCTATGTGGACTACACCAGGAAGTCGTTGCAGGAGAGCAGGTCCTTTGCAGAGAAGCTCATGGGTGTGCGGTCGTTCGACAAGGCCATTGAGGTTCAGACCGAATTCGCAAGGCAGTCTGTTGCGAACTTTGTCGCCGGGTCGCAGAAGATTTGTGAACTTTACGGCAAACTTGCCACACAGATGGTCAGGCCTTGGGAAGGTCTGGCGGCCAACGTGGTGGCCCGAGCCGGGCGCTAAATGACTTGATGGCGTCCGAAGCGAAGGGCTGCCTGGGCTGAGGCCGTGATCCCAAGTGTTTATTGAATAAGTTCAACGAAAAATTGCGCCAGGCCCGCGGCCGGAGGGCGACACTCCTTCGTTTGAAACACCTTTGCCTGACGAACTGTTTTGCCGGGCTGGTACACCCGTGCCGGCGGCGGAACGTCATGTCCGATGATTCAGACGCCATCAAGCTGGTCAGGCTGGCTGCCATTTGTTGAGGGCACCCGGCGATGTCACCGGCAAGAGTTGGACTTATCCTTGAACCTGCGGCCAGCCTGACGCGACCATAACTGCGAACGACGTTAGCCTGATGGAGTGAAGCGAGGATCATCCGGAAAAGTGGGAACCAATTTTCTGGAACCTGTCTCACGTCAGGGATCAAGCACCGGTGTAAGCGCCCCGGAACAAACAACGGCGTCAGGATTTAACGGCGCTAGGATTTTATGTCGCGGAAGGGCCCGCCATTGAAGGGCTGACCCGTCAGCGTCATTCGCACGGTGAGGAGGCACGAAGGCGCCAGGCAGAGGTACCCGGCGCCCCCGCAACCTCTTCAGGATAAAGGAGAAGCCGGCTACCACGCAATAAGACTAATCCGACCTTGTAGGAGTGATCCGATGAGATGTTTGCCGCTTGTTATTGGCGTGTTTGGCGCTGTCGTCGCGTTCACCAGCGGCGCCTCGGCGCAATCGATCAACCTCACTGGCACTTACAGGTGCATCCAGGATTGCCGTGATGGTCATGTAGGCGGTCCAGCCTTCGTCACCCAGAATGGATGGAACCTGAACCTTGTGACTGAGACCGGAGAATCTTACCGTGCGTGGCCCGATCTGGCTGCGCCGTACGGTCGGATCTGGATCGAGGCGCGAAACGAGAGCGCCGTCTATTCACCCGACGGAATGCGGATTCAGTTCGACGACGGCAGGATCTGGCAGCGCGACCTCGGGCCTCTGCCGCGCGGTTGGCGGAGAGCGCGGGTCGTTGCAAGATAGCGGAAGATAGCTCGTTTTGAGCCTGGTCAAGTGTCACATCGCGCCGGCGCGACGTCCAGGAGCGCCGGGACGGCGCTGTTTGAGTCCTATGCCGCAAAAAGCGTCACCGGCAGGGTGAACTGAAACGTCGCACCGGGGCCTTCGTTGCCGGAAACGGACAGACGTCCGCCGTGACCCTCCACGATCGAACGGCAGATCGAGAGGCCCATGCCCATGCCGCTGGGTTTGGTGGTGAAGAAGGCGTCGAAGAGACGCTCCGCATCCTCCTTGGCAATCCCGACGCCGCCATCCGTCACACTTACGAGCAGTCGGCGTGTCTCGTCCCGACGGGATCGGATCACCAGTTCGCGCAGCCGGTCCGTGACCGATTGCATTGCCTCAATGCCGTTCATCACCAGGTTGATCATCACCTGTTGCAGTTGGACCCGATCACCAAGGATCAGGGGTAGAGCCGGAGCCAACTCCATTCGCAACGATACCCGATGGCTGGCCAGCTCACGCTGCACCAGGGCCACGACCTCCCGGACGACGTCATTGACGTCGAGTGGCACCTTCTCAATTTCAGTCTTTTTCGCGAGCGCCCGGACGCGTCGGATCACCTCACTCGCCCGTTTGCCGTCGTCGATAATCCATTCTACCGAGCGCCGCACGGCGTCCAGGTCAGGAGTTGCGCGGTCGAGCCAGCGCAGACAGGCCTCGGCGTTGGTGAGGACGGCGCCGAGCGGCTGGTTCACTTCATGGGTGATTGAGGCTGTCAGCTCGCCCAGGGTTGTTATGCGCGCGACATGCGCTAGGTTCGTTTGCATGTCGCGCAATGCCTGCTCGGCGTGCTTGCGTTCCATGCGGCGAGAGGCGCGAGACCGGAGGCCTGCTACGCGTTGAGGCCTGGTTGGCGGCGACATCCTATTTTCCTCCTCGATCTGTCCAAAAGGGCTGATCGCAGCTCGGTCCGCTCCTGGTATCCCGTCTCGCGGAACTTCAAAAATTCTGGCAACGAGGTCATTCATGGCTTGGCCCTCATCAATCTTTCAATTGGATAGTAGGGCCATGGCCGGTAGAATTTCCAAGACTATGTTCTTACGGACTCTGTAGGCGTTGCTTATGCTTCTGCCCCACGCCCGTTACCTCGTCGCGATCGCCGATCAGGCAATTTCACGCGCGGCGAGGCGTTGCATGTCTCGCATGATACCCGCGAGCGCGTCCGGATGACTGAGCGAGCCCGGCGATTGCGCCGATCGCCGCCCTCACCAAGCTTCGCCACGTTGCGCCGAAGCGGATGCGCTCAATCGCCGGCGGGAAGCGACAGCGCTTGCCGGCCGAAGCGTTGCGCGCCGAGCCACAGCATCAGCAGGACGCCCGCGCATACCGCGCCAGCCAGGCACACGCCCGGCCAGCCCGCGCCGGCGAAGGCCATGCTGGCGATGCTGGACCCGGCCGTGGCGCCGATGAAGAAGCTCGTGAGATAGATCGTGTTGAAGCGGCTGCGCGCGTCGCCGGCGAGCGAATAGATCACACTCTGGTTCGAAATATGCAGCCCATAGACGCCGACATCGAGCAGCACCATCCCGGCCAGCAGCGCAACGAGCGAATGCCCGCCCATCGCGACCAGGGCGAAGGACGCGAGCACCATGCACGCGAACGCACCCGTCGCCGCATTGCCGTGGCCGCGGTCAAACAGGCGTCCGGCGGACCTCGCGGACAGCATTCCAGCGGTGCCGACGAGGCCGAAGAGCCCGATCAGCCCTTCCGAATAGCCATATGGCGCCTTGGTCAGCAAGAAGGTCAAGCCGGTCCAGACCATATTGTAACACGCGAACACCAGCGCGCCGTAGAGCGAGCGCATGACGAGCGTCGGGTTCGCGCGCGCGAGGGTGACGAGCGAAGCCATCAGAGCGCGGTACTCGACGCGGCCCCCGCCGCGGTCGTTCGGCAGCACGCGGGAAAGCAGCAGCGTCAGCAGGAGCGTCACGAGCGCGGCGACGCCGAACACCGCCCGCCAGCCGCTTGCCTGCGCAATGCCGCCCGACACCGAGCGTGTGAGCACGATGCCGGTCAACAGGCCGCTCATCACCGTGCCCACCACCTGCCCGCGCGTTTTCTCGCTGGCGAGTGACGCCGCGAACGGAACCAGCAGCTGAGCGGATGCCGTTGTGACCCCGAGGCAGGCGTTGGCCGCCAGGAACACCCAATCGTTCGTGCTCACGACGATCGCGACCAGCGCGAGCACGTTCAGCGCCAAAAGGCGGACGATCAGCTTGCGACGGTCCAGCACGTCGCCGAGCGGCACGATCGCGAGCAGCGCGCACGCGTAGCCGAGTTGCGTCGCCGTCACCAGAAAGCCCAGGCTCGCCGGCGTGCGGTGGAAGGTCTGCGCGATGGCGACCAGCAGGGGTTGCGCGTAGTAGATGTTGCTGCCGATGGCGCCGCACGCGCAGGCGAACAGCAGCGTCATTTGGCGCGTGAGCGGCGGGTGTTGGGACGTGGATGGCATCGAGATGTCGTGTGAAGAGATGGATCCGGACGGCTGCGTCAGAACGGTCTCGCCGGTGCCAGCTGGTGGAACAGCTCGGTCCGCTCCTGGCATCCCGTCTCGCGAAACTTCAAAAATTCCAGTAACGAGGTCATTCATGGCTTGGCCCTCATCTATCTTTCAGTTGGATAGCTGGGCCACGGCCGGCATAATCTCCAAGACTATGTTCTTACGAACTCTATAGGCGTTGCTTATGCTTCTGCGTCACGCCCGCTACCTCGTCGCGATCGCCGATCACGGCAATTTCACTCGCGCGGCGGCTGAGTTGCATGTCTCCCAGCCCGCACTTTCGCAGCAGATCCGGCAGCTTGAGGAGATGCTCGGCACCCAGCTTCTGGACCGGACGGGGCGGACCGTCAGACCGACCGATGCCGGCCAGGCCTATATCGAACACGCCCGCCGAGCGCTGCGAGAGTTCGAGGCCGGACGGCGGGCCATCCGGGATGTAGAGAACCTCGAGACCGGCACGCTCCGTCTGGCTTTCACGCCGACCTTCACGACCTATCTGGTCGGTCCGCTGGTGAGGCGCTTCCATGGGCTGCATCCGGGCATCGCGATCTCGGTCGCTGTGATTGCCCAGACGGAAATGGAGGCGGCCCTGTCCGAGGACGCGCTCGACCTCGGCATCGCCTTCGGCGAAGTGCAGTCGGCGGATGTCATCGCCCAGCCACTCTTTGACGAACAGCTTTGTCTCGTCGTCGATGCCGGCCATCCCGCTTTCATCCACGATGAACTCGCCGTCACGGAACTCGAGAACATCGACCTCGCACTGCTCGATTCCAGCTTCGCCACGCGTGAGTCGATCGATCGTTACCTGCGCGCCAACAACGCGCGGCCGCGGATCGCTGTCGACTCCAACTCGGTCGGGTCCGTCGTGGCGATTTTGCGCGGCGGGGGGCTCGCCACCATCATGCCCCAAGCCGCCGCCCGCGAAGTGCCCGGCCTGAAGGCCATCCGATTGCGCCCGCCGATCGCCGGCCGCACGGTTTCGCTGCTCCAGCGCGACGGGGCTTTCCGCAGCGCGGCGAGCAGAGCTTTTCTTCGGATGCTGGAGGCGTGGGACTGGGGAGCGTGACACCCTCCTCGCACATCGTGGGTCGGCTGAGCCCGTCTCATCAGAATGGGAAATCACCACCGCTCCCGGCGCGTACATCCCACTAAAGGTTCATGTTCATGGGCGCGGGCAGATAACGAAATCCTTCGCCCTGCTTCACGAAGTGACCGTACCCTGGCCACGCGAAATGATAGGCCAATATTGGAATTCGGTTTTCAGCGAGGAACGAGAGCATTTTGAGCCGCGTCTTGACCGCCTGCCTGGCATCCGTGTCATAGAGAAATTCCATGCGTGGATTCTCGATCAGCAGCACGGAATGATGCGAGACGTCGCCGACGAAGAAGAACGACTGACCATTCGACTCCACGTTGAACATGGTGTGCCCGAGCGTGTGGCCTGGCGCCGCGATTGCCGTGATGCCCGGCAGAAATTCCTGCTCATCCTTGAAAAATATCAGTCGATCCCTAACCGGCAGTAGGTTCTTTCTCGCGTGGATGATGAACGCCTTCTTCCAAGGCGAGTCCATCTGTCGTTCGTCAGTCCAGTAATCAAAATCGGCTTGGCTCATGTAAACTTGCGCATTCGGATACATCAGAGCACCGCTCTCATCGACGATGCCGCCGATGTGGTCGATATGACCGTGCGAGATGACAACGGCGTCGATGTCCTCGCGCTTGATCCCGGCATCCGAGAGGCTTTTTGCAAGCAACCCGCCCTTGGGTCCGAACATTTTTGAAGTTCCGAGCCCGGTGTCGAACAGAACCATCTTGCCGTTGCTGTTAACGACGAAGGAGTTGAGCTCGATATTCATATCCGACGGGTTCATGAAGTTGTCCGTCAGCTCTTTGCGCACCTCGTCTTTTGGCACCCCGAGAAATGAATTTGACGGATCTCCGAGCATCTGCCAGCCATCGGACACGACCGTGATCTCCGCTTCGCCGACATTGAAGCGATACCAATAGGGTGCCTGCACGTGGAGCTTGGCGGCTCTTGCCAGAGCGGATGTGCTGATGGACCCGAGACCGAGTCCGATACCGGCGCTTGCCCCTAAGGCCATGATGCTCCGCCGTGAAATCTCTCCGAACATGTCAATCCTCCTCTGTCTTCGTCCAAATTTGCCGGCAACGCGAAGTCACGCCGGCGGAATGCCCTCAGGTGCATTGTCGTCAAAGCCGTGCATGCGCAGCGCCCATTGCAGCCCGACGACTGCGCCTTTCACCGGTTGCAGCAATGCCAGCGACAAGACCACCGTCAGCGGCAGACAGATCGCAAGTTGCAGCCCCACCGGGGGCGAGTAATCCGTTTCGATCAGAAGCGCGGTCGGAACCACGATATGGCCGACGATGACAAGAAAAGAGCAGCTTGAACTGCTCTTTCTTGCTTTTATGGGCAAGGACGCCAGTTACCAGCGTCGCCCATATACTTCCCGGACGCCGGGTCGTAAGACGCCCAACGCTGGCGGCAATAGGCAGCATCAGCGCTCGATACCCCGGAGCCGATGCTTGCTCGAGCACTGCGGAGCCCGTTGTTGGCGACGTGCACCGCACCGCCGCTGACGCCGCCGTAGAGCCCCACGGCCAAGGCCGGGGTTGTAACTGCTAACGCGAGCGACAGGGCCGTCGCTCCTACAATACCAAGTTTCGACATTGCATTTCTCCATAAGAAGTTAAACCATCGTTGTTAGGCGTAGAGTTCACGTAGTTTAGCGATCGACTGCGACCACCTCGTGCGAGAGCCGACGGGGTTCACGTCCTTTGCCAATAGCTTTCACGTCACTTCCCAGATCGCGTTGTGGCAGGCCATGAGCACGACGCCACGACTCTGCAGCGCCGGGATTGTGTTGCCGGCAGGCAAGAAGCTATTTTTTTGGAGCCGCGGTCGATGACCGCGCGGTCGCGGACGCTAAGAGTTTGGGAACGGCGAGTTCTGAACCTGATCGTAGAAGTTGCTGTGCTTGTAGTTGCGGATGAAATGAGAGCAGATGTCTTCGTTGCAGGTATACACAGTCGTTTCGGGCTTGTGTTCAAAGCCATGAAAGAACGCTTCCGCGATTTCCTGCTTGAAATTGACTCGCGGAAACTGGCTGACCACCCTGTTGCGAACGTCTACGGGAAAGGTTTCGTACCCAACGCCGAGTGAATCCAGGGCTACGCCGTTGTATAGGAGTTCCACTTCCAACGGCTTGTACGCTGCAATGCCAGGCGTGGTGTGAAGCGATATCGCGTCCCAGGCGGTCTGAATACGGGCGTTGGGCACGCCATGATGCTCGAGAAACTGACGCACCGCGTTCGCACTATCGACTTCGAAACGGTCAGTGGCACTACTAAACTTCCTGAGCAGACCCAAATCGTGGAAGGCCGCGCAGATGAACACAAGCTCCACATCGAACTTCTGTCCCGTCTGGCGCCCCATCTCGTTTGCCCAGAAGAACACGCGATGCGAATGGTTGATCAACACCGGCGTGCTGAATTCCCGCAGTAACCCGGTCGCCTCACGGGTCATCTTGGTATCGGGAACCCCGGCCGCCACTTGCTGAAACTCTGGCGAAGGAGTTGGCACCGGAATAATGGTCCTGGGACGCCGAAATGTCGGCGACTCGTCAACAGACTGCGCGACTGCCCGCTCACTCAACTGGCTATTGACTGCGATCGCGCCCGCGGCAGCTGCAGACGCGTTCAAAAACGTCCGGCGATTCATTGATTTTCGAAGTTTTGCTGGGATCATGGCTCTTTCCTTGATGTTGCTTTCGGCGGGTTTGAAGCGGACGACTACACGCACCTGCACCGACGTGGTGCGTCGCTCTTGGTTTGGAGGGACCGCGTGCGGATCTCCCTCGCTGCTACCAGGGCTTGGTCGGAAGATATTTGCTGTTAAGCGTGATCACGGCGCGGTGTCCGCCGTCCGGGTCCTCGACCTTTTCGATGCTCATTCGGAAATTGATGGCGCTGAGGATGCCGTCGCCGAAGTTCTCGTGCACCAGTGCCTTCAGCGTCGAGCCGTAGACCTGCGCTATCTCATAGAAGCGATACATGGTCGGATCGGTCGGGATGGAGGCGCCCAGGCTGCCGCGCCCCGGCATGGTCTCGAGAAGCGCGATGTCGCTCTGGTCAAGATCAAGGTGCTCGCCGACCTTCGCGGCAGCCGCCGGCGGCAGGGGGTGCTGCCCGAGAATGGCTGCGGTGACGAACTCGACGTTAAGGCCGGTCCCTTCGGCAATCTTTTCGAATGACAGGTTCTTTGCGCAACTTGATGGCAACGGCCCGCTCGGCCAGTTCCATCCGCGCTTTCTGGTTCACTTGGGTCTGCAACATTTTAATATCCTTTCATCGGTTTGCTTGGAGAAGACTTCGGTTTGCTTGGAGAAGACTAAGGTTCAAGTTCAGGCACGGCCGGACAGGGCGCGCGGGGCGTGCTCGCCGGCGCTCGTCACAGCGCAGGCGTCGGGATACTGCGCGAGCGACACGAAACGGCCGGTAGCGCCTTCGAGCGCATCGATCTGCCCAGTCTCGATGTCGTAGACCCAGCCGTGCAGCCGCAGCTTGCCCTGGCTCAGGGCCAGCGCGATGGAGGGATGGGTACGCAGGTTGGTGAGCTGCGCCACAACATTGTCGCGGATCAGCGCGTCGAGCTTTTCGTGCTCAGTCCGGAAATGCTGGCGCGCATTGATCGCCTTGGCGGCGTCGGCATGGTGCAGCCAGTCGCAGACCGCCGGCAGATGGCCGAGGTCCTTTCCCTTGGCGATGGCCGTCATGGCACCGCAGTCGGAATGGCCGCAGATCACGACATCCTGCACGCCCAGCACGGCCACCGCATATTCCACGGTGGCCGAGACGCCCCCCGGCTCCGGCCCATAGGCAGGCACGATGTTGCCGGCATTGCGGATGACGAACATCTCGCCCGGCTCTTGCTGGGTCACCAGTTCGGGTACGACGCGGCTGTCCGAGCAGGCAATGAACAGCGCCCCGGGCGACTGCGTATGCGCCAGCTGGTGGAACAGCTCGGTCCGTTCCTGGTATCCCGTCTCGCGGAACTTCAAAAATCCAGCAACAAGGTCGTTCATGGCTTGGCCCTCATCAATCTTTCGATGATTGGGTAGTTGGGCCACGGCCGACATAATTTCCAAGACTATGTTCTTACGGACTCCATAGGCGTTGCTTATGCTTCTGCGCCACGCCCGCTACCTCGTCGCGATCGCCGATCAGGCAATTTCACGCGCGGCGAGGCGTTGCATGTCTCCCAGCCCACGCTGTCGCAGCAGATCAGGCAGCTCGAGGATACGCTGCGCGCGCAACGGCCGACTTTGAGTCCGGAACACGCTCCAATGCGGGCGCTCGTCGACCACTTTGCGTTGCAGGTTCACGCCACTGATCACACCGGCGGACTGACGACCTCCTCGCCGCGCCCGAGCTTTCGCTCGCGCAGGAAAATGTAAAGGCCCGCGCCGATGATGATGGCCGCGCCCAAAATCGTCGCCATTTGTGGCATATCGCCGAACACCACATAACCGAACATCACGGCCCAGACGATCATCGAGTACTGATACGGTACCACGACGCTTGCCGGCGCGAGCTTGAGCGAGCGGTTGACGCACAACAGCGCGCACACCGAAATACAGCCGGCCGCGGCGAACAGACCCAGGCTCCCGAGACCAGGTGGAACCCAGCCGAACGGAGACAGCAGCGCGCCGAGGACGAAGGTCCCGGCGAATTGCGACGATGCCAGCACGATATCGGGCGTCGCCCGCAGCGAGCGCGTGATCAGCATCAGCACCGCAAAGGACATGCTGCCGCCGAGCGCGATCATGGCCGGCCAGCTCACCGTCTGCGACGACGGGCGCAACGCGATCAGCACGCCGCAGAATCCGATCAGGATCGCACTCCAGCGCCGCCAGCCGACGCGCTCGCGCAGCGCGATCGCCGACAGCGCCGTCACGAAGATCGGGCAGGCCAGGTAATAGGTGATGACGTCGGCGAGCGGCAGATACACCGTTGCGAGGAAGAACGCCGCGACCTCCAGCGTCGAGAGGATCACGCGCAGCAGCTGCAGCCAGGGGCGCTCGAGCCGGCCAAATTCGGCACGGCTCCGCCAGATCATCGGCGACAGCACGAGCAGCGCCGCGCAGGCGCGCAACAACAGCAATTGCCCGACCGAATAGGTCGCGACGATGAACTTTCCCGTGGCGTCGCCGAACGAGAACATGAACACCGACAGCACCATCAGGCCGATGCCTGCCAGCCGCGCGGAGCGCTCGTCGGCGGTGCTGGAGATCTTTGCGAGCAGACTCATGTGAAACCGCGGGTTCGCACCATGCTTGTCATGGCCGGGCTAAAGCGCGAAGCGCGTCTTCGCGCTAGACGTCCCGGCCATCCACGTCTTTTGTGCCGCGCTGTTTTAAAGACGTGGATGCCCGGCACAAGGCCGGGCATGACGAATTGAGCGGAATCGATTGCCGCACCGGCACCCCTGCGATACCGATATTCCATCATTCGCGAAAATGTCCCGCAGGAAATCCGCCATGGCCGAGTTCGATCCCGCAAGCCATCGCATGGTGCCGCAACAGCGCTGGTTCGAGGATTTTGCGCTCGGCGAGCGTTTTGTCATTCCCAGCCGCACCATGACATCGGCGGTATTCGCGGCCTTTCAGAGCGCGAGCGGCGATACCCATCCGGTGCACTACGACGTCGAATACGGCCGCGCCCGCGGCATGCCGAACCTGCTCGCCCACGGATTCCAGACGCTGATCCACACCGCGCCGGGAGCCGGGCTGTTTCCCTTTATGGTGGAGGAATCGCTGGTCGGTTTCCTCGAACAGTCGAGCCGGTTTCTAAGGCCCGTGTTTGCCGACGACACGATCTATCCGGCGCTCGAGGTGACAGAGTTGGTGCCGGGCCGTTTGACCGGCGTGGTGGCCCTGCGTTCGACCGTGTTCAACCAGCGCCGCGAGCTGGTGCTGGAAGGATCGCAGAGGTTTCTCATTCGCCGCCGCCCCCAGCCCCAATAGAGCTGCACCTAGCGGAGGCCCGTGAGTGCCGTAAAATATTGAACTTTATCAATATTTACCAAGCTCAGAGGTTGCCGCGTCGGCGCCTCTGGCTTACCTATGCCCCATGAAATTTCTGGACGAGGCAAAAGTCTATATCCGCTCCGGCGACGGCGGTAACGGCTGCGTGGCGTTCCGCCGCGAGAAGTATATCGAGTTCGGCGGACCCTCCGGCGGCAATGGCGGCCGCGGCGGCGATGTCATCATCGAAGTCGTCGATGGACTGAATACCCTGATCGACTATCGCTATCAGCAGCACTTCAAGGCCCAGAAGGGCACCAATGGCATGGGCAAGGACCGCCATGGCGCCAACGGCAAACCTGTTGTGCTCAAGGTGCCGGTGGGCACGCAAATATTTGACGAGGACCGCGAAACGCTGCTCCACGACTTCACCGCGCTCGGTGAAAAATTCGTACTCGCCGAAGGCGGCAATGGCGGCTTCGGCAACGCGCATTTCAAATCGTCCACCAACCGCGCCCCGCGCAACGCCAATCCCGGCCAGGAGGGCGAGGAGCGCTGGATCTGGCTGCGGCTGAAGCTGATCGCGGATGCCGGCCTGGTCGGCCTGCCCAATGCCGGCAAATCGACTTTCCTCTCCGTGGTCAGCGCGGCGAAACCGAAGATCGCCGACTATCCGTTCACGACGCTGCATCCGCAACTCGGCGTGGTGAATGCCGATGGCCGTGAATTCGTGCTGGCGGATATTCCCGGCCTGATCGAGGGCGCGCACGAAGGCGCAGGCCTGGGGGATCGGTTTCTCGGCCATGTCGAGCGCTGCCGTGTCTTGTTGCATTTGGTGGACGCGACCTGCGAACACGCCGGCAAGGCCTACAAGACGGTGCGGACCGAACTCGAAGCCTATGAGGGACAGCTCGCCGACAAGATCGAGTTCGTCGCTCTCAACAAGATCGACGCCGTGACGCCGGACGAGTTGAAGAAGCAGAAGGACCGGCTGAAGCGCGCCGCGAAGAAAACGCCGCTGTTGATGTCGGGCGTGTCAGGCGAGGGCGTGAAAGAGGCGCTGCGGGCGCTCGTCGAAGTGATTGGCGAGGCGCCGGTGTCGATCAAGGCCAAGGGCGTGGCGCAAGCCGAGCCCTGGGCGCCGCAAACGACCTAGCCTGCCGAGAAGCTTTGCTGCAAAGTCTTACTGCATGTCCCGCCCCAATCTGAAAAAATTCCGCCGCATCGTCGTCAAGGTCGGCTCGTCGCTGCTGATCGACTCCGATGCGGGCGAAGTCCGGGCGGCGTGGCTCGCGGCGCTGGCCGCCGACCTTGCCAGGCTGCATGGCGAGGGCCGCGAACTGCTGATCGTGTCGTCGGGCTCGATCGCGCTCGGCCGCAGCCGCCTCAAACTGCCGCGCGGCCCCCTGAAACTCGAGGAAAGCCAGGCCGCGGCGGCGGTGGGACAGATCGCGCTGGCGCGAATCTGGTCGGAGGTGCTGGGCCATCACCGCATCGGCGCCGGGCAGATTCTGGTGACCCTGCAGGATACCGAGGAACGCCGCCGTTACCTCAATGCACGCTCGACCATCGCCAAATTGCTGGAATGGCGCGCGGTGCCGGTCATCAACGAAAACGACACGGTGGCCACCAACGAAATCCGCTACGGCGACAACGACCGCCTCGCCGCCCGTGTCGCCACCATGGCGAGTGCCGACCTCCTGATCCTGCTGTCGGACATCGACGGCCTCTACGATGCGCCGCCGGGCAGTAATCCGAACGCAAAACTGATTCCGATCGTGGAGTCGGTCACAGCCGATATCGAGGCCATGGCCGGCGCCGCGGAATCCGAATTGTCGCGCGGCGGCATGCACACCAAGATCGAAGCGGCCAAGATCGCCACCACGGCAGGCACGCATATGCTGATCGCGTCCGGCAAGATCGAGCATCCGCTGCAGGCCATACAAGACGGCGGGCGCTGCACCTGGTTTCTGACCCCGGCCAATCCCGTGACCGCGCGCAAGCGATGGATCGCGGGTTCCCTGGAGCCGAGGGGCACGCTGACCATCGATGCCGGCGCGGTGAGCGCGTTGCGCGCGGGCAAGAGCCTGTTGCCGGCGGGGGTGATCCGGGTCGACGGCCAATTCGCCCGCGGCGACGCGGTGGTGGTGCGCGGGCCTGACACTCATGAGATCGGCCGCGGCCTCGTCGCCTATGACGCCGAGGACGCCGAGAAGATCAAGGGCCGTTCCTCGCCTGATGTGATGGCGATCCTGGGCATCAGCGGGCGGGCGGAAATGATCCACCGCGACGATCTCGTGGTCGGCCCGAGCGGCGCATTGTCCTCCTCCAGCTAGGCCAATGACCGAGCCGCCGGCGTCGGTCACACCCCCCCCCCCCCGCAAGATCGGGCCCGCTCGCCAGCCATGCCCCCGGCGCCTCGCAAAACATGGATTTCCGTGCTAGCACATGACCTTAACTGAAACTGGAACCGCCATGAGCGCACCGCTGCAGGCAATCGACGGAACCGTCGATTTGCCGGCCCTGATGACCGAGCTTGCGACCCGGGCACGCGCCGCCGCGCGGGTGCTGGCGCTTGCGCCGCCCGAGCAGAAAAATCGCGCGCTCGATGCGATGGAGAGCGCCATCCGCGCCAATGCATCCGCGATCCTCGCGGCCAATGCCGAGGATGTCGCGGAAGCTCGCGCCAGCGGCGAAAGCGCCGCCTTCATCGATCGGTTGATGCTGACGCAGGCGCGCATCCATGCCATGGCCGACGGCGTCGCGACCGTGCGCGATATCGCCGATCCCATCGGAGTCGTGACCGAGAGCTGGCAGCGTCCGAACGGCATGACCATCGAGCGCGTCAGGGTGCCGCTCGGCGTCGTCGCCGTGATCTTCGAAAGCCGTCCCAACGTCACCGCCGACGCCGGCGTATTGTGCCTGAAATCCGGCAACGCGGTGATCCTGCGCGGCGGCTCGGACAGTTTCAGGTCCTGCCGCGCGATCCACGATTGTCTGGTGCAGGGATTGCGCGAAGCCGGTCTGCCCGAGGCGTCGATCACGCTGGTGCCGACCCGCGACCGCGCGGCGGTCGGACTCCTCTTGAGCGGATTGAACGGCGGCGTCGACGTGATCGTGCCGCGCGGCGGCAAGAGCCTCGTCGCACGCGTCGAAGCCGAGGCGCGGGTGCCGGTGTTCGCGCATCTGGAAGGCGTCAACCACGTCTATGTCGATCACGCGGCCAATCTCGAAATGGCGAAGTCGATCGTGCTGAACGCCAAGATGCGGCGCCCGGGCGTCTGCGGGGCTGCCGAAACCTTGCTGGTCGATCGCGCCGGCGCGTCGACGACGCTCAAGCCGCTGATCGAGATGCTGATCGACGCCGGTTGCGAGGTACGGGGCGACAGCGCCGTGCAGCGCGCCGACGACAGGGTGAGGCCGGCCACCGATGAAGACTGGGATACCGAATACGAGGACGCGATCATTACCGCGAAAGTGGTCGACGGCGTCGACGAGGCGATCGCGCATATTCACGACCACGGTTCGCGCCACACCGACGCGATCGTGACGGAAGACGAAGCCGCCGCCCGCAAATTTCTCAACGAGGTCGATTCGGCGATCGTGCTGCATAACGCATCAACCCAGTTCGCCGACGGCGGCGAATTCGGCTTCGGCGCGGAAATCGGCATCGCCACCGGGAAATTTCACGCCCGCGGCCCGGTCGGCGCCGAACAGCTCACCAGCTTCAAATATCGCGTCCACGGCACCGGGCAGACCCGGCCGTGAAGGCCAGAGCGTTTTCAAGCGAAAGTCTGCCCCGGACGCGATCCGGGGTGGTACCCGGTCGGCGTGATGAAAACGCGTCAAACAAAAAAGTCTTGTGCATGCGGTGGTTGAGTTGAAACAAACTCCAGTCGCGTCGCAATCGCTCTCTCAGGCCATCCCGCTCTACACCAACGGCATGCGCATCGGCCTGCTCGGCGGCTCGTTCAATCCGCCTCACGTCGCGCATCGCGCCATTAGCCTGTTCGCGATCAAGCGATTGGAGCTCGACCGCGTGTGGTGGCTGGTGAGTCCGGGCAATCCGTTGAAGGCTCCCGGCGGAGTGCACGATCTCGATGAACGCGCCGAGGCCGCGCGCCGAATGGCCGACGATCCGCGCATCGACGTCAGCTGTCTCGAATCCGTCATCGGAACGCGGTATACCGTCGACACGATCAGTTACCTGCGCCGGCGTGCTTCCGGCCTGCGTTTTGTCTGGATCATGGGCGCCGACAATCTCGCGCAATTTCATCGCTGGCAGAACTGGCGGCGCATCGCCTCCGAGGTGCCGATTGCCGTGATCGACCGTCCGCCGCAAAGTTTTCGCGCACTGGCCGCGCCCGCAGCCCAGGCGCTGGCGCGCTATCGGCTGCCTGAAAATCAGGCCGGCAGGCTGGCGGACCGGCGCGCGCCGGCCTGGGTCTTTCTCACCGGCATGAAATTGAGCCTGTCATCGACCGGGCTTCGGAACCCGGACGGCAGCTGGAGGACAAAGTGAGTGATAGCCTTCACTGGAATATTGAAACCATTAACCCCACATGCCTAATATAGCGGGCGGGCGGCCGAAGGATTCGGTGTCCGCGATACAGTGAAAGGAATGGTCCCTGGCCACATCTGTATTGTCCAAGTCTGTTTTACCCAAGGCACCTAAAACCGCGCGTAAAACATCGACACAAGCCGCGGCCTTGAAGGCGCAACCCGACGCCGACAAGACGCTGAATATGATCCTCTCCCGCCTCGACGATATGAAGGCGGAAGAAACGGTCACCATCGACCTTCGCGGCAAATCCGCATTTTCCGATTACATGATCGTCACCTCGGGCCGGGCCAACCGGCACGTCGGCGCGATCGCGGAAAATGTCGCCAAGGGTCTCAAGGAAACCGGAATCACAAGCCTCCACATCGAGGGCTTGCCCAATTGCGATTGGGTGCTGATCGATTCCGGCGATGTGATCGTGCACGTGTTCAGACCCGAGGTGCGCGAATTCTACAATCTGGAAAGATTGTGGACGCAGGGCCCGACGGCGGCGGTGAAGGCGATCTGAGTTATCGAGCCGATGGGGAATCGGCTGAGCGCATGGTAGCGTTGCGCTCATGCGCGTCGTCGTCATTGCCATCGGCCGGCTGAAGCAGGGCCCGGAGCGGGAACTGTGCGAGCGCTATCGCGAGCGATTCGACGACATCGGCCGTAAACTCGGCTTTCGGGGGCTGGATATTCGGGAGATTCCGGAGAGCCGTGCCCGCGACGCCATCACCCGCATGGCCGAGGAGGCGGCGGCGATTTCGGCGGCGATTCCCGAGAAATCGGTCCTGGTGGCCCTGGATGAGCGTGGCGACAATATCGACAGCGCGGCTTTTGCCCGGCATCTTGGCCACTGGCGGGACGCGTCGGTCGCCCATACTATTTTCGTAATCGGCGGCGCGGACGGACTTTCGCCCGATTTAAGGCGCAAGGCAAAAGTTGGGATTGCGTTCGGCTCTGCGACCTGGCCGCATCAAATGGTTCGCGTCATGCTCCTGGAACAGATTTATCGGGCCGCGACCATTTTGGCAGGCCACCCTTATCACCGGGCATAAGCCACGGCGGCGCAAACTCTCGAAAGCACTGATTCGGTCTAGATGCAGCCAGCGTTGAACATTCAGTCGTACTCTGACACCGCCAGTCGCGGCCAGCGATCTTCCATCCGCATTCCCTTTTCCATCGCGTTGTTGTCCGCAGGCTTTGCCGGGATCAGCCTGGCGCCCGCGGCCGCGCAGGTCGCAGCCGCAACGCCGCAGGCGACGGCCTCCGCACCGGACGCCATCAAGGCGCGCGAGCAGGAACTCGAGGCCGCCCGTACGCAGCAGAAAAACGCGGCGGACCTGCAGGAGAAGCTCAAGGCCGATATCGCGGCGATCGGTCAGGACCGCAGCAAGCTCAACCAGCAACTGATCGACATCGCCGCCCAGGTGCGCAGCGTCGAGACCAGGATCGGCGACGCCGAGGCGCGGCTGCGCCCGCTCGATACACGCGAGCAGCAGATTCGCGCCTCGCTCGATTCGCGTCGCTCCGAGATCGTCGAGGTGCTGGCGGCTCTGCAGCGCGCGGGACGACGTACCCCTCCGGCCCTGCTGGTCAGGCCGGAAGATGCGTTGCAATCGCTTCGCACCGCGATGTTGCTCGGATCGGTGGTGCCTGAGTTGCGGGCACGGGCTGAGAAACTGGCCGGCGATCTCACGGAGCTAATTGCGCTTCGCAAAGACATCGCCACCGAGCGTGATCAGCTCGCGCTGGACCGTGACAAACTCGGGGACGACCAAACCCGGCTCGCCGCGCTGGTCGACGAACGTCAGCGAAAGCAGAATTCGATCGAGAAGGACATGGAGGCGGAAGGCGCGCGCGCCATTGCGCTGTCCAAGCAGGTCGACAGCCTGCAGGGCCTGATCGCCAAAATGGAGCAGGATCTGAAGAGCGCCGCGAAGGCGGCGGAGACGGCCAGCCTGCAGGGCGCTCCGGCCACCATCAACGGCAAGCCAAATCTGGGAGCGCTGAAGGACCCGGCCCGCATGAGTCCGGCCATTGCCTTTGCGTCCGCCAAGGGTTTATTCGCGTTACCGGTTAACGGCGTCAAGATTCGCGAATTTGGCAGTTCCGATGGCTCGGGTGGCGTAGAAAAGGGCATTTCTTTGGCGGCCAGGGCGGGGGCCCAGGTCACAACACCGTGTGATGGATGGGTTGTTTACGCCGGGCCGTTTCGCAGCTACGGACAACTCTTGATCCTCAATGCCGGGGGCGGGTATCATGTGCTGATCGCCGGGATGGAGCGCATTTCGGTTAACATCGGCCAGTTTGTACTTACGGGGGAGCCGGTCGCGACCATGGGGACGACCTCCCAGGTCGCAGCTATCCTCGCGACCAATGCGAGTCAGCCCGTGCTCTATGTCGAGTTCCGTAAGGACGGCACTCCAATCGATCCAGGTCCATGGTGGGCCGCAAGTGAAGGCGAAAAGGTTCGCGGATGATGCGCAAGACTTCTGTAATTCTCCTCAGCGCCGCCACCGGCGCGGCATTGATGCTGTTCGTGACCCAGCCGCGCTCGGTGTTCATGGGATCGAGTGCGCGTGCCTCGACCTCGGACACCTATCGCCAGCTCAATCTGTTCGGCGACGTGTTCGAGCGGGTGCGCAGCGACTACGTCGAGAAGCCTGACGACAGCAAGCTGGTCGAATCCGCCATCAGCGGCATGCTGTCCGGCCTCGATCCGCATTCCAGCTACATGGACGCCAAGAGCTTCCGCGACATGCAGGTGCAGACCCGCGGCGAATTCGGCGGTCTCGGCATCGAAGTCACGATGGAAGATGGCCTGATCAAGGTGGTCTCGCCGATCGATGACACGCCCGCCTCCAAGGCCGGCATCATGGCCAACGACATCATCACCAATCTCGACGACGAAGCCGTGCAGGGCCTCACCCTGAATCAGGCCGTCGAGAAAATGCGCGGGCCGGTCAATACCAAGATCAAGCTGAAGATCATCCGCAAGGGTCAGGACAACCCGATCGACGTCACGCTGGTGCGCGACAACATCCGTGTCCGCTCGGTGCGCGCGCATGTCGAAGCTGACGATATCGGCTATATCCGCATCACCACTTTCAATGAACAGACCACCGAAGGCCTGAAGCGGGAAATCGCCAACCTGACCACGCAGATCGGCGACGCCAAGCTGAAGGGCTTCATCATCGACCTGCGCAACAATCCCGGCGGATTGCTGGAAGAGGCGGTAACGGTTTCCGACACCTTCCTCGAACGCGGCGAGATCGTCTCGACCCGCGGCCGCAACGCCGAGGAAACCCAGCGCCGCGCCGCCCATCCGGGCGACCTGGCCAAGGGCAAGCCGCTGATCGTTCTGATCAACGGCGGCTCGGCATCGGCTTCCGAAATCGTCGCCGGCGCGTTGCAGGACCACAAGCGCGCAACGCTGGTCGGCACCCGTTCGTTCGGCAAGGGCTCGGTGCAGACCATCATTCCGCTCGGCTCCGGCAACGGCGCGTTGCGGCTCACCACCGCGCGCTACTTCACGCCATCGGGCAAATCGATCCAGGCCAAGGGCATCGTTCCCGATATCGAGGTGCTGCAGGACGTGCCCGATGAGTTGAAGTCGCGGACCGACACCAAGGGCGAAGCCTCGCTGCGCGGTCATCTGAAGTCCGAGGGCGACGAGAAGACCGGCTCGCAATCCTACGTGCCGCCGGACGCCAAGGACGACAAGGCTTTGAAAGTGGCGGATGATCTGCTGCACGGCATCAAGTCGAGCGCCACCACGCCGGCTACGCCGCCGGTCAACGGCGACAAGGCTGCGATCGACAACAAGCCCACCAAGGATGCGAACTGAAACAAGTGCGCTGACGGCGTTTGCGAAAGGGCGGCCTTCGGGCCGTCCTTTTTGTTTGGCAGCCTTGTTCCCGCGGACGTTGTCCAGCGGACGGATGGGTAACCTTCAACTCTCCCCAGCGGGGAGAGGTCGATTTGCGCAGCAAATCGGGTGAGGGGGCGCTGCATCAACGATAGACCGTAACCCCTCACCCGGCGCTACGCGCCGACCTCTCCCTATGGGAGAGGTAAAATCTCCGCTGCGCCGCAGTTCAACCTAACCTCATCTCATCACGCTTTAGCGCGGCGAGCGAACGCGTGCGGAACTGCCGCGGGCTTGCCCCGCCGTGGTATCGTCGGCCCCGGTTGATTCGGGGAGGTCCATGGTAGAGACGGCCGACGATCTGAGCACGCCGCTCGGACAGAAGACGGCGCGCCGAAAGCGCCCCTATCGGCTGCCGTTTACCGGAACCCAGGCGGTCGCCGTGCTGCTGGGCCTGTTTCTGGTTACCTTCGTTGGCTTCGCCATTTTCAATGACAATCCGCTGGGCGGCGAGCCGATCGCGCGCATCGCGCTGCGTCAGCCAATCCCTGGGACCGAAAAACCTGCCGAGACGCTCCCAAGCACCGCTGCGCCCCCCGCCGCGGCATCCGTGGCCAAGCAGGCAGCACCGGCCGGGCCAATGACCGTCACCATTATCGACGGCTCCAGCGGCACACGCCACGACGTCGTGATATCGGGCGAGGGTGCGGATCAGGCCGGGGCCGAAGCCGCGCCGGTCATGATGGCCGGGATCGATCAGCGCCTGCTGGAAAAATCCCGTTACGGCATGATCCCGGTGGTGTCGGACGGGCTGAAGCCATTCACGGTCTACGCCGCCGAAGCCGATCGTGCCAAAGCTGCAAAAATGCCGGTGGTCGCCATCGTGATCGGTGGGCTTGGCGTCGGCGCGGCCAAGACCACCGACGCCATCATGAAACTGCCGGCCGCGGTGACGCTGGCCTTCACGCCCTACGGCTCGGATCCGGGCAAGCTGGCCGAACGGGCGCGCGCCCAGCGCCACGAGATCCTGCTGCAGATTCCGATGGAGCCGTTCGATTATCCCGACAACGACCCCGGCCCGCAGACCTTGCTGACGACGCTTGCGCCCGAGCAGAACCTCGACCGGATGTACTGGCACCTCAGCCGCTTCCAGGGTTATGCCGGGATCGCCAATTTCATGGGCGCGCGCTTCGTCGTCGCCGATGCGGTGATGCAGCCCATCATCCGCGAGGCCGCCAAGCGCGGGCTCGGTTATTTCGACGACGGCTCGGCGCCGCGCAGCGTCGCCTCCACATTGGCGGCAAGCCAGGCGATGCCTTTCGCCAAGGCCGATTTCACCATCGATGCGGTACCGACATCGGCGGAGATCGACCGGGTGCTGGCAAAGCTTGAAAATCTGGCGAAGGAACGCGGAACCGCGGTCGGCATCGCCTCGGCGCTGCCGATCTCGATCGAGCGGATCGGAGCCTGGACGAAAACGCTCGAAAGCCGTGGGATTATGCTTGTGCCATTGACAACCGCAATGCTGAAATCAAGATCCGGCTAGGATCAACCGATTGGCGCGACTTCGGACCCGAAAGGGTCTCGCCCGTCAAACCGGCCGTGTGACCGCAAAAGGCTTTGACGGAATGGCACGCTACGAAGACCTGCCCTATCGAACATGCGTGGGCATGATGCTGATCAACGCGGCCGGGCTGGTCTTCATCGGGCGTCGTGCCGGCGGTATCGAACACGTCGACGAATCCCATGTCTGGCAGATGCCGCAAGGCGGCGTCGATCCCGGCGAGGACACCTGGGCGGCCGCGAAGCGCGAGCTCTATGAGGAAACCAGCGTCCGGTCGGTCGAGAAACTCGGGGAGATCGCGGACTGGCTGATCTACGACATTCCGCGTACCGTCGCCGGGCGGGCTTGGAAGGGCCGCTACCGGGGCCAGCGGCAGAAATGGTTCGCAGTTCGTTTCACCGGCAAGGACGACGAGATCAACGTCGCCAGCCCCGGCGGCCACAAGGCGGAGTTCGTCAGCTGGCGCTGGGAGCCGATGAAGAATCTTCCTGACCTGATCGTTCCGTTCAAGCGCCCGGTCTACGAGCGCGTGGTCAAGGAATTTTCCAGGCTCGCCGGTAGCTAGATGGTTTTCGATTGAATCGGTCTGCCCTCCGGTTCACCTCTCCCCAGCGGGGAGAGGTCGATTTGCCAACGGGTCGGCGCGAAGCGCCGCCCGATGATAAACTCCGCAAATCGGGTGAGGGGGTGCTGAACCAACGATAAACCGTAACCCCTCACCCGGCGCTACGCGCCGACCTCTCCCTATGGGAGAGGTAAAGTTTCCGCTGCGTCGAATCTAACCTCATCTCATCACGCTTTAGGCCACAATGACAGACAGCAAACCCTATCGCCCCAATGTGGGTATCGCCCTGTTCAACGCCGCCGGTCAGGTTCTGATCGGACGGCGCTTCAGGGACGACGGACCGGAAATCATTCTTCCGGGCCTGGAGTGGCAGATGCCGCAGGGCGGCATCGACGCCGAGGAAAATCCGCGCGAGGCCGTGATGCGGGAACTCTGGGAAGAGACCGGCGTCACCAAGGCGGATTACCTCGCCGAAACCGATTGGCTGGTTTACGAGTTTCCGCCGTTCGCGGGCGCTTCTTCGCACCGGTTGGCGAAATTCCGCGGCCAGCGCCAGAAATGGTTCGCGCTCCGTTTCGCCGGATCCGACGATGAGATCGATCCGCTGACGCCGCGCAACGGCCAGCCGGCGGAGTTCGATGCGTGGCGATGGGAGCGGCTTGATCGCGTCGCCGATCTCGTGGTGCCCTTTCGGCGCGATGTCTATCGCGCCGTCGCGCAACGCTTTGCCGGAATTGCGTGACGCGCCCGGTTATTGCGGCGCCGCGACATATCCGGAGTTGAGTGCGAACCTGAAGTGACTGTGGCATGGCCAAAGTGACGCGATTGACCCGAAGGCAGCGGCCATTAGCGACGGTCTGATGCGTCCCGACTCGCCCCTGTCGAGAAGCGTATTTCCCGCGGACTACCTCTAGCCGCTGCCCGGCCAAGCAGCCATTGCCGCTTCAGCTACGGCTCTCAACTCCGCCTGAGTGGTGCTGTCTCGCGCCTGAATGGCCATTCCCTGGAAGACGCTCAAATAGAACCGGCTCAGGCCATCGACATCGGTCGAGGCGGGCAGTTCGCCTTTGGCCACCGCAGTTTGCAGCCGCGCGTGGAGCATGCCCAGCATTTCGAGCCGGACCTTCTTGGCGACGCGCGCGATCGCGGCCGGCCATTCGTCGCCGACGGCCGCCAGCACCGCCATACAGCCTGCCGGCGTCGCCCGGGATTTCGGCAGACTCTCGGTCCCCGCGATCAGCAGGTTCTCAATGCCGGCGCGAGCAGTCGCTCCTTCCGCAAGTTTGCCCCAGACCCGGAGCCCTTGGGTCCGGACGTAATGCTCGACCGCTTCGAGATAGAGCGCCTCCTTGCTGCCGAAAGCCGCATAGAGGCTTGGAGAGCGGACGCCCATGGCGTCGCACAGGTCGTTCATCGAAGTTGCCGAGAAGCCCTTGCGCCAAAACAGGAACATGGCGGCCTCAAGCGCCGCGTCGCGATCAAATTCCCTCGGCCGCCCGATAACTGCCATCACCGTCCTTTTTATAACGAGTAACACATAAGTCACTTGACGTGCTCGATCAAGAGCCTATGTCGTTCTGTGTCGATCAACACAGAATTGGAGAATGCAAATGACGCTAGCGGGAAAACGGGCTCTGGTGACCGGGGCCAGCAGAGGTATTGGTGCAGCCATTGCAAAAGCGCTCGCCGCGGAAGGCGCGGATGTGGCGATCACCTATGAGAAGTCAGCCGAGAGTGCCGCCGAGGTCGTCAGTGCTATAAAGGCGAAGGGGCGTAGAGCCGTGGCGATCCAGGCTGACAGCGCGGACGCCGCCGCGGTTCAGGCGTCGGTCGAGAAGACAGTCGTCGAGCTGGGCGGGCTTGACATCCTCGTCAACAACGCAGGGATTCTTCGATCGGGCGAACTCAAGGACATTTCGCTCGCCGACATCGACGCGCTCCTGAACGTCAACCTGCGTGCGCAGATCATCGCAAGCAAGACCGCTCTGGCTCACCTTACCAAGGGCGGTCGCATTATCACCATCGGCAGCTACTTCGCAGACCGCGTACCCGCGGCGATCCTCGGCGTGTACGCGGCATCGAAATCGGCGCTGGCCGCGTTCACGAAGGCGTTGGCGCGGGAGCTCGGCCCAAAGGAGGTCACGGTCAACCTCGTGCAGCCGGGCTCTATCGACACCGGCATGAACCCGGCAAACGGCCCGTACGCGGAGACACTCAAACAGTTCATGGCATTAGGTCGATATGGCGCGCCGGAGGACATCGGCAACGCGGTAGCGTTCCTGGCGAGCGCGAAGGCTCAATACATCACCGGCTCGACGCTGACCGTCGACGGCGGCGCGAACGCCTAGATGCCTACGCTTTACAGGTTTTATGTCGCAACCCAAAGGAGATCGATATGTCGATCCGTAGCATGCTTGTTGCCGCAGCATTCGCCTTGGCCTCTCTGCAGGCCGCCAACGCCGACGGCCTGCGTCCGATTGATGCCAAGAGCATCGACCTCGGCGAGGTGTCCGGTGTCGCCTACTACACCGTCGAGCGCGATGGATTCCATGTTGTCACGACCCTTGCGCAGGGCATGGCGGGGCCGCCGATCCGTGTTGTGTCTGTTCTTGCACCGGGTCAGAGGGTGGCTTTCTCAACACCGCACCAGGCAGGTGCGCTCGAAATCAGCCGGAACGGCGACAGCGTGCTCGTCCGCAAGGCGACATCGGTCTCGAACTAAATGCGGTGTTGAAAATGCGGCCGCCATACCTGGCGATGAAGTCGTCGGTGACGGACCGATAGGAGGCGAGACGACGCAGCGTCTCCTCTTCGTCCTCGGCGACCAGCCTGGAGTAGCCGGCAATATCGGCCGCAAAAATCGCCGCGATTTTGCGCTTCATGAAGACAGCCCCCGGCGATCCACCGGTGGCAGGATGCCGTCAGAAGCCCCGGGGCGCTACCGGGTTTCGACCGTCAGATCGGCGGGATGGCGTATCGGTCCGGACGCTGAACATTCCGGCGCAAGGTTCGCGCGCCCGAAGTTCGCCGGATGAAGCTTCGGGCTAGTGCATTGCCGTCGAGTTGAGCTGGCTCTCGATGCTCCTGAAATGATCGAGCCGCTCGAGCGCGCGGTCGAGTTCGGAGCCATCCTTCTCGGCGAGCTTGGCTTCCATTTCGGAAATCTGGTCGGCGAACCTGGCCCGATCCAGGTCCTCCAGCGAGGTGGCCACATCGGCCAGCACCGTCAGGCCCTTGTCGGAGACTTCGGCAAGGCCGCCGAGCACGATGATCTTCTGGTGCGTGCCGCCTGACGTCACCGTCAGGATTCCGGGCCGCACCGCGGCCACGACCGGCGCATGGCCGGCGAGTACGCCGAAATCGCCCTCGATGCCGGGGACGTCGACCTGATCGACTTCGCCGGAGAAGGCGAGCTTTTCCGGCGAAACGAGATCGAAGTGGAAGGTGGTGGGCATGGGATGCGTCCGTCGATTTGAATCAGGAGGTGGCGAATGGCGAATAGCGAATGGCGAGTAGTTAGAGCACTCGACCGACTTCCCTATTCGCCACTCCCTATTCGCTATTCGCCTCTCAAGCGGCTTCGGCTGCGAGCTTCTTGCCCTTTTCGACCGCCTCTTCGATGGTGCCGACCATGTAGAAGGCCTGCTCGGGCAGGTGATCGTACTTGCCTTCGCAAAGTCCGCGGAAACCCTTGATGGTGTCGGCGAGGTCGACGAATTTGCCGGGCGAGCCGGTAAAGACTTCGGCAACGAAGAACGGCTGCGACAGGAAGCGCTCGATCTTGCGCGCGCGGGCGACCGTGACCTTGTCCTCCTCGTTCAGTTCATCCATGCCGAGAATGGCGATGATGTCCTGCAGCGACTTGTACTTCTGCAGGATCTGCTGAACCATGCGCGCGGTGGCGTAATGCTCCTCGCCGACGATCAGCGGCGACAGCATCCGCGATGTCGAATCCAGCGGGTTGACCGCCGGATAGATGCCCTTCTCCGAGATCGCGCGATCGAGGTTGGTCGTGGCGTCGAGATGGGCAAACGTCGTCGCCGGCGCCGGATCGGTATAGTCGTCGGCGGGAACGTAGATCGCCTGAATCGACGTGATCGAGCCCTTGGTGGTGGTGGTGATGCGCTCCTGCATCGCGCCCATGTCGGTGGCCAGCGTCGGCTGATAGCCCACGGCCGAGGGAATGCGGCCGAGCAACGCCGACACTTCGGAGCCGGCTTGCGTGAAGCGGAAGATATTGTCGACGAAGAACAGCACGTCCTGACCCTGATCGCGGAAATGCTCGGCCACGGTGAGGCCGGTGAGGCCGACGCGGGCGCGCGCGCCCGGCGGCTCGTTCATCTGGCCGTAGACCAGCGCGCATTTGGAGCCTTCGCCGCCGCCCTTCTTGTTGACGCCGGATTCGATGAATTCGTGATAGAGGTCGTTGCCCTCGCGGGTCCGTTCGCCGACGCCGGCGAACACCGAATAGCCGCCATGCGCCTTGGCGACGTTGTTGATCAGTTCCTGAATCAGCACGGTCTTGCCGACGCCGGCGCCGCCGAACAGGCCGATCTTGCCGCCCTTGGCGTAGGGCGCCAGCAGATCGACGACCTTGATGCCGGTGACGAGGATTTCCGATTCGGTCGACTGCTCGGTGTAGGCCGGCGCCGGCTGATGGATGGCGCGGTTGCCCTCGGATTTGATGGGTCCGGCTTCATCGACGGGTTCGCCGATCACGTTCATGATCCGGCCGAGCGTGCCGGCGCCAACCGGCACCATAATCGGGTTGCCGGTGTCGCCGACTTCCTGGCCGCGGACCAGGCCTTCGGCGGTATCCATCGCGATGGTGCGCACCGTGGATTCGCCGAGATGCTGGGCGACCTCAAGCACCAGGCGGTTGCCGCCGTTCTGGGTCTCGAGCGCGTTGAGAATGGCCGGCAGATGTCCTTCGAACTGCACGTCGACCACGGCGCCGATGACTTGGGTGATGCGTCCGGTCTGGTTGGCGGGTGTAGCCATGAAACTCTCTCCTTGAAGTCCGAAAACTTAAACGACGGTCAGCTTGACCGGTATATTGCCCTTGGTCGCCTTCGAGTACGGGCAAACCGTGTGGGCTTCCTCGACCAGTTGCTGGAGCTTTTCCTTGTCGGCGCCAGGAATCGAAACCTTGAGTTCGACGGCGAGGCCGAAGCCGCCGTCCTTCTGGTCCAGCGTGACTTCGCAGGTCACCCGCGCCGCCTGGCCGTCGAGGCCGTATTTCTTCGAGATCAGCAGGATCGCCTGGCCGTAGCAGGAGGAATAGCCCAGCGCGAACAGCTGCTCGGGGTTATGCCCGTCGCCGGCGCCGCCGATTTCCTTCGGCGCGGCCATGGCCAGCGCCAGCGCGCCGTTGTCGAGCATCGCGCGGCCGTTGCGGCCGCCCTTGGTCGTCGCTGATGTCACATAAGCCATGGATTGCCTCCTGTCGTCATGCGGCCGTCAGAGCGCCTCCGCGCCGGAGATGATTTCAATCAGTTCCTTGGTGATCATCGCCTGCCGGGTGCGGTTGTAGATCAGGGTCTGCTTGCGGATCATGTCGCCGGCGTTGCGGGTGGCGTTGTCCATCGCGCTCATCTGCGCGCCATAGAACGAGGCGTTGTTTTCCAGGAGCGCGCGAAAAATCTGCACCGCGAGATTGCGCGGCAGCAGGCCGCTCAGGATCTCATCCTCTTCCGGCTCATATTCGTAAGACGTCGCCGGGCCGGCATTGGCGGGCTCGGCCTCCACCACCAGCGGAATGATCTGCTGCGAGGTCGGGATCTGCGCGATCACGGACTTGAAGCGCGAATAGAACAGCGTGCAGACGTCGAATTCGCCGGCATCGAAGCGCGCGATGACTTTCTTTGCGATGTCCTCGGCATTGACGAAGCCGAGCTGGCGAACCGAGCGCAGTTCGAGGTTCTCCACGATCTGCTTTTCGAAGCTGCGGCGCAGCTGCTCGAAACCCTTGCGGCCGACGCAGAAGATTTTGACTTCCTTGCCCTGGTTCATCAGCGCCAGCGCGCGGTCGCGGGCGAGCCGCACGATCGAGGAGTTGAACGCGCCGGAAAGGCCGCGTTCGCCGGTGCAGACCAGCAGCAGATGTACCTGATCCCTGCCGGTACCGGCCAGCAGCACCGGTGCGCCGGGCGAGCCGGCGGCGGCGCTGGCGATATTCGAGATCACCGCATCCATTTTTTCCGCGTAGGGCCGTGCCGCCTCGGCGGCGTTCTGCGCGCGACGCAGCTTCGAGGCCGCGACCATCTGCATCGCCTTGGTGATCTTCTGCGTCGCCTTGGTGGAGGCGATGCGGACCCGCATGTCCTTAAGTGAAGCCATTTCTCAGTTCACCCCGGCGATCCGACCTTCGATCCGACCGCAAGCCCTCTATTTCGTCATGCCCGGCCTCGTGCCGGGCATCCACGTCTTGAAATTTCAACCACGTTCAAAGACTGCACAGGAACTCGCTTCGCGAGTTCCGTCTTATTCATTTTGCGCAAGTCGGATAAATCCGACTTGCGACGACAAGCTCGGCCACGACGGTGTTAAACAAACGTCTTGGCGTAACCCTCGACCACGGACTTGAGCTTGGCGGCGGTGTCGTCGGTAAGGTCGCGGCTGTCACGGATGGCGTTGAGGAGATCGACCTTCTTGCCGCGCACCAGCGACAACAGGCCATCCTCGAAGCTGCGCACCTTGGCGACCGGAATGCCGTCGAGATAGCCGTTGACGCCGGCGTAGATCACCACGACCTGCTCTTCCATCTTCAGCGGCGAGAACTGCGGCTGTTTCAGAAGTTCGGTCAGGCGCGAGCCGCGCGCCAGCAGGCGCTGCGTCGAGGCGTCGAGATCGGAGCCGAACTGCGCAAACGCCGCCATTTCGCGGTACTGCGCGAGCTCGCCTTTGATCTTGCCGGCGACTTTTTTCATCGCCTTGGTCTGCGCCGACGATCCGACGCGCGACACCGACAGGCCGACGTTGACCGCCGGGCGGATGCCCTGGAAGAACAGGTCGGTTTCCAGGAAGATCTGGCCGTCGGTAATCGAGATCACGTTGGTCGGAATATAGGCCGAGACGTCGTTGGCCTGGGTTTCGATGATCGGCAGCGCCGTCAGCGAACCCGAACCCTGCTCGTCGTTGAGCTTGGCGGCGCGCTCGAGCAGCCGCGAATGCAGATAGAACACGTCGCCCGGATAGGCTTCGCGGCCCGGCGGACGGCGCAGCAGCAGCGACATCTGGCGATAGGCGACCGCCTGTTTCGACAGATCGTCATAGATGATGACCGCGTGCATGCCGTTGTCGCGGAAGTATTCGCCCATGGTGCAGCCGGTGAAGGGTGCGATGTACTGCATCGGCGCCGGATCGGAGGCGGTGGCCGCGACGACGATGGAATATTCCAGCGCGCCCTGCTCTTCCAGCACCTTGACGAATTGCGCCACCGTGGAGCGCTTCTGGCCGATCGCGACATAGACGCAATACAGCTTGATCTTCTCGTCGCCGGTGGCGTTCAGCGGCTTCTGGTTCAGAATGGCGTCGAGCGCGATCGCGGTCTTGCCGGTCTGGCGGTCGCCGATGATCAGCTCCCGCTGGCCGCGGCCGATCGGGATCAAGGCATCGATGGCCTTGAGGCCAGTCGCCATCGGCTCGTTGACCGATTTGCGCGGAATGATGCCGGGCGCCTTGACGTCGACGCGCTTGCGTTCGGTGGCAGCAATCGGGCCCTTGCCGTCGATCGGATTGCCGAGCGCATCGACCACGCGGCCGAGCAGGCCTTTGCCGACGGGAGTATCGACGATGGCGCCGGTGCGCTTAACGGTCTGGCCTTCCTTGATCTCCCGGTCGGCGCCGAAGATCACGATGCCGACATTGTCGGTCTCGAGGTTGAGCGCCATGCCGCGGGTGCCGTTCTCGAACTCGACCATCTCGCCGGACTGGACGTTGTCGAGGCCGTAGACGCGGGCGATGCCGTCGCCGACGGACAGCACCTGTCCGACTTCGGAAACCTCAGCCTCCTGGCCGAAATTCTTGATCTGGTCTTTCAGGATCGCGGAAATTTCCGCGGCGCGGATGTCCATCAGCCTGCCTCTTTCATCGCGTGCTTGATCGAATTGAGTTTGGTGCGAAGCGAACTATCCACCATGCGGCTGCCGAGCTTGACCACAAGGCCGCCGATGATCGAGGGATCGAGTTTCACGTTGAGCGCAACGTCCTTGCCCGTCACCGATTTCAGTGCGGTCTTCAGGGCGTCGAGATTCCTGTCGCTGAGCGTTTCTGCGACCGTGACGTCGGCGATCGCCTCGCCCTTGAATTTGGCGACCAGCGAGCGGAACGCACGGATCACATCACTGACGGCGAACAACCGACGGTTGGCGGTGAGCACTCTCAGGAAATTCGCGGCAATGCCTGAAATACCGGCCCTGTCGAGTACCGCTGCCAGCGCCTTCGACTGCGAATCCGCCGAAAAAACCGGGCTGCGGACCAGCCGCTTCAGGTCCGCGCTGTCCGCCAGCATGGTGTCGAACCTGTCGAGATCGGCCTTCACCGCGTCGATTGATCTTTCATCGCGCGCCAACTCGAACAAGGCCGTTGCATAACGGCCTGACACTCCCGAAACGGACGGATCTTCAGCAGCCACAAGCGCGCTCTTTATTACTGTCGAATCCGCAAGGGAAAAACCGTCGCCACAATGCGGCGCCTAGCGATCCAAGCCCTTGGAATTCAAGCGGGACTTCGATTTTCGGCCGGTACGGGCTGTACCGGAACCGTTAAAATCGCGGCTTTGCTAACATAGCAGGAGCGCAGGTGCAACATGACGGCGACGGCGTGTGCTGCCTTGTCGCTATCCATAAGCCGTGATTCCGAGGAGCGAATTTCCCGACGAATTTGCCACCGCGAATTCGGCTGCTTTGCACCTGAGGCGGCTGACCCTTTATCGGTCGCGCGCAAGGGCATTTGTTCCGCCCCCTGATGCATGGCCGCCATGAGCCTGCCGCCGGAACCGGGTTTTTCCCTGAACTATTCAATCGCGCGCATTACTTGCTCAAACCTTTTGGTTGAAGCGGATGACTTCGTTCGTCAGTATTCCCATGTATAAAATAGTAAACAAATTATTAATCCGAACTACTACGGAATGACTCAGGATAATCCGCATTTCGTCACAAGATGTTTCAGCATGAGACAAAACAATTTACTGCCCAGCTTACGCCTTATTAGGCCACCAAACGGCGACTGCTGAGAATGGGACGGGGGTTCCACTTGTCACACATGTGGCAATACTATCTCGAGGGACTCGTAATATGCTTACATCGAAAAACCCGGCACTGGGAACTACAACCCAGTCGCGCACGGCGCTCACGCTCTTCGCCGCAACTCTTCTGGTCGGCGGGAGCATCACCGAAGCTTCGGCTAAATCGCATCGACATCATCATCACGGCTATCGCCATTCACATCACGCCAGCAGTTCCCTCGATCGCGCTTCGAGCGGTGGTTGGTCGTCGGGCTCGGAACACAGCTTCTCCGGAATAGCGTCCTATTACGGCAACGAATCCGGCAGCAAAACCGCGTCGGGCCAGCGTTTCAATCAGAATGCGATGACATGCGCCCACCGCTCGCTGCCGTTTGGGACCCGGCTCAGGGTAACCCATGGCGACCGCAGCGTCGTCGTTACCGTCAATGACCGCGGTCCGTTCGTTCGCGGTCGGGTGCTGGATCTGTCCACGGGCGCGGCTCGCGCGATCGGTCTGACCAGCACCGGCGTCGGCCGTGTCGTCGCCGAAGTCGTCTCCTGACATCCTCAGACGTTAGGGGGCCTTTTCCGATCCATCAAACCCGGTAGGCATTGCGGCCGCTGCGCCGCGGAACCTGTTGCACGCGTAAAAAAGCCTGCCGTCGCGAATGACGGCAGGCTTTTTGCTGAAGTCATCTTGCTGGAACTCATTTTGCTGAAGTCATTCCGGGGCGATGCCAACGGGTCCGCGCGAAGCGCGGCCCGATGACAGGCTCCGCATCGAACCCGGAATCCAAGGATTCCCCCATGTGCAATTGCACATCTGTGGTTCGCGCCAAGGCGCGCCCCGGAATGACAAAGCCGCATTACAAAAAGCTTTGCGGATCGACGTCGACCTCAAGCTTGAGGTTGCCCTTTGTCTTGGGGCCGGCCGCGAGCCATTCGCGCAAGTAGTCCGACAAATCGACATTGCGCAGCGATTTCACCAGGAGCCGGAAACGATAGCGGCCCTTGATAACGGCCAGCGGCGCTTCGGCAGGTCCCAGCACCTGAATGCGCGGATCGATCGGCGCGATCGCAGCCAGCTTTCGCGCAAAGCTCTCCGCCGTGGGCCGGTCGCCCGCGGAAATGATCAGGCTCGCCAGCCGGCCGAACGGCGGATAGCCGGCGCGCTCGCGCGCCTCGATCTCGCTGGCATAAAACGCCTCACGGTCGCACGCCACCAGCGCCTTCATCACGGGATGTTCGGGCTGATGGGTTTGCAGATAGCCGACACCGCGACCCTGATCGCGTCCGGCGCGCCCGATCACCTGGTTGAGGAGCTGAAACGTGCGCTCGGCAGCGCGCGGATCGCCATTGCCGAGCCCGAGATCGGCATCGACCACGCCAACCAGGTTGAGCCGTGGAAAATTGTGGCCTTTCGCCACCAGCTGGGTGCCGATGATGATATCGACGCGGCCTTCCGCGATCTCATTCAGTTCGGTTCGCATGGTCTCGATCGAGGTGATCAGGTCGCTCGACAGCACCATGGTGCGCGCGTCCGGAAACAATTGTGCGGCTTCCTCCTGCAGGCGTTCGACACCGGGACCGACGGCGACCAGCGATTCCTCCGCGGCGCAATGCGGACAGGCGTGCGGGCGCGGCATCGAGAAGCCGCAGTGATGGCAGACCAGACGCTGGCGAAAGCGATGATCGACCAGCCAGGCGTCGCAAATCGTGCAGGCAAAGCGATGCCCGCAGGCCCGGCACAATGTCAGCGGCGCATAGCCGCGGCGGTTGAGGAACAGAAGCGCCTGTTCGCGCCGCTCGATCGCGATCTGGATATGTTCTGCCAGCCGCGGCGAAATGAAGCGGCCGCGCGGGGGCGCTTCGCGGCGCAGATCGATCGCCTCGATATGCGGCATGTGCTGGCCGCCGAACCGCGATGGCAGCACCACGCGCTGATAGCGGCCTTTGCGCGCATTGACCTCGGTCTCGACCGACGGCGTCGCCGACGCCAGCACGATCGGAATTTTCGCGATATGCGCGCGCACCACCGCCATATCGCGGGCATGATAATGCGCGCCTTCGTCCTGCTTGTAGGCCTGGTCGTGCTCCTCATCGACCGCGATCAGCCCGAGATTGGCATAGGGCAGAAACAGCGCGGAACGCGCGCCCACCACGACCGGCGCTTCGCCCGCCGCGATCGCGGCCCAATTGCGCGCGCGGGTGCGCGGGGTCAGCTCCGAATGCCATTCCAGCGGCCGCACGCCGAAACGCTGCGCGAAGCGGTCCAGAAATTGTCCGGTCAGCGCGATCTCGGGCATCAGAATCAGCGACTGCTTGCCGCGGCGGATGATCTCGGCGATGGCTTCGAAATAGACTTCGGTCTTGCCCGAGCCGGTGACGCCGTCGAGCAGCGCGACGTGAAAGCTGCCGTTCGCCGCCAGCGCGCGCATGGCGTCCACGGCGGTGCGCTGCTGGCGTGAAAACTCAGGCGCGGCAAATGACGGATCGGGCGCGGGCGGCGCCAGCGCGCGCGGCATGGCTTCCGTCGTCAGTGTGCCCTCATCGACCAGCCCATCGATCACCCCGCCACTGACGCCGGCTTCCTTCGCCGCTTCGGACTTGCCGTGCAGCAACCGATCCGACAGCACCTCGATCAGCCGCCGCCGTGCCGGCGTCATTCGTTTGGGCACTTCGCCGACCAGCCGCACGCCTAACCGCACCCGCTCCGGGCCGAGATGTTCGCCCATCCGCAATGTCATCCGCAGCACCATGCCGCGCGCCGACAGCGTGTAGTTGGCGACCCAATCGACCAGGCTGCGGAGTTCCTCTTTCAACGGCGGCACGTCGAGCTTTTCGCCGACGTCCTTGAGGCGGTTGTGCAGGCGGGGATCGGGATTGGCGTTTTCGGCCCAGACTACCGCGACCACCTCGCGCGGCCCCAGCGGCACGCACACCACATCGCCCGGTTTCAGCTCCATGCCGCGTGGCACCCGGTAGGAATAATTCTGATTGAGCGCGACCGGTACCAGCACATCGACGACGCGGGTCGACGATGCAGATGAGGTGCCGGCGCGCGTCGCGTGGTCCATGGGAGAATCGGGCTCGAACTGGGAGGCGGGGCTAGCTTAAGGTCGTGGGCCGGCCGGGGCCAGTGCCCGACCGTCGGGGTTTTCGCAAGTTAGCGAACGGTAAACGAAGGAGGTGCGATATAATCGCCAGGAATCATCGCGCGCCCCCAAGGCAGCCTATGACAAAATCAGCTCCCGCGGTTCAATCCATCGAACTTGCCTGCGCCGCCGAAGACATCACGCTGGAGATGACCCACTGGCTGTCGCATCTGCGCAGCGAACGAAGGCTGTCGCCCAAGACGCTGGAGGCCTATGCCCGCGACGTCCGTCAGTGCCTCGTCTTTCTCAGCGAGCATTGGGGCGCGCGAGTGACGCTTGCCCGGTTCGCCGCGCTTGAGGCCAGCGACATCAGGGCCTTCATGGCGATGCGGCGGGCGGACGATATCGGCGGACGCTCGCTGATGCGGGCGCTGGCGGGCTTGCGCTCGTTCGGGCGTTTCCTCGAACGGGAGAGCCAGGGCAAGGTCGGCGCGCTGTCGGCGATTCGCGCGCCCAAGGTCGGAAAGAGCCTGCCGAAGCCGATCCAGATGGCAGCGGCCAAACGCCTCACCGACGCCGACGAGCGCGCCGGCGAAACCCGCGATCCCTGGATCTGGGCACGCGACGCCGCCGTCATGGCGCTGCTGTACGGCTCGGGTCTGCGCATCTCCGAAGCCCTCGGCTTGAAACGCCGCGAGGTGCCGTTGCCCGGTGCCGGCGACGTCTTGATCGTGACCGGCAAGGGCAACAAGACCCGGATGGTGCCGGTGCTGCAGAACGTGCTGGCGCTGGTCCAGGATTATGTCGCGATGTGCCCGCATTCGCTTTCCCCGGAGGGACCGATCTTTGTCGGCGCCCGCGGCGGCCCGCTCAGTCCGCGAATCATTCAGCTCACCATGGAACGGCTGCGCGGCGCGCTGGGCCTGCCCGACAGCGCGACGCCGCATGCGCTGCGGCATTCCTTCGCGACCCACCTTTTGAGCCGCGGCGGCGATCTGCGCGCGATCCAGGAGTTGCTCGGCCACGCCTCGCTCTCGACCACGCAGATTTATACCGGCATCGACAGCGAGCGCCTGCTCGAGGTCTATCGCACCGCGCATCCCCGCGCCTGAGACCGTCCGACTTTCACCCGCGAGATACGCGCGTCACCACTGCTTGGCTCTTGCGCAGACGCTGCGGTTCGGTCAATCGTTGGGCTTTCAAGCGGGGCATGATCTTTTCGCCGAATTGCCTGCACCCCTGGGTCAAGCCCGTGGGATGCCTGGCGGATCATGCGCTTCAAGCCGGGAGAGATCATGAGCGCACATGAAAGTATGGAGCAGGCGGACCAGGCCAAGGAGGCCTCCAGCGAAAACAGGAAGATCGCGCTTTTGATTGCCGTGATCGCGCTATGTCTTGCGCTGTCGGAAACGCTCGGCAAGGGCGCCCAGACCGAGGTGATCAGCAGGAATGTCGAAGCTTCGAACTTCTGGGCGTTCTTCCAGGCCAAGAGCATCCGCCGCAACGTCGTACAGACCGCAGCCGAACAAGCCAAGTTAAGCCTCGGCACCGCCGGCGACGAAGCCACCAGGGCGGCGCTGCAAAAGCAGATCGACGAATGGCAGAAGACCGCCGCGCGCTACCGCTCCGAGCCCCAAACCGGCGAAGGGCAGGAACAATTGTCGGAGCGCGCCAAGCATGCAGAGGAAGAGCGCGACCTCGCGGAAGCCAAATATCATCACTACGAACTCGCCTCCGCCGCCTTTCAGATTGGCATCGTGCTGGCTTCGGCGACCATCATCACCGGGATAATTGCGCTGGCATGGATTTCCGGATTGCTGGCGCTGGCGGGAATCGCATTTACCGCGCTCGGCCTGTTCATGCCGCATCTGCTGCACCTGCCGTAGAGTAGTGTGGTTTGAATTTGGATCAGTATGCCCTTCACCTCTCCCCGGCGGGGAGAGGTCGATTTGCGCAGCAAATCGGGTGAGGGGGTGCTGCACCAACGATAGACCGTAACCCCTCACCCGGCGCTGCGCGCCGACCTCTCCCTATGGGAGAGGTAAGTCCGCCGCGCTTTAACACCGGGCTCTGGTGGCTTCACGCTTCGAGAGCTTCGAGACGTGGCCAGGCTACCGCGCTTCGTGCACGCTCTTGCGGAAACGCTGGATCAGCCGCAGCGTGCGCGATGACCAGCTGCTGCCGTCGCCGCGCAAGGCATGCTTGATTCGCACCCTGATGGGATCCACCAGCGCGTTGGCCTTTGCCCGCAACGCCATGACAAAATCATAGAGCTTTTCGAACCATTCCATTTCCAGCAATTTCGGCCGCGTCACGTCGAAGATGAAGGCGGCGACGCCGACGCCGAGGAATTTCGCGAAGATGATGGTGAGGATGGCGCTGATCCAATATTCATGCGCCAGCAGCCAGAGGCCGACCATCTTCAGCGGAAACAGCGGAATCACCGGCACGATGAACACGATCAGCGTCATCGCCGGGGACAGCGTATCGACGCGATCGGCGAGCCACTGCTTGAAGGCGCGCAGCGGAATCAGCGACACCACCCGGGCCACGATCGGCTCGAGGTGATCCCACAGCCATGCCTCGATCAGAAAGATGACCGCAAGCAGAATCCAGACCGGTTGGAGAAGGCGGCGAATCATCAATGTTGTCCCCGCCTGATCTGCGCCCGGCGTCGATCACATATGGATCGCGCGCTTGCCAACTGCAAGCGCGGCTTCCTTGATCGCCTCCGAACGGGTCGGGTGGGCATGGCAGGTGCGCGCCAAATCCTCAGCGGAACCACCAAACTCCATCAATACGGCGGCTTCGTGAATCATTTCGCCGGCCTCGCGGCCGACAATGTGCACGCCAAGCACCCGATCGGTCTTCGCATCTGCGAGAACCTTGACGAATCCTTCCGTGGTCTGGTTGACCTTGGAACGGCCATTGGCGGTGAACGGGAATTTGCCGACGGTAAAGGCTACGCCGGCCTGCTTCAGCTCTTCCTCGGTCTTGCCGACCGACGACACTTCCGGCGTGGTATACACGACGCCTGGGATAACGTCGTAGTTCACATGCCCGGCCTGGCCGGCGAGAATTTCCGAAACCGCGACGCCTTCGTCCTCGGCCTTGTGGGCCAGCATCGGACCTGCGACCACGTCGCCGATGGCGTAGACGCCCTTCAGGCTGGTCGCAAAGTGCGCGTCGATCTGGACGCGGCCGTGATTGTCGAGCGCGACACCGGCTTCCTTGAGGCCAAGACCCTCGGTGTAGGGGACGCGGCCGATACAAACCAACACCACGTCTGCTTCCAGAGCTTCCGCCTTGCCGCCCGCGGCCGGCTCGATCTGCGCGGACAACGTCTTGCCCGAGGTGTCGACGCTGGTGACCTTGGTGCCGAGCTTGAACGCAAAGCCCTGCTTTTCGAGGATGCGCTGGAATTGTTTTGCGACTTCGCCATCCATGCCCGGCAAAATACGATCGAGAAACTCCACCACGGTAACCTGCGCGCCGAGGCGTTGCCACACCGAGCCGAGCTCGAGCCCGATCACGCCGGCGCCGACGATCAGCAGTTTTTCCGGCACCTGGTCGAGCGACAGCGCGCCGGTCGACGACACGATGCGCTTCTCGTCGATCTCGATGCCCTTCAATCTGGCGATATCGGAGCCGGTGGCGATCACGATGTTCTTGGTCTCCACCAGCTGCGTCTTGCCGTCGCTGCCTGAGACCTCGACCTTACCGGTGCCGAGGATCTTTCCCTTGCCGCTGATGACGTCGATCTTGTTTTTCTTCATCAGGAACTCGACGCCCCTGACGTTGCCGTCGATGCCCTGCTGCTTGAAAGTCATCATCGACGGCAGATCGAGTTTCGGCGCGGAGACGCTGACGCCCATTTTCGCAAAGGAGTGCCCGGCCTCCTCGAACATTTCAGAGGCATGCAACAGCGCCTTCGACGGCATGCATCCGACATTGAGACAGGTACCGCCGAGCGTCGCTTCCTTCTCGACCACGGCGACCTTCATGCCGAGCTGCGCGGCCCGGATCGCGCAGACATATCCCCCAGGACCGGTGCCGATAACAACGAGATCGTAAGTGGCCATGATTGAAGTCCTGTAGCTGAGGAGTGTGACAGGTATTAGCGCCCGCCCGACACATCAAGGATGGCGCTGGTCACATAGGAGGCCTCGTCCGACATCAGCCAGACGATCGCGTTGGCGATTTCGTCCGCGGTGCCGACGCGCTTCATCGGCACCGACGAACTCAATCGGTGGGCGCGGTCGGGGTCGCCGCCGCTGGCGTGAATATCGGTATCGATCAGCCCGGGCCGGATCGCCGCCACCCGAATGCCCTCGCCGGCGACTTCGTGCCCCAGCCCGACCGTGAAGGAATCGATCGCGCCTTTGGATGCCGCGTAATCGACGTAGGTGTTGGGCGAACCGAGTTTCGCGGCGACCGACGACAGGTTGACGATGACGCCGCCTTTGCCGCCATGACGGGTCGACATCCGCTTCACCGCTTCGCGCGCGCACAGGATGCTGCCGGTGACGTTGACGGCCATCATGCGCTGGACGCGCTCGGCGGACATTTCGTCCACGCGCGCGGTCTCCCCGACGATGCCGGCGTTGTTGACGAGCGCGCCGAGTGTACCGAACTTGTCTGCCGCCTCGAACAGCGCGAGGATATCGCCCTCGTCACCGACATCGCATTTCACCGCGATCGCCTTGCCGTTCTTTGCCTCGATGGCGGAGACCGCGGTGCGCGCCGCCGTCTCATTGCTGGCGTAGCCGATGCAAACCCGAAAACCCCGCGCCGCCGCGGCAATCGCGGTGGCCCGGCCGATGCCGCGGCTGCCGCCGGTAATGATCACAACCCTGTCGGTCAAATTCGCCCCCACCCACATTGCAGCCGGCAACGGCTGCGCCATTGTCCGCTGTCAAAGGCGGCTTGCGATGCCGTCATTGCGCCCCTGCAGCACGATGAAACCCGTCACAGATCCAGCACCAGCCGCGCCGGATCCTCGAGGCTCTCCTTGACCCGCACCAGGAACGTCACCGCTTCCTTGCCGTCGATCACGCGGTGATCGTATGACAGCGCCAGATACATCATCGGACGGATCTCGACCTTGCCGCCGATCGCCACGGGGCGATCCTGGATCTTGTGCATGCCGAGAATGGCGGACTGCGGCGCGTTCAGGATCGGCGTCGACATCAGCGACCCATAGATGCCGCCATTGGTGATGGTGAAGGTACCGCCCTGCATCTCGTCGATCTTGAGCTGGCCGTCGCGCGCGCGGCGGCCGAAATCGGCGATGCTCTTTTCGATCTCGGCGATCGACTTCTGGTCGCAGTCGCGCACCACCGGCACCACCAGGCCCTTGTCGGTGCCGACGGCGACGCCGATGTGATAATAATTCTTGTAGATCAGGTCGGTGCCGTCGATCTCGGCATTGGCCGCCGGAATGTCCTTCAGCGCCTGCACGCAGGCCTTGGCGAAGAAGCCCATAAATCCCAGCTTGCTGCCGTGCTTCTTCTCGAACACGTCCTTGTACTGGACGCGCATCGCCATGATGTGGCTCATATCGACCTCGTTGAAGGTCGTCAGCATCGCCGCGGTGTTCTGGACGTCCTTCAGGCGGCGCGCGATGGTCTGGCGCAGCCGGGTCATCTTGACCCGTTCTTCGCGCGCGGCATCGTCGGCGGGCGAAGGCGCCCGCACCTGGACCGCCGCGGCAGGCTGACTGACCGGCGTCGGCGCCGAAGCGGCTTTCTCGATCGCGGCGAGCATGTCGCCTTTTGTCACCCGGCCATCCTTGCCGGAGCCTGGAACGGTCGAGGCATCGATGCCGGTTTCGACCGAAATCTTGCGAACCGACGGAGCCAGTGGCGCGTCGACCGGGGGAGCCTTGGGCGCCGCCGGGGCCGCGACAGCGGGGGCCGGCGGCGCAGCGGGAGCGGCGGCCTTGGCAGGTGCCGCAGCCGGCTTGGCAGCGGCTCCAGCCGCACCTTCATTGATCTGTCCGAGCAGCGCGCCGACCGCGACGGTTTCGCCATCCTTGGCGACGATTTCGCCGAGGGTGCCCGCTGACGGCGCCGGCACTTCGATGGTGACCTTGTCGGTCTCGAGCTCGACCAGCGGCTCATCCACCGCCACGGAATCACCGGCCTTCTTGAACCAGCGGCCGATGGTGGCCTCGGTCACGGATTCGCCGAGCGTCGGAACGCGAATTTCAGTCATTGTGTGTTTTCCTCAAATGCCCTGTGTGGTCATCGCCCGCAAAACCGGGCGATCCGGTACTCCGTGACGGTCCTGATTTAAAAAGGAACGGCGCGGGTTACCGGATGCCCCGCTTTCGCGGGGCATGACAATTGAATGCTAGTTTAGCGCCTCGTCCAGCAGAGCCTTGAGCTGCGCCAGATGCTTCGACATCAAGCCGGTGGCCGTTGCCGCAGCCGCGGCGCGTCCGGCGTAACGCGGACGCTTGTTCGGCGCGTGGATCTGGTTCAGCACCCATTCGAGATACGGCTCGATGAAATGCCACGCGCCCATGTTGCGTGGCTCTTCCTGACACCAGACCAGTTCGGCACTCTTGAAGCGTCCGAGTTCCTGCACCAGCGCCTTCAGCGGCACCGGATAAAGCTGCTCGACGCGCATGATGTAGACATCGTCGATGCCGCGTTTTTCGCGCTCGTCGTAAATATCGTAATAGACCTTGCCCGAGCACAGCACGACGCGGCGGATCTTGTCGTCCGGCACCAGCTTGATCTTTTCATCCGGCAGCATGACCGCGTCATCGTAGAGAATGCGATGGAACGTGGTGTTCGCGCCCAGCTCGTCGAGCCTCGAAACCGCGCGCTTGTGCCGCAGCAGCGACTTCGGCGTCATCAGGATCAGGGGTTTGCGAATCTCGCGATGCAATTGACGCCGCAGCACGTGGAAGAAATTCGCCGGCGTGGTGGCATGGACCACCTGCATGTTGTCCTCGGCGCACATCTGCAGGAAACGTTCGAGCCGCGCGGAGGAATGCTCCGGTCCCTGCCCTTCATAGCCGTGCGGCAGCATGCAGACGAGGCCGGACATGCGCAGCCATTTGCGTTCGCCCGACGAGATGAACTGGTCGAACAGCACCTGCGCGCCGTTGGCGAAATCGCCGAACTGGGCTTCCCAGATCGTCAGCGCGTTCGGCTCCGCCAGCGAGTAGCCGTACTCGAAGCCGAGCACCGCCTCTTCCGAGAGCAGCGAGTTGATGACTTCGTAATGGCCCTGATCGCCGCCGAGATGATTGAACGGCGTATAGCGGCTCTCGTCTTCCTGGTCGATCAGCACCGAGTGGCGCTGCGAGAAGGTGCCGCGCTCGCTGTCCTGTCCCGACAGCCGGACGTGGTGGCCTTCCTGCAGCAGCGAGCAGAACGCCAGCGCCTCGCCGGTCGCCCAATCGATCCCGGCGCCGGTCTCGATCGCCTTGCCCCGGTTTTCCAGAAACCGCTGCACGGTGCGGTGAATCCGGAAACCGTCCGGCACTTTGGTGATCTTGCGGCCGACATCCCTGAGCACCGCGACATCGACGCCGGTGACGCCGCGACGGGCGTCCTCTTCCGCATCGGCCGACTTGAATCCGGCCCATTTGCCGTCGAGCCAGTCGGCCTTGTTGGGCTTGTAGCCGGAGCCGGCCTCGAGTTCGGCATCGAGCCGCGCGCGCCAGTCCGCCTTGGCCTTCTCGACTTCACCTTCGGTCATCACGCCTTCGGCGATCAACCGCCTGGAATAAATCTCGAGCGTGGTCGGATGCGATGCGATCCTCTTGTACATCACCGGCTGGGTGAACGCCGGCTCGTCGCCCTCGTTATGGCCGTGCCTGCGATAGCAGAACATGTCGATGACGACCGGCTTGTGGAATTTCTGCCGGAATTCGATCGCGACCTTGGCCGCGAACACCACGGCCTCCGGATCGTCGCCGTTGACGTGGAAGATCGGCGCATCGATCATCTTCGCCACGTCGGAAGGATACGGCGAGGAGCGCGAATAGCGCGGATAGGTGGTGAATCCGATCTGGTTGTTGACGATGAAATGCAGCGAACCGCCGGTGCGGTAGCCTTTCAGATCGGACAGCCCGAAGCATTCCGCCACCACGCCCTGTCCTGCGAACGCCGCGTCACCATGCATCAATAGCGGCAACACGGAAATGCGCTGGTCCGGCGGATCGCCATGCTGGTCCTGCTTGGCGCGCACCTTGCCGAGCACGACGGGATCGACGATCTCCAGATGCGATGGGTTGGCGGTCAGCGACAGATGAATCCGGTTGTTGTCGAACTCGCGGTCCGACGACGCACCCAGATGATATTTGACGTCGCCGGAGCCCTCGACCACGTCGGGATTGGCCGAGCCGCCCTTGAATTCGTGAAACAGCGCGCGGTGGGGCTTGCCCATCACCTGCGTCAGCACGTTGAGACGTCCGCGATGCGGCATGCCGAAGACGATTTCCTTGACGCCCAGATTGCCGCCGCGCTTGATGATCTGTTCGAGCGCCGGGATCAGCGATTCAGCGCCGTCGAGGCCGAACCGCTTGGTGCCGGTGAATTTGAGATCGCAGAATTTCTCGAAGCCTTCGGCCTCGACCAGTTTCGTCAGGATGGCGCGGCGGCCCTCGCGGGTGAAACTGATTTCCTTGTCCGGGCCTTCGATGCGCTCCTGAATCCAGGCCTTCTGCGCGCCGTTGCTGATGTGCATGAACTCGACGCCCACCGTCTGGCAGTAGGTCCGTTCGCAGATCGCGACGATTTCGCGCAAGGTCGCGTATTCCATGCCCAGCACGTGATCGAGGAAGATCTGGCGGTCGAAATCGGCTTCCGTGAAGCTGTAGGACCGCGGATCGAGTTCTTCACGATCGCGCGGCGGCTCGATCCCGAGCGGGTCGAGCTTGGCGTGGAAATGCCCGCGCATGCGGTAGGCGCGAATCAGCATCAGCGCACGCACGGAATCGCGGGTCGCCTGGTGGACGTCGGTCGGCGTCAGTTCGCTGCCCTTCACCTGCGCCTTGGCCGCGAGCTTGCTGCCGACAGCCTTCTCGACTTCCGCCCAATTGCCATCGAGCGCGGAGGTCAGATCGTCGCGCGGCGACAGCGGCCAATTGTCCCGGCCCCAGGACGGTCCTTGGGCATTTTTCCGGACGTCGGCTGGCGGGTCTTTCAGGCTCTTGAAGAACTCCTGCCATTCGGGGTCAACCGAGGCCGGATCTTTCTCGTAGCGGGCGTAGATATCATCGATGTAGGGGGCGTTGGTGCCCTGGAGGAACGAGGAGAGAGCAAAAGCAGCGTTCGTGTCTTGGCGAGACATGATTGCGTCCTGGTGATTTCGGTTCGCGCATGGAATACGGCGCAACAGCCAATCCGGGCTCGGATCAGCATGATAACGGGCCTTTTAACCTATATAAGGCGAATCTTCGCCCCCAAAAGAACCAAAAAATGAATTAGGACTTCAGTTTTTCGACAAGGGTTTTTCCGAGCCGCGCCGGCGAGGGGGAAACCGTAATTCCGGCCGCTTCCATCGCCGCGGTCTTGGAGCCGGCGTCGCCCTTGCCACCGGAGATGATCGCGCCGGCATGGCCCATGCGGCGCCCGGGAGGGGCGGTGACGCCGGCGATAAAGCCGACCATCGGCTTCTTGCGGCCGCGCTTGGCCTCGTCCCTGATGAACTGGGCGGCGTCTTCTTCGGCCGAACCGCCGATTTCGCCGATCATGACGATCGAGGTGGTCTTGGGGTCGGCCAGAAACATCTCCAGCATATCGATGAATTCGGTGCCCTTGACCGGATCGCCGCCGATGCCGACCGCGGTGGTCTGGCCGAGGCCTTCCTGGCTGGTCTGGAATACCGCTTCATAGGTCAGGGTGCCCGACCGCGACACGATGCCGACATTGCCGGGCTTGAAGATGTTCGCCGGCATGATGCCGATCTTGCATTCGCCCGCCGTCATCACGCCCGGGCAATTCGGCCCGATCAGCCGCGATTTCGATCCCGACAGCGAGCGCTTCACCCTGACCATGTCGAGCACCGGAATGCCTTCGGTGATGCAGACGATCAGCGGCATTTCGGCGTCGATGGCCTCGCAGATCGCGTCGGCCGCGCCCGGCGGCGGCACGTAGATCACGCTGGCATCGGCGCCGGTCTTTTCGCGCGCTTCCGCCACCGTATCGAACACCGGCAGCCCGAGATGCACCGCGCCACCTTTGCCCGGCGAGGTGCCGCCGACCATCCTGGTGCCATAGGCGATCGCCGCTTCCGAATGAAACGTGCCGTTCTTGCCAGTAAAACCCTGGCAGATGACTTTGGTGTTCTTGTCAATCAGGATGGACATGGTTGGGATTGCTTTCGCGAACGGTCGGTAAGGGGTCAGTGGATGCGCCGATAAACGCCGGTGAGCACGTCGGCCCATCCTTCCGCGTCGGGCGAAAACTGGATTTTCATCGAGTAGGAGTTGTCGTCGAGAATCTCATAGACATGTCGGGCATTGCCGCGCAGCGAACCGCGCACCAGGATCAGGGTCTTGCCGGTCCAGCCGCCGGAGGCCGGCGACGGCGGGTAGTAGCCGAGCGAATCGTGCCAGAACAGTTTGTACAGCCGATCCTCGCGGTCGTAGGTGAAGACGCCATGGGTGGCGAAGCTTTCCTTGCCCTCGCGCGTCTGGCGGGCATCCTGAATCAGATAAAAGCCGTTGAGATCGATGCGGGCGACGACATGCGAGGTGGCAGGCCCTCCCGCGGTCCAGCGCGACGGATACACCACCTCTTCACCGCTCCACTCGCCTGCGAACGCCGCAAGCTTGCGGTGCTCCGGAAGCGGCGCCGGTGCGGCGAGACGGTCCTCGGCCATTGGCTCAGGCCCCCTTCACGGCCTTGACGATTTTTTGCGCGGCGTCGTCGAGATCGTCGGCCGGCAGCACGTTGAGGCCACTTTCCCGGATGATCTTCTTGCCGGCATCGACATTGGTGCCTTCGAGCCGCACCACCAGCGGCACTTTCAGGCCGGCTTCCTTGACGGCGGCAACCACGCCCTCGGCGATGATGTCGCATTTCATGATGCCGCCGAAAATGTTGACCAGGATGCCCTTCACATTGGGATCGGCGGTGATGATCTTGAACGCCGCGGTGACCTTGGCCTTGTCGGCGCCGCCGCCGACGTCGAGGAAGTTCGCCGGCGCCATGCCGTAGAGCTTGATGATGTCCATCGTCGCCATCGCGAGGCCGGCGCCGTTGACCATGCAGCCGATGGTGCCATCGAGCGTGATGTAGTTGAGGTCGTATTTCGACGCCTCGATTTCCTTGGGATCTTCCTCGGTCTCGTCGCGCAGCGCCACCACTTCGGGATGGCGATAGAGCGCGTTGCCGTCGAATGACACCTTGGCGTCGAGCACGCGGAGCGCGCCCTGCCTGGTTACAACCAACGGGTTGATCTCCAGCATCGCCATGTCCTTGGCGACGAAGGCCGTATAGAGCTGGCTCACCAGCTTTTCCGCCTGCTTGGCGAGATCGCCGGATAATTTCAGCGCCTTGGCGACGGTGCGGCCGTGGTGCGGCATGATGCCGGTGGCGGGATCGACCGAGAAGGTCACGATCTTTTCCGGAGAGTTGTGCGCAACGTCCTCGATGTTGACGCCGCCTTCGGTGGAGACCACGAACGAGACTTCGGAGCTTTCGCGGTCGACCAGGATCGAGAGATAGAACTCCTTGTCGATCTCGGAGCCATCCTCGATGTAGAGACGGTTGACCTGCTTGCCGTGCGGCCCGGTCTGCTCCGTGACCAGCGTCGAGCCCAGCATCTGCTTGGCGAATTCATTGACCTCGGCGATCGATTTGGCGATCCGGACGCCGCCCTTGTCGCCGGCGGACGCTTCCTTGAACTTGCCCTTGCCGCGGCCGCCAGCGTGGATCTGGCTCTTCACCACCCAGACCGGGCCGGGAAGCGTTTTCGCGGCGACGTCCGAATCGGAGGCCCGCAGCACCGGCACGCCCTTTGAAATCGGCACGCCGAATTCGTGCAGCAGCGCCTTGGCCTGGTATTCATGGATATTCATTGGTGGCCCTCGAAAGCCCTGAACGATCGGTTTGTTTGGTCAGCCTGGAATGCGAATGCGATCAGCGGCCGAGCAGATCGGGAGCGATTTTCTTGCAGGCATCGACCAGACCCTGCACCGCGTTGACCGACTTGTCGAATGCTTCGCGGTCCTTGCCGGCCAGTTCGATCTCGACGATACGCTCGACACCCTTCGATCCGATGACAACGGGCACGCCGACATACATGTCCTTGACGCCGTATTCGCCGTTGAGATAGGCGGCGCAGGGCAGCACGCGCTTCTTGTCCTTCAGGTAGCTCTCGGCCATCGCGATGGCGGATGCGGCCGGCGCATAGAACGCCGAACCGGTCTTCAAGAGGTTGACGATCTCGGCACCGCCGTTGCGGGTGCGGTCGACGATTTCGTCGATCCGCGTCTGCGAGGTCCAGCCCATCTTCACCAGATCGGGCAGCGGGATGCCGGCCACCGTGGAATATCGCACCAGCGGCACCATGGTGTCGCCATGGCCGCCAAGCACGAAGGCGGTGACGTCTTCGACGGAGACGTTGAATTCATCGGCAAGGAAATAGCGGAAACGCGAGGAATCCAGCACGCCCGCCATGCCCACCACCTTCTTGTGCGGCATGCCGGAGGCCTTCTGCAGCGCCCACACCATGGCGTCGAGCGGGTTGGTGATGCAGATCACGAAGGCGTCGGGAGCATATTTCTTGATGCCGGCGCCGACCTGTTCCATCACCTTGAGATTGATGCTCAGGAGATCATCGCGGCTCATGCCGGGCTTGCGCGGCACGCCGGCGGTGACAATGCAGACCTTGGCGTTGTCGAGCGCCTCATAGGAATTGGCGCCGGTGAAATGCGCGTCGAACCCGTCGACCGGCGAGGATTGCGCGATATCGAGCGATTTGCCCTGCGGCACGCCCTCGGCGATGTCGAACATCACGACATCGCCCAATTCCTTCAGGCCGATGAGGTGGGCCAGCGTTCCGCCGATCTGACCGGAGCCAATCAAACCAATCTTGTCGCGCGCCATGGGAAATCTGTCCTTTGAACGTAAGGAGGAGGTTGGAAGAAAGCTTGGATGGCTGGTTATCCCTTTCGCCCGACCCGTTCAAGTCGCGACATGCTCACGGCATGCTCAATTGTCAGGCCAACGGCTGTCATTCCGGGACGCGCGCCAGCGCGAACCCGGAAATCCAGAGGATGTATGATCGGGATTCCGGGTTCGCGTCGGAGCCTGTCAGCGGGCCGCGCTTTGCGCGGACCCGTTGGACGCGCCCCGGAATCATGGTTTACGCCGTCACGTTTCCACCAGCCCCGTGCTCGACCCGCTCGCCGCGGAGTCCTTGTGGCCGTGCGGCAGCGCCAGATAAGATTCCGAACTCATCTCGATCAGCCGCGACGCGGTTCGCTTGAACTCGTTCGCCTCATTGCCCTCGGTCGCAACATAGAGCGACACCGGATCGGCGTCGGCCGAGGCCATCAGCTTCACGGCGTTGTCATAAAGCGTGTCGATCAGCGCGATGAACCGCTTGGCAGCGTTGCGTTCGGCGTAGTCCATCACCGGAATGCGGTCGATCATGATGGTGTGATAATCGTGCGCGAGCCGCAGGTAGTCCGAGGCGGCGAGCGGCTTTTCACAGATGTCGGCGAACGAAAATCGCGCGACGCCATCCGCCGAACACGGCACGTGCAGGATGCGGCCCTTGATCGAAATGTCGCGCGGCTTGCATTTGGCATTGCCGGTCATCTTCGCCCACGCTTTGTCGAGCGCGGCATCGGCGTCGCGATCCGCCGGCACCAACCACATTTTCACACCGGCGAGCTTCTCGAGCCGGAAATCGGTGCGCGCTTCGAGCCGCAACACATCCATATGATCGGATATCTGCGCGATGAAGGGGAGGAACAGCGCCCGGTTCAGACCTCCCTTGTAGAGATCCTCGGGCGCGACGTTGGATGTCGCCACCACCACGGTGCCGAGTTCGAACAGCTTTGAGAACAGCCGTCCGAGGATCATCGCGTCCGCAATGTCGGTGACATGAAACTCGTCGAAGCACAAAAGCCAGGCCTGGTCGAAAATCGACGCGGCGGTGAGCGCGATCACATCACCCTCGGCGATTTCGCCGCGCGCGATGTTCTGACGAAAGCCATAGATCCGCTCGTGCACCTCGGCCATGAATTCGTGGAAGTGCGCGCGGCGCTTGTGGACGACGGGACTTTGCTGAAAAAACAGATCCATCAGCATGGTCTTGCCGCGACCGACCTCGCCATGAATGTAGAGGCCGCGCGGCGGCGGCTCGTCCTTGTCCGCAAACAGCCGGCCCAGCAGACCCTGCTTGCGCACCGGCTTGTAGCTCGAAAGCCGCCGCTCGAGATCCGCGAAGGCCTCGGCAGCCTCCGCCTGCGCGGCGTCGGGCTCGATCGCGCCGGAGGCGACGAGCGCCTGGTAATGGGCGCGAAACGAGGCAGGCGGGGGAGACAGCATGGCCCCCTTTACGGCCCCAACACGGAGAAAAATGCAAGCCGCGAATTGGTGCGGGGGCTATGCGGAAGCGGGCATTGCGGCGTGCCGGGCTAAATATCGCAAACCGTCATACCCGCGAAAATCGGATAGTACGCCGCGCTTTCTCGATTCTATCACCGGCGGTTCTGGAATACTGGTTCGCCCGGGCAACGACGGCCGTGACTGGGGCGAGCGCCTACCCGTCACGCACTCAGCGCGTAGGAATCCTCGACCACATAGGGCCCGCCGCCGGTGGAGGCCCGCGACGAGAACAGTACGAAGCGCGAAGCCGTGAACACCCGGGTCGGGAAATAACCGCGCACCGACAGATAGTCCGCGACATCCTGGTTGGAAGCATCGCGCAGCCGCGCCAAGGTCACATGCGGGGTGAATTTGCGGCCTTCCGGATCGAGCCCGATCCGCTGCATCAGCCGTTCCAGTTCGGCCTGCAACTCGATCAGCGGCCGGCTCGGCACCACCTGGGCCACCACCGCGCGCGGCTTTTTTCCGCCGAAGCTGGCGAGGCCCTGCAGTGCCACCTCGAACGGCTTGCGATTGATCCGAAACAGCAGCGAGGCGATCTCGTTGGCTGCAACGCCATCGATATCGCCGATGAATCTCAGGGTAACGTGATAATTTTCGGGGTCTACCCAGCGCGCGCCTGGCAGGCCGCCACGCAAATTGGAAAGCGTGTGGCCGATTTCGGCCGGAATTTCCAGTCCAGTAAACAAGCGCGGCATCGCAAGACTCCCGATGCTGAAACCCGGTGACGAATCACCGATACTGGTTTCTACCGTAGTTATATGACTCTGCGAAGCATCAGAGATTAACAGACCGTAAACCTTTCGGGAAAACCCCACGTTAGGGTTATCGCTGCCTGCTTTTCAACTGCGTTGCCCGGATATCGCGCCAAGAAATGCCTCCACGGTGGGCAGAATATTTTTCACGATGACATCGACGCCCTCCGCCGTCGGGTGCATGCCGTCCGCCTGATTGAGTTTGGCGTCAGCGGCGACGCCCTGCAGGAAAAACGGATACAGCGGCACCCCGAACGATTTTGCGAGATCCGGATAGATCGCGTTGAAACGGGCCGAATAGTCGCTGCCGTAATTTGGCGGTGCAATCATCCCGCACAACAGCACCGCGATTTTCCGCGCCTTCAGCCGGGTCAGAATGTCCGACAGCGCTTTTCGGGTGACCGCGGGATCGGTGCCGCGCAAGGCATCGTTGGCGCCGAGCTCCACGATCACGGCGTCGGTTCCCTCGGGCACCGACCAGTCGAGCCGGTCGCGGCCGCCGGAACTGGTGTCGCCGGAAACCCCGGCGTTGATCATATCGACCGATATGCCATTGAGTTTCAAAGATTTTTGAAGCCGGGCCGGAAACGCTGATGATGCCGAAAGGCCAAGGCCCGCGCTCAGCGAATCCCCCAACACCACCATCTTGATCGGCTTGGGCTCGGGGCCTTCAGGCGTTTGCGCCAAGGCTGTTCCCGCCGTCACGAGAACCAGGCCCAACACAAGTATGTGCACGAACTTGCCGCGCTGCCTCTCGACCGAACTGCCGAAAGTGCCATATGACCGAGCCATGGACAGTCTCATCGAACCCTCATCACTGGCCGGCGTCGAGCCGGACACCATCGCCATCTCGAACGTCAATCTCTCGCTCGGCGCGGGCGCCGCGCGCGTTCACATTCTTAAGGATATCAGCCTGCGTGTCGCCTCCGGCGAAGCGATCGGCCTGATCGGGCCGTCAGGCTCGGGGAAATCCACCTTGCTGATGGTGATGGCGGGACTGGAGCGTCCCGACAGCGGAGAGGTGGTGGTCAACGGCACCCCTTTCAATGCCCTCGACGAGGACGCGCTGGCGCGCTTTCGCGGCCGCCAGGTCGGCATCGTATTCCAGTCGTTTCATCTGATTCCGACCATGACGGCGCTAGAAAATGTCGCGGTGCCGCTGGAACTGGCCGGCAATCCCGACGCGTCGCGGCGCGCGGCGCAGGAACTGACTTCGGTCGGTCTCGGCGACCGCCTGCATCATTATCCCACGCAATTGTCCGGCGGCGAGCAACAGCGCGTCGCGCTGGCGCGCGCGCTGGCACCTGATCCCGCGATCCTGGTGGCCGATGAGCCCACCGGCAATCTCGATGAAGCCACCGGCAAGCAGATCGTGGACCTCCTGTTCACCAAACATGCCGAGCGCGGCATGACCCTGGTGCTGGTGACCCATGACACCTCGCTGGCACAGCGCTGCGATCGCGTGGTGCGGCTGCGCTCGGGCCGGATCGATGGATCCCTTGCAGATCGCAAAGCCGCTTCATGACCATCGCGTCCGAGCCCGTTGATGGCGGCCGCCCCGCATCGCTGCCGCTGCGCTACGCCTTGCGGGAATTACGCGGGGGCTTGCGCGGCTTTTACGTTTTCATCGCCTGCATCGCGCTCGGCGTCATGGCGATTGCCGGCGTCGGCTCGGTCGCGGCGAGCCTTGGCGAGGGACTGGCGCGCGAGGGCCGCACGCTGCTTGGGGGCGATGCGGCCTTCTCCCTGATCCAGCGCGAAGCCAAACCGGATGAAGTCGCATTTCTCCGCTCCCGCGGCAAAGTATCTGTCGCGGCGACCTTGCGCGCCATGGCGCGCACGTCCGACGGTCGGCTCGCCCTCGTCGAACTCAAGGCGGTGGACGGCAGCTACCCGACGCTGGGTGAGTTGAAGCTCGATCCGAACATGCCGATGGCTGATCTTTTGGCCGAGCGTGACGGCGCCTTCGGTGCGGCGGTCGATTCGACCCTGCTGGCGCGGCTCGATCTCAAGATCGGCGACCGCGTCACCCTCGGCGGCGCGACCTTTCAAATCCGCAGCGTGGTCGACGCCGAGCCGGACAGACTCGCCGGCGGCCTTGGCCTCGGCCCGCGGTTCCTGGTCAGCGAAGCCGGCTTGCGCGCGACCGGGCTGCTGCAGCCGGGCAGCCTGGTGCGTTGGATCTATCGGGTCAAACTGCCGGACAACGCGGCCGACGATCGCGCCGTGGCCAAGCTGACCGACGATACGCGAACGGCTTTGCCGGAAGCCGGCTGGGAGATTCGCACCCGTGCCAATGCTTCGCCACAGCTTGAGCGCACCATCAGCCGCTTCACACAATTTCTCACGCTGGTCGGCCTCGCCGCGCTGCTGGTCGGCGGCGTCGGTGTCGCCAACGCGGTCAAAAGCCACATCGATCGCCGCCGCGACGTCATCGCCACCTTCAAGGCGCTCGGCGCCAACAGCCGCGATGTCTTTGCGATCTATCTCACCCAGGTGATCGTGCTCGCGGGAATAGGTTCGGTGATCGGGCTTGCCGCCGGCGCAGCGCTGCCGTTCATCATCGTTGGCGTGTTCGGCGAGTTGCTGCCGCTGCCGGTGGTGCCGGCGCTACATCCCGGCGAACTCGCTTTGTCGCTCCTATACGGCCTCTTGACCGCGCTCGCTTTCGGACTGTGGCCGCTCGGCCGCGTCCATGACGTGCCGGTGGCGGCGCTGTTCCGCGAAGCGGTGACCAGCCAATGGCATCGGCCGCGCTGGCGCTATCTCGCCCTGATGGCGGTGGTGATCGCGCTACTGATCGCCGTCGTGATCGGGCTCGCCTACGACAAGCGCGTCGCGGCCGTGTTCGTCGCATCCTCGATACTGGTTTTCGCGCTGTTGCGCGGCATCGCCGCCGCCCTGATGGCGCTGGCGCGCCGCCTGCCCCGGACCCGCTTCACCATGCTGCGGCTGGCGATCGCCAATATCTACCGGCCGGGCGCGCTGACCCCCTCGGTGGTGATGTCGCTGGGCCTCGGTCTGGCCGTGCTGGTGACGATCACCCAGATCGACGGCAATCTGCGGCGTCAATTCCTGGCGGCACTGCCGGATCGTGCGCCGTCGTTCTATTTCATCGACATTCCCTCGACCGAAGCCGACCGCTTCGGCACGTTTCTCAAGGCAACCGCGCCGCAATCGACCGTCGAGGACGTACCGATGCTGCGCGGGCGCATCGTCGCGGCCCGCGGCGTCAAGGCGGACGACCTCAAGGCTTCAGCCGACGCCGAGTGGGTGCTGCAAAGCGACCGCGGCCTGACCTATACCGGCGAAATCCCGAAGGGCTCGAAGATCGTCGAAGGCAAATGGTGGGGCCCCGGCTATATCGGACCGCCGCTGGTTTCGATGGAGAAGAAGATCGCCGACGGGCTCGGACTCAAGATCGGGGACGAAATCGTCGTCAACGTGCTGGGCCGCGATATATCGGCCACCATCGGCAATCTGCGCACCATCGACTGGCAGGGGCTCGGCATCAATTTCGTGCTGGTGTTCTCGCCCAACGCCTTCAGAGGCGCGCCGCACACCCATATCGCAACACTGACCGAGACCCATCCGGACCCCGGCGGCGACGCCCGAATCGTCAAATCCGTGGCCGATGCCTTCCCGATGGTGACGAGCGTGCGGGTCCGCGAGGCGCTGGAGACCATCGGCACCGTGGTCACCAACCTGGTGCTGGCGATCCGCGGCGCCAGCGCGGTCACGCTGATCTCGGCCATCCTGGTACTGGGCGGGGCGCTCGCCGCAGGGCATCGCCACCGGGTCTACGACGCCGTCATTCTCAAAACCCTCGGTGCCACCCGCGCACGGCTGCTCGGCGCCTATGCGCTGGAATATCTGATGATCGGCTTTGCCACCGCCGTTTTCGGCGTGATCGCGGGCTCCATCGCGGCCTGGCTGATCGTGACCCGGCTGATGACGCTGAGCTTCATCTGGCAGGCCGGGAGTGCCGCGGCCGTGGTCGCCGCAGCCCTGCTCGTCACGGTAGGACTGGGGCTCGCCGGTACGCTGCTGGCGCTGAACCAGAAGCCGGCCTCCGTATTGCGCAATTTATGACAAATTGGTGCAGCGCCATCAGCGGAATACGCGCCAATTCCGGTCTCCAGGCGTTCACGGCAGCTATCCGCTTTTGCCCGAAATCCGGCCTTCGGAGCGACATTCAGCCGCGCATGGAAGCTTGCGGTGAATGTGCTAGTTTCCCACATACCAATCAGGCCAGAGGCCGGTTTGATGACACAAAATTAATGTCAGCAAACGGCGGTATCTGAGATAGATTTCTTTACCGGCTCCGCAAACCCTTGCGCCCTGCCGGGCAACCAACGGGAATTCGACCATGTCGGACCTAGACCGTAACTATACCTCACCCTTCGGCCGGGCCGCCGGGCGCGTTGACGCCGCGACCGTCGATGCCGGTCTGCGCGCCTACATGCTGCGCATCTACAACTACATGAGCATTGGGCTGGCCATTACCGGCTTGGCGGCGCTCGGCATCTACATGGCGGCGGTGACCACCGATCCTTCCGGTGCCGCGGCCAAGATCGGCAATGCGTTCCTGACGCCGTTCGGCTACGCGATGTATGTCAGCCCTCTGAAATGGCTGTTCATCCTGGCACCGCTTGCCATGGTGTTCGCGATCTCGGCCGGCATCAACCGGCTGCGCCCGGCAACGGCCCAGATGCTGTTCTGGGTGTTCTCGGCGCTGATGGGCGTTTCGATGTCATCGATCTTCCTGGTGTATACCCACACCTCGATCGTGCGGGTGTTCTTCATCACCGCGGCCACCTTCGGCGCGCTGAGCCTTTACGGGTACACCACCAAGCGTGACATGACCGGCATGGGATCGTTCCTGATCATGGGCCTGTTCGGCATCATCATCGCCAGCCTGGTCAATATCTTCCTCGCCAGCACGATGCTGCAATTCCTGGTGTCGGTGATCGGCGTGCTGGTGTTCGCCGGTCTCACCGCCTACGACACCCAGCGGCTGAAGAACGACTACATCTACGGCTACGCCTCCCAGGGCGGCGATGTGGCCGAACGCGCTTCCATCATCGGCGCGCTGTCGCTGTATTTGAACTTCATCAACCTGTTCACGCTGCTGCTGCAACTGCTCGGCCAGCGCGACTGACCGCTTCCGTCAGCGTAAGAATTCGAGCCCCGGCCTCACGGCCGGGGCTTTTCTTTTGCTGAAAGCAAAAATAATCTCCCCGCCATGTCCTCGCCCGAAATCAGGCCCGCTACCGCGGCCGACCTGCCCTTCATCACCGAAATTTACGAGCACGCGGTTCGTTACGGCACCGCGACGTTCGAGCTGGTTCCGCCTGATCTCGCCGAGATGACGCGGCGCTTTAGCGTATTGAGTGACGGCGGCTTTCCCTATCTTGTCGCCGCGCTCGAAGGCCGCGTGGTGGGGTATGCCTATGCGGGCGCCTACCGGCCGCGGCCGGCCTATCGTTTCACGGTGGAGAATTCGGTCTATCTGCAGCCGGCGATTCATCGGCGCGGGGTAGGCCTGCAGTTGCTGCAAAAGCTGGTCGCCGCATCGGAGCAGCGCGGCTATCGGCAGATGATCGCGGTGATCGGCGATTCGGCCAATGCCGGATCGATCGGCGTGCACACCCGGTGCGGCTTCCAGATGATCGGGACCCATCCCAATGTCGGCTTCAAGTTCGGCCGCTGGCTCGACACCGTGATGATGCAGCGCGCGCTCGGCGAGGGCGCCACGACGTTGCCGGCCACGTCGTAGCGAAGCGCGCTAAACCACCGCCAGCTTGCGGTCGATCACCAGCAGCACGCGGTCGAGTTCGTGGCCGCGGCGCAGGATCAGTCCGGTCGCAGAGATCACGCTGTAGATGCCCTGCTTGCGCGCGAGCCGCGGATCTTTTTCGATGCGATAGATCGGCACTTCGGAAGCGCGGCGAAACACCGAAAACACCGCACGGTCCTTAAGGAAGTCGATGGCATAGTCACGCCACTCGCCCTCGGCGACCATGCGTCCGTACAGATTCAGGATGCGGTTGAGTTCCAGACGATTGAATGTCACCCGGCCAGGCAAAGGACCCGCAGCAGCGTTGCGCGCCGCTGCGCGAGCCTCGCTTGGGTCGACTTCCTCCGACATCGAACTCATGGAGCGCCTCCTGTGATCTCGGGCATCTCATTCCCAAGCATGTCATGATGCCGACATGATCGCGCCAACAGCGGACCGCTGCAAGAGGGCCGTGGTGACAGAATTCGCATGGGGACGGATCGCTCCGCGGGTTCCGGCCAGAAATACCCCGTCACGGGATCGTTAGAGGAATCATAATACCGCCCCACTTCCGCCCATCGACCGCCCTGCTGGATTGCGACAAGAAAAGCCTGCGTTGGCCCGGTCCTTTCGGTTCCGGATTCCTCAGCCCCCAGCCCCCCGGGGTCGTCGGGATCGGGCCTGTTCGCAGGTAGTTTATCCCCATACTGGGCCAACGAAAGTTGGTCCTTTTTCTTTTGGGGGAGACCGTCATTCCTCGACGCGCCAAGATACCGCGCCGAGCGCGCGTTACCGCGAACCCGGAATCGAATCACGCTCCCGGTCGTGGGGCGATGGATTCCCGGCCTGTGCCAGGCGGCGCATCCTCGGATGTGCAATCGCACATCGGGGAACGAGAAAAAGAAGAGGGCGGAATCTAATGCAGCGACGTGTACGCCGCCCCTAGCATCGGGCCAGGCTTGTCGCGGTTGCCGTCCTGGACATAGACCACCGCGCCATCGACGCCATCGCGGGAAAGATTTTCCAGCGGTACACTCCAGCTGCCGGGAGTGCCGTTCCAGTCGCCCACCTTGAGCAGGTTACGCACTACGTTGTAGTAGGTGAGTTCGCGACCGCGATTCTCGCCGCGCCCGATCGAAATCGGCACCGCTTTCGAGATCGAGCAGATCCAGACTTCGCCATGCGACACGGCGGGCCCCCTGGTCGAGGCGGCGACCGAAACGTTGATCTGCCTGCCGGACTGCGTCATCGTCACCGGCACCGACATCACGCCATCGTGCTTCTTGGTGGTGCTGATCGCGCTTTCGATGCCGGCGCGATCGCTACCGACCACATGCACGGATCCATTGACGACGACTTGAGGCGTATAGACCTCGCGATCGCCACGCATCTGGGAGTAAGCTTTTTGCCGGGCGCTGAACCGTGCATCCGCCAGCGTGTCCTTCCAGCCAAGGTAATCCCAGTAGTCGATCGGCATGCTGAGCGCGATCACCGAGGGATCCTTGGCCAGTTCGCCGATGATCTTGTCGGCGGGCGGGCACGAGGAGCATCCCTGCGAGGTGAACAACTCCACCACTGCGCGCGGATCGGCGTGAGCCGGACGGATAACCGCTATAATCGCACAGACGCCGAGCGCCCCCGACCATCGCGAAATACAATTATAGGCCATCATCGCTGCCATACTGCCAACCGAGAGAACCACCCGCATCGCCGCCGTTAACACGTTAAGTTACGGCGCTTGGCCGACCCCGCCTCCGAACGCAGGAAGGCGGCCCTTCATAGGCCGCCTCCCCCCGACTCGCTACTCACTTCGCAGTGAGGCATCGATCACGACTCGCATCATGCCGCCAGCTTGCGCAGGACGTAGTGCAAAATGCCGCCATTTCGATAATATTCGAGTTCGTCGAGCGTATCGATCCTGCACAGCAGCGAAACGCGCCGCAGCGAGCCGTCGCCCGACACGATTTCCGCCGTCAGCTTCTGGCGCGGTTTCAGATCGCCCTGCAATCCCCGTATCGTTACGGTCTCATCGCCCTTCAGCCCGAGCGACGACCACGAAGCTCCGTCCTCGAAGGTCAGCGGCAGCACGCCCATGCCGACCAGATTGGAGCGATGGATACGCTCGAAGCTCTGGCAGATCACGGCGCGAACGCCGAGCAGGCGCGTTCCCTTCGCGGCCCAGTCCCGCGACGAACCGTTGCCGTATTCGGCGCCGGCAAATACCACCAGCGGCACTTTTTCGGCCTGATATTTCATGGCGGCATCGTAGATCGACATCTGCTCGCCGTCGGGCCAATGCTTGGTCAGGCCGCCTTCCGGAATATTGCCGTCGGCGCCCTTCAGCATGAAGTTCTTGATGCGGATGTTGGCGAAGGTGCCGCGCATCATGATTTCATGGTTGCCGCGCCTCGTGCCGTATTGATTGAAATCGGCCGGGCGCACCTGATGTTCCGACAGATATTTTCCGGCGGGCGATGTCAGCTTGATCGCGCCGGCCGGCGAGATGTGGTCGGTGGTGATCTTGTCGCCGAACATCGCCAGGATCCGCGCGTCGACGACATCGACGATCGGCTCCGGCTCTTTCTTCATGCCTTCGAAATAGGGCGGGTTCTGAACGTAGGTCGAACTCATGTTCCAGCGATAGGTTTCGCTCTCGACGGTCTTGATCTTGCGCCAGTTGGTGTCCCCCTTGAACACATCGGCGTAGCGCTTCTTGAAGATCGCCGCGGTCACGAACTTTTTCATGAAGGCGTTGATCTCCTTGGTCGTCGGCCAGATGTCCTTCAAATAGACCGGCTTGCCGTCCTTGCCGTTGGCGATCGGCTCAACGGCCAGATTCTTCGTCACCGTACCCGCCAGCGCATAGGCCACCACCAGCGGCGGCGAGGCCAGATAGTTGGCCTGCACGTCCGGGCTGACGCGGCCTTCGAAATTGCGATTGCCCGACAACACGGCGGCGCCGATGATGCCGTTGTCGTTGATCGACTTTGAAATCTCCTCCGGCAGCGGTCCGGAGTTGCCGATGCAGGTGGTGCAGCCGAAGCCGATCAGGTTGAAGCCGACCTTGTCGAGGTCGAGCTGCAGTCCGGAATTGGAAAGATATTCCGCGACCACCTGGCTGCCGGGCGCCAGCGACGTCTTGACCCAGGGCTTTGCGGTGAGGCCCCTAGCGGCGGCGTTGCGCGCCAACAGTCCGGCGCCGATCAGCACGCTTGGATTGGAAGTGTTGGTGCATGAGGTGATCGCCGCAATCACCACGTCGCCATGGCCGAGATCGAAATTGCGGTTCTCGACCGCATAGCGCTTCGACACATCGGCGGCTTTCTTGTATTCGCTGCTCATCGCCGCGGCAAAACCTTCCGCGACCCCGGGCAGCGCGACCCGGCCTTCCGGGCGCTTCGGTCCGGCCATCGAGGGCACGACGTCGCCGAGGTCGAGCGTCAGCGTTTCCGTGAACACCGGATCGGGCGACTTGGCGATGCGGAACAGGCCCTGCGCCTTGGCGTAGGCAACGACCAGCGCGACCCGGTCGGATTTGCGGCCCGAGGTCTTGAGATAATCGATGGTCTCGGCATCGACCGGGAAGAAGCCGCAGGTGGCACCGTATTCAGGCGCCATGTTGCCGATGGTCGCCTTGTCCGCCACCGAGAGATAATCCAGCCCGGGGCCGAAAAACTCGACGAATTTTCCGACCACGCCCTGCTTGCGCAGCATCTGCGTCACCGTCAGCACCAGATCGGTGGCAGTGACACCTTCCTTGAGCTGCCCCTTGAGCTTGAAGCCGACCACTTCCGGCAGCAGCATCGACAACGGCTGGCCGAGCATCGCGGCTTCCGCCTCGATGCCGCCGACGCCCCAGCCCAGCACGGCAAGACCGTTGACCATGGTGGTGTGCGAATCAGTTCCGACCAGCGAATCCGGATACGCGACCTCGAAAGTGCCGGTCTTCTTGCCGACCGTCATCTTCTCCTTGCGGGTCCACACCGTCTGCGCGAGATATTCGAGATTGACCTGATGGCAGATGCCGGTGCCGGGCGGCACCACCGAGAAATTCGAGAACGCCTTCTGGCCCCATTTCAGGAATTCGTAGCGCTCCTGATTCTGCTTGTATTCCTCGACCACGTTCTTGGCGAACGCCTTGTTGTCGCCGAAGAAGTTCACGATCACGCTGTGGTCGATGACGAGATCGACCGGCACCAGCGGATTGATCTTTTCAGCATCGCCGCCGAGCGCCTGCATGGCATTGCGCATCGCGGCGAGGTCGACCACCGCCGGCACGCCGGTGAAATCCTGCATCAGCACCCGCGCCGGGCGGAATGCGATTTCATGTTCAAGCGCGCGCTTTTTCAGCCACTTCGCGACGGCGAGGATGTCGTCTTTTTTGACGGTGCGGTCGTCTTCATTGCGCAGCAGGTTTTCCAGCAGCACCTTCATCGAATAGGGAAGCTTCGAAATTCCCTTCAGACCGTTTTTCTCGGCGGTGGGCAGGCTGTAATAGACGTAGGACTTGCCACCGACCTTGAGGGTCTTCCGGCATTTGAAGCTGTCGAGCGAGGTCATGTGAGACAATCCCAATTCATCGTTATACCCGGCAAAGGGTATCAAAACACCGTCAGCGAGGTTTGGCCGATAGTCTGCAGCCGCGGATTGTGTGCTGCGCCAGGTTCCGGCTTATAGAATCTTTCCAATGGCACCGCCACACCGAGAATGGTGCGGGAGCAATGCGATAGCAGCCCCCGTCCATACTTCCGGTGGACAATTGCTGTTCCGGGGATACGGCGCCGGGACCGGCCGGGGTGACCGGTCCTGCCGCGAGGGCATTCGCACCGGCGGTCATCGGCCAGCGGCCGCAGACAGGAGCGCCCTCCCGGCCTGATTCCAATCAACTCTCGCGGAGAACCCTCAGGCTGATTGCCTGTGACGGTCGCGACCATTAACAGGATGCCATGACGCTGATCGATCTCGCCAATCCCACCCGGTTCCTGACGCTGACCGCGCGAATATTGCCATGGCTTGCGGGCTTGACCGCCATCCTGCTGGCGATCGGGCTCTATCAATCGGCCATGGCGCCCGACGACTATCAGCAGGGCGCCACGGTCAAGATCATGTTCATCCATGTGCCGAATGCGTGGCTTTCGATGTTCGTCTGGGGTGTGATGAGCCTCGCGGCACTCGGCACACTGGTGTGGCGGCATCCGCTGGCGGACGTCGCCGCCAAGGCCGCCGCCCCGATCGGCGCGGCGTTCACGTTTCTCGCGCTGGTGACGGGCTCGCTGTGGGGCCGGCCGATGTGGGGCACCTATTGGGAATGGGATGCGCGGCTCACCTCGGTACTGATCCTGTTTCTGATGTATCTCGGCCTGATCGCGCTGTGGCGCGCGGTCGAAGATCCCTCGCGAGCCGCGCGTGCCGCGGCGATCCTGACGCTGGTCGGCGCCATCAACCTGCCGATCATCAAATTCTCGGTGGACTGGTGGAATACGCTGCATCAGCCGGCGTCGGTACTGCGGATGGGCGGACCGACGCTCGATCGCGCCTTTTTGATTCCGCTGCTGATGATGGCGCTGGCGTTCTCGCTGCTGTTCCTCACGCTGCACCTGGCGGCGATGCGCAACGAAATCCTGCGCCGCCGGGTGCGCGCCTTGCAGATGATGCAAGCCAGCCAGCGTTCGGCGTGACCGCGATGTCGCTCGGTCCCTATGCGTCCTTTATCGCGACGTCCTATCTGCTGGTGGCCGCCGTGGTGCTGATCCTCATTGCCTGGATCGCGACCGACTATCGCCGCCAGACGATGCGTCTGCGCGAACTCGATGCGGCGGGTGTTATCAGGCGCTCAGGGCGCAGCGCGGCGGAGATCCGATGAACGAGTCTTCAACAGGCGCACCGACAACGAACGCAACCCCGCCTCGCCGATCCTGGCTGATGGCGCTGCCGCTGGTCGCATTCGCAGCACTGGCCGCGCTGTTCTGGTTTCGACTCGGCGACGGCGATCCGTCGCGAATTCCCTCAGCGCTGATCGGCCACCCGGCGCCGCAGACCGCGCTGCCGCAGCTCGAGGGCCTTGCCAATAATGGCGCGCAGGTGCCCGGGCTCGATCCGGCCGTGTTCAAGGGCAAGGTCAGCGTCGTCAACGTGTGGGCGTCGTGGTGCGTGCCGTGCCACGACGAAGCGCCGCTCCTGACCCAGCTTGGCCGCGACAAGCGGCTGCAGCTGATCGGCATCAACTACAAGGACGCCCCCGATAATGCCCGGCGCTTTCTCGGCCGCTATGGCAATCCCTACGGCATCGTCGGCGTCGACGGCAACGGCCGCGCCGCGATCGAATGGGGTGTCTATGGCGTGCCGGAGACCTTCATCGTCGGGCGCCAAGGCACCATCGTCTACAAGTTGGTCGGTCCGGTGACATCAGAGAATATCGACACCGTCCTCAAGCCCGAGATCGACAAGGCGCTGAAGGCGGGGTCGTAGTTCGCGATATTCATTCCGGGGCGCGCCTCAGCGCCAACCTGGATTCTCGAGATTCCGGTTTCATCGCTCCGCGATGCCCCGGAATGACATCGCCCAAATAAATCCCGCGCTTTTATCTGCCGTTCATTCCACGGCCATCGCGCCGCCACGAATGCACAGCTAGCCTGATCGCGTTACTTAACCCGTTCATGGAGGAATACACCCATGCGTCATTTCACGCTCGCTTCACTTGCCGCGGCTGCGCTCGCCCTGGGTTTGCTGACGGCTTCGCCGTCGATCGCACAGACCGCGCAGCCTGGCGCCAAATCCGACAAGATGGCTCCGGCATCGAAGATGGCGCCGGCCGCCAAATCCGATCTGCTCGACATCAATTCCGCGAGCGCCGACGAACTCGACGCGCTGCCGGGAATCGGCAAGGCCTATTCCGCCGCGATCATCAAGGGCCGCCCGTACAAGGGCAAGGATGATCTGGTGAGCAAGAACGTCGTGCCGCAAAAAACCTATGACGGCATCAAGGACAAGATCATCGCCAAGCAGAAGTGAGCGGCGGCCTGCTGCCCCGGACGCTGCACCGTGCAGGCCGAATGCGCGGGTAGAGCCCCTCACCCCGACCCTCTCCCCGCAAGCGCGGGGCGAGGGAGTGGAGCGCCGCAAGCGGGAGAGGGAGAAACCGCCGATGCGGCAGCAGCAACCTCACCCCTTGCTCACGTCGCCCGCCTCGGCTTCGCTTGCCTCCAGCGAGGCCGGCTCCAGGTGATAGCGCTTGATCAGCGGCATCTGGGTGATCGCAAAACCCATCGTCAGGGGGATCACGCCGAACGCCTTGAACGCGACCCAGAAATCGGTGGTCTGGGTGCGCCAGACGATTTCGTTCAGGATCGCCATCGCGAAAAAGAACAGCGCCCAGCGCAAGGTCAGGACGCGCCAGCCCTGCGGCGTGAGGTTGAACATCTGGTCGAACATGACCGCGATGAAGGAGCGGCCGACCAGCAGGCCGCCGCCGAGCACCGCGGCGAACAGGCCGTAGATGATGGTGGGCTTGACCTTGATGAAGGTTTCGTCATGCAGCACCAGCGTCAACGTGCCGAACACCAGCACGACGACGCCGGTGACCAGCGCCATGATCGGGACATGCCGCGTCACCACGTAAGACGCGAGCATCGCGGCCACGATCGCCACCATGAACGCGCCGGTGGCCACGAACAGGTGGAATTTGGCATTGGCGACGAAAAACACCACCAGCGGACCGAGTTCGGTCGCGAGCTTGAACAGCGGATGCGGGGTGGTTTTGTCCATGCTTCATTCCATCGATTCATCGCATCCCCATCCTTCGAGACGGCGCTTCGCGCCTCCTCAGGATGAGGATATCCAGTTGGTCTCTCCCTCATCCCCAGGGAGCGCGCTGTTGCGCGCGTCTCGAAGGATGAAGCCTATTCAATCCCCGCGATCGCCTGCGCGAAATCCCGCGCTGTGAACGGCGCGAGATCGTCGATGCCCTCGCCGACGCCGATGAAGTGCACCGGCAGTTTGAACTTTTCAGCCAAAGCCACCAGGATGCCGCCGCGCGCGGTGCCGTCGAGTTTTGTCATCACCAGGCCGGTGACCCCTGCGGTACGATGAAACGCCTCGACCTGCGACAGCGCATTTTGTCCCACCGTGGCGTCCAACACGAGCAGCACCGCATGTGGCGCCGACGCATCGACCTTCCGGATGACCCGAACGACCTTCTCAAGTTCGTTCATCAGTTCGGCCTTGTTCTGCAGGCGGCCCGCGGTGTCGACCAGCAGCACGTCGAGCTTGCCCTCCCGCGCCGCGGTCAGCGCATTGAAGGCAAGGCTCGCTGAATCCGAGCCCTGCGCGCCCGCTATGACCGGCGATTTGGTGCGCTCGCCCCAGATCTTCAACTGCTCGATGGCGGCCGCGCGAAAGGTATCGCCGGCGGCCAGCATCACCTTGCGGCCTTCGGCCGAAAGCCTGGCCGCAAGCTTGCCTATGGTGGTGGTCTTGCCGGAACCGTTGACGCCGACCACGAGAATGACGAACGGCTTTTGCGCCGCATCGATCACCAGCGGTTTCGCCACCGGAACCAGCACCTTCTCGACTTCGGTTGCGACCACGGTTTTGACGTCATCCGCCGAGATCGCCTTGTCGTAGCGGCCGACGCCTACCGCTGCCGAGATGCGCGCGGCCACCTCGGTTCCCAAATCGGCGCGCAGCAGCACGTCCTCGATATCCTCGAGCATCGCGCGGTCGAGCTTGCGCTTGGTGACGAGATCGGCCACCGCCGAACCCAGCGAACTCGAGGTGCGCTTCAGGCCGTCGGACAGCCGCCGCCACCAGCTCAGTTTTGGTTTTTCCGGAGTGGTATCGCTCATGCCGGACGTGTTAGCGGTTTCAGGCCATGAGCGAAAGTCTCGACCGATCGACTGAAGTTCCCGAGCTGACCGCGGATGAAATCCTCGCTCGCGTGCTCCATCGCGACGGGTTGATGCTGGTGATCGACAAGCCGGCGGGGCTGCCGGTGCATCGCGGCCCCAAGGGCGGCGCCAATCTGGAATCCTCTTTCGATGCGCTGCGGTTCGGGTTGCCGCGGCCACCGGTGCTCGCCCACCGGCTCGACCGCGATACCTCCGGCTGCCTTGTGCTCGGCCGCCACCGCAAGGCGACGGCGTCGCTCGGCCTGTTGTTCAAACATGGCAAAATTGCAAAAACCTATTGGGCGGTGGTCGAAGGCGGCCCGGTCGAGGACGAAGGCACCATCGACATGCCGCTCGGCCGGCTCAACGCCGAACGCGGCTGGTGGCAGAAGCCGGATCCGGACGGCCAGACTGCGGTCACCAACTGGAAAGTGCTGGGGCGCGGCGATGGCCTGAGCTGGCTGGCGCTGGAACCCGTCACCGGACGTACCCATCAATTGCGCGTTCATTCGGCCGCGGCGGGCTGGCCGATCGTTGGTGACAACATCTATGGCAATGGCCCGCGTTTCGGTGAGCCGCGCCTGCATCTGCATTCCCGCGAGATCGTGATCCCGATTTCCAAAAACAAGGACCCCGTGCGCGTGATCGCGCCGGCGCCGCCACATTTGCACGAGCGGCTCAGGGCGTGCGGCTGGAATGGGGAGTGACTCGACGGGAGCCCTCATCACAATCACCGCTGTCATCCTATTCCGAGGTGTCACCTCTAATGCTTCATCCTTCGAGCGGCATCGCTTGGCGATGCTCCACTCCCCTCCCTCCACGCGCCCTTGCGCGTGGTGGGGAGGGGTCGGGGGTGGGGGGTAGCGCGGCAAACGGTACGGACCGGATAGATTCCCGACATTTTAGACCGGGATGATTCCCGACAGGTTTCAGAATGCGCCGGAGGGAGGACCCTTCGATGCCATTTAGAGAGACCGGTCGGATGGAAGAGCGTATTCGGATGTTTTTGGAGTACGAGAGCGGGAACTGGAGCGTATCGGAGGTGTGCCGGCGCTACGGGATTTGCCGCGACACGTTTTACGAATGGCGCAAGCGGAAAGAGAGCGGCGATCCGGCCTGGTTTCAGGACCGCTCGCATGCGCCCTTGCAGTGTTGGCAGACCACGAACGGTGCGATTGCAGAGAAGGTGATCGCGGCGCGGCGGCGATTTCCGTATCTGGGGCCGCGCAAGCTGTTGGCGGTGCTTGATCGGGATGCCCCCGAGATCGCCTGGCCTGCCGCCTCGACGATCGGGGACATTCTCAAGCGCGCAGGCTTGGTCTCGCCGGTGAAGCGGCGCCGTCGCCCGCTCGACCAGCGGCGGCCCTGCACGCCGGTGACGAGCGCCAATGATGAGTGGAGTACGGACTTCAAGGGCTGGTTTCGCACCCGCGACCAGCGGCGGATCGATCCCTTGACGGTAGCAGACAGTCACAGCCGTTTTCTGATCGAACTCCGCATTGTCGCCCCCACTATTGAGGGCGTTCGCCCCTGTTTTGAACGGGCTTTCCGTGAGCATGGCCTGCCGCTTGCGATCCGCTGCGACAATGGTTCGCCGTTCGGCTCGCGTGGCCCGGGCGGTCTCACCCGGCTGTCGGCCTGGTGGATGAAGCTCGGCATCACACCGCACTTCATCCATCCCGCCTCGCCGCAGGAGAATGGCCGACACGAGCGCATGCACCGCACGCTGAAGGCACAGACCTCGGTCCCGCCAGCCAGCAACGCACCCGAGCAGCAGGCCCGCTTTGACATGTTCCGAAAGCATTACAACGAGGAACGTCCGCACGAAGCGCTGGACCAACGGCCGCCGGCAGAGTTCTACAGCCGCTCCCCGCGCACCATGCCGCCGCGCGCGGAAGATCCCTGGTACGACGCCGATCATCAGGTCCGTCGCGTCCGCGGCAACGGCGAGATCAAATGGAAAGGCGAGTTTGTATTCATCGGTGAAGCGCTGGTGGATGAACTTGTTGGCGTTGCTGAGCTCCAGACCGGTGACCACATCGTGCGCTTCTGCGATCTGGACATCGGCCTCATCGATCGCCGCGGCCTGTTCACCCGGTTCGCTCCGCTTCGTGAGCGGCTCCGCGACCCGGGTGAACAGGCCGCTCAACCCAAACTGTCGGGGATCATGCCGGTCCAAAGTGTCGACAATCATGCCGGTTGAACCGGAGAGACCCCCCACCCCCGACCCCTCCCCGCCGCTTCGCGGGGGGAGGGGAGAAGAAAAATGTGCTGGCGCATGTGAGACGGAAGCGCTTTAGACATGCCGCCGCGTTCTCGCGGCGCCGTGCGCCCGAGGTTTGCCAGGAAAATGCCTTGCGCCTCGAAATCAGAGGGCGCAGGGAATGCCGGGTGCGCGCTGCACCCGCGGTCTCGTGTGCAAGAAGGTAGTGAAAACGCACACGAGCATACAGGTCAGCGGAGGCAATCCGACATTCCCTGCGCAATGGCTTTACGGCTTATGGCGAGCTCTCCCCGGCGATCAGGACTTGTTTGTCACCGTCGCCCCGCGGATATGGCTGGCCTGCGCCCGGTTGGGCCGGCTTCGCCTCCGCGGGACTTGACGCCAACCTTGAGGCGTCAGGACCACACGCTTTTGCCGTACGCGAACAACATCATTCGTCAGCGCGCCGTTTGATCGCTCACAGGCCCGAAGGCCCGCCCTGCATCACGTTTCACGCCTGACGCTGCCGCGTCCACCGCATCCCATGCCCAACGTTTCGTGACGATCATGATACGCCCCTCTGCGGGCCGGGATGGCTGATGATATAGGGCGCCTTGCGTCTTCGGAAAACCAGAATATTTTTCGCTATGGGGCTGGACAGGGCAAATCACACCAAATCTAGCCCGTCGGGCGCGCGTTTTTCTTCGGGGCCGTCGCGATCACAAGGAGAATTTGACCCGCCGGGCAAATCACCGGCATTCGTTGATCATCAAATTTCCCATAACCGCGAACGGCAAGATCTCGAAATTCCCGATGCGGGCGGTCGAGACAGCTATTGGGACTGAAGACGGCCAGAACGATGTGAGGAAAGCAATTCGTGCGCGTGGCATGTTACAACATCGTCATGGCCGGGCTTGTCCCGGCCATCCACGTCTAAATTGCACGTTGGGCGAAGACGTGGATGCCCGGGACAAGCCCGGGCATGACGGTTGAAGGAGCCGTGTTTCAGCGACCGCACTCGCGGCGGCTCCCCCTCACCCGCCCGACTTCACTGCGCTTCGCCGGGCGACCTCTCCCCGCATCCGCCTTCGCCCGAAGGCGGGCTTCGGCGGACAAGAGCGGGGCGAGGTGGAGAAGGCCCTCACACCGTCAACCGCGCACCATCATGGCCGGCAATCGTTAGCGTCCGCACCGCGCCGGGCGTCTCACCCGATATCGTTACCGGCATAAAATGTTCGGTGCGGCCCTGGACGGCGCTTTCGATCAGAACTTCGCGCGTCGCGCCGATCTCGGATCCCAGCCGCCGCTGCAGCGCGGCCTCGCCCGTGGTCCGCAATCGCTTCGCACGTTCCCTGATCACGGTACCATTGACCTGCGGCATCCGCGCCGCCGGCGTGCCGGGACGCGGTGAATACGGAAACACGTGCAGGAAGGTGAGATCGCACTCCTCGACCATGTCCTGCGAGCGCGCGAACATTTCCTCCGACTCGGTCGGAAAGCCCGCGATGATATCGGCGCCGAACGCGATCTCCGGCCGCAGCCGCCGCACCTGCGCGCAAAAATCAACCGCGTCGGCGCGGCAATGCCGCCGCTTCATCCGCTTCAGGATCAGATCGTCGCCGGATTGCAGCGACAGATGCAGATGCGGCATCAACCGCTGCTCATCGGCGATCACGTCGAGCAGATCGCGATCGACCTCGACCTGATCGATGGACGAGATCCGTAACCGCTGCAGTTCCGGCACGTGCCGCAGGATTTGTTTTGTCAGTTGGCCGAGTTTCGGCGCGCCCGGCAGATCCGCGCCGTAGCTGGTGAGATCGACCCCGGTCAGCACGATCTCGGCATGGCCGCGCTCTACCAGTGCGCGGACCTGGTCGACCACCGCGCCCATCGGTACCGAGCGCGAATTGCCGCGGCCGTAGGGGATGATGCAGAAGGTGCAGCGGTGGTCGCAGCCGTTCTGCACCTGCACGAACACCCGCGGCAGGCCTTTCTGAAAACCCTCCAGCAGATGCGGCGCCATTTCCTTCACGGCCATGATGTCGGCGACCGCGATCTTTTCGCTTCCGTCGATGCCGAAGGCCGGCGCCGCATCGAATGCGACGCGCGCATTGCGCCAGGCCTCACTCCGCATCTTGTCGTCATTGCCCACCACGCGATCGACCTCGGCCATGTCGGCGAACATCCGGGCTTGGGTCTGCGCCGCGCAGCCGGTGACGACAATGCGCGCGTCCGGCCGTTCGCGCTTCAGCCGGCGGATCGATTGCCGCGCCTGCGCCACCGCCTCGTTGGTGACCGCGCAGCTGTTGATGACGATGGTGTCAATCAGGCCGGCGTTCTCCGCCTCATGGGCGATCACCTCGGATTCGAAGGCGTTGAGGCGGCAGCCGAAGGTGACGACTTCGACGCTCATCTTACGCGACGGATGCAAACAGCGCGGGGTCGAATCGCCCCTCGTATTCGAAGGTCGCCGTCCCCGACATCAGCACGTGGTCGTCACCCTCGCGCCATTCGATCAGGAGTTCGCCGCCGGGCAGCGTCATGTTGACCGTGCGATGGGCGCGCTTGAGCCGCGCCGCCGCCACCGCGGTTGCGCAGGCCGCCGAGCCGCAGGCCTTTGTCAATCCCGCGCCGCGCTCCCAGGTGCGGATCGTGATGTGATCGCGATTGACGATATGGGCGAGCGTGATGTTGGCGCGCTCCGGAAAAATCGGGTGATTTTCCAGCAACGGCCCGAAGCGGGCGAGGTCGTAGGCATCGACGTCATCGACCCAGAAGATCGCGTGCGGGTTGCCCATGCTGACCACCGACGGGGTGTGCAGCACCGGCGCGTCGATCGGGCCGATCTGCAACTCGATCGAGCGGGTGTCGCGAAACTCCTCCGACAGCGGAATATCCCGCCAGCCGAATTTCGGCGGGCCCATGTCGACCGTGTAGAGATCGCCCGACGGACCCTGCCAGCAATTCAAAAGCCCGGCCCTGGTCTCGAAGGTGGCCGCGGTCTGGCCGGTGTCCTCGAACAGCCGCCGCGCCACGCAGCGCATGCCGTTGCCGCAGGCGGCGGCTTCCGAGCCGTCATTGTTGTAGATGCGAACGAAGGCCTCGGTGCCCTTGAGCCGCGGCGGCTGCAGCACCATCAGCTGGTCGTAATGCACGCCAGCGGGAGAGGCTACGGCGCGGGCTTCCTCCGATGTGACGAGCGCCGGCGAATCGCGCAGATCGACCACGACGATTTCGTTGCCGATGCCGTTCATCTTGGCAAATGCATGATTGGCGAGCGCGCTCATGAAATCTTCCCGGCTGGTACCCGTCTTATATGGCTGTTGACGGCGGGTTGACCAGTGTTGCGGCAAATCTGTGTCGCGGCTCTCCCTGGGCAGCAACGCCCCTGATATATCTGTCATGGGACGAACGCGGGCCTTGCGTGTTAGCATGGTACCGGTTCGTCACCCGTCCGGCGGCGTGAAACGGGGACACTTGGGCGAGCCGAGACCACCGATGGGTTCAAGGAGAATACCGAATGAATTTTATCAGCTGTTTCCGCCTTGCCATGGTGGCGCTGGTCCCGGCAGCCGCGATTTCGTTAAGCCTTGGCGGCGCCCTGGCGCAAACGCCGCCGGCACCGCCCGCGGCAAGTGCGCCGGCGACGCCGGCCCCCGCTCCGTCCGCGACCCCTGCGCCGCCGCCGGCCGAAACCAAATCGCCGGCGGACATTCCCTCAGCCGCGCAAACCCCGATCGCGCCGCCGGCGGCTTCGGTTCAGATCGCCGATCCGTTCGGCGAGCAAATCACGCTGGCGCCGAAAACGGTTGTCATCCTCAGGGGCACCGCCAACTGGGATTCGGCGTTCGACACCCTGATCGATTCGTTCAAGTCGCTGTCGGGATTGCTCGACAAGCAGGACATCAAGCCATCAGGCAATGCGATGATCGTCTACACGGCCACCGACGACACCGGCTTCACCTATCTGGCGGAAATCCCGGTCGACCAGGAGCCGAAGAATTTGACCAAGGACATGAGCATGGGCAAATCGCCCGACGGCAAGGCGCTGAAGTTCGTCCATCGCGGCTCCTACGACAATATGGACAACACCTATGAGGCCATCACCAACCACCTCGACGACAAGAAGCTGGAGGCCAAGGACACCTTCATCGAGGAGTACATCACCGACCCCTTGAAAACGGAGGAAGACAAGCTGGTGATCAACGTTTATGTGCCGCTGAAGTGAGGCTGACGAAGCATCACCCGGCGCTGGCCGGTGTCATCGCGGCAGGCACGCTACTGGCCGCGCCGGCGCTGGCGCAGACCGTGCCGCCGGCGATGATCTCCGTGTCGGGCGAAGCCAGCGTATCGGCGCCGCCCGATCTGGCCCAGATCGATGCCGGCGTCACCTCGCAAGCCAAGTCCGCGCGCGAGGCCTCCGAGGCCAACAACGCGGTGATGGGCAAGGTGTTGCTGGCCTTGAAGGCCGCCGACATCGACCAGAAGGATATCCAGACCTCGCGGCTGTCGCTGCAGCCGGAGTATGCGCCGAACCGCCCGAACGGCCCGCCCGCCATCGTCAGCTACCGCGCCAGCAATCGCGTCACGATCCGGCTGCACGACGTCCTCAAGGTCGCAAGCACCATCGACATGCTGGTGGCCGCGGGCGCAACCGACATCGGCGGCATCAATTTCACCGTGTCCAACGCGTCGAAACTCCTCGATGACGCCCGCGAACAGGCGGTAGCCGACGCCCGGCGCAAGGCCGAGATTTACGCCAGGGCGACCGGCGTCACGCTCGGCGCGCCGCTCAGCATCACGGAAGGGGGCTCGCCCGGTCCGATACCCTTCTATCGCAGGATGGCGGTAGGGATGGCCGCGTCGCCAACGCCGGTGGCGCAGGGCGAAGAGACGCTCGAGGTTAACGTGAGCGTGTCCTGGTCCATCAAGCAGGCGGGGCAATGATCTTTCCAGCCAAGCGCTCGACCTCATCCTGAGGAGCGCGCTGTTGGCGCGCGTCTCGAAGGATGGAGATGTCCCCGTGCTTCGAGACGGCGCTAAAGCGCCTCCTCAGCATGAGGGACACAAGTGGGGCGAGTTCATATCTCCACCGCCTGCCCCGGCTTGAGCGCGACAAAGCGCTCACGCGGAACCCCGGCTTCATCGAGCGCGGCATGTAATGCGCTGACCGGCGCGTCGATCGCCTCGTCGGTCAGCTGAAACGTGCCGTGGTGATGCGCCAGCGCCCGCTCCGCGCCGCAATCGGCCAGTGCCTTGACGGCATCGGAGGGGTTCATGTGCTGGTCCTTCATGAACCAGCGCGGCTCATAGGCGCCGATCGGGAGGATCGCCAGCCGCAACGGCCCATATGCCTCCGCGACCCGGCGGAAATGCCGCCCCTCGCCGTAGCCGGAATCGCAGACGATGTAGATCTTGCCCGCCGGCGTCTCCAGCACAAAACTCGCCCACAGCACCTTGTTGCGGTCGAAGAGACCGCGCGCCGACCAGTGCCGCGTCGGCACCAGCGTCACCGCGACGCCGTCGCCGAGTTCGACGCGGTCGTGCCAGTCGAATGCCCCGGCGCGGATGGCATCGTCGGCGCTGCGCATGGTGACCTCGTTGCCGAGCGGCGTGATCACGCGAGGAGAGAACTTTGCGGCCAGCTTTGAGAGCGTCGCGATGTCCAGGTGATCGTAATGGCCGTGCGACACCAGCACGACGTCGATCGGAGGCAGCGCGTCGAACGCAATCCCGGGGTCGTTGTGACGCTTCGGGCCGGCCCAGCCGACCGGCGACGCCCGCATCGACCACACCGGATCGACCAGAATGTTCAGGCCGGCTGTTTGCATGAGCCAGCTGGCGTGGCCGACGAACGACAGCCGCACCTTCTCGCCGTTGACGCGCGCCGGCGGGGTGTCGGCATGCGGGCTCGGCACCCATGCCGGCCACGCCACGCGCTTCCGGTCGGAGCCAAACTGCCAGCGCAGCACGTCCCGAAGCGATTTCGGCGGCACGCCGTCGGGATCGAAAAAATGCTCGCCGTCGAAATGATCGGAGGGGGGACCGGAATATGTCTTCATGGCCGGATTGGCCCCAAAAACATGTGCTTCGGCAAGGGGGCGCGCGATCGTCCGGCTTCACGAAAATGCCATTTCGCCGCGATTTCCTTGACTTTCGGCGCTTGCGGGGGTTTAACGCCCGCAATCATCGGAAAGACGTTCTTTTCGACCCGCCGCCCGGCCCTCGAGGCCGGAGGTCAACGCCCGACAGCGCGATGCGCCCTCGGGCGCAAAAGTGTTTGGAAGGTCGGCTTGTCGACGACTGCGACGATCATAGGTCGTCATCGTCAGCGAAAGCGGGTGATGACAGAAAAATAAAGGCCTCATCCTGAGGAGCCGCGAAGCGGCGTCTCGAAGGATGGGTTTACGAGAAAGTAACCACCCTTCGAGACGCAGGCTGCGCCTGCTCCTCAGGGTGAGGCAACAGGAAGAACAAAGTGTTCGACAATCTGTCGGAAAAGCTTGGTGGCATTCTCGATCGGCTGACGCGGCGCGGGTCGCTGACCGAAGCCGACGTCGACGCCGCGATGCGCGAGGTGCGCCGCGCGCTGCTGGAAGCCGACGTCTCGCTCGACGTGGTCAGAAGCTTTACCGAAAAAGTCCGCGAGCAGGCGATCGGCGCCACCGTGGTCAAGTCGGTGACCCCCGGCCAGATGGTGGTGAAGATCGTTCATGACGAACTGATCGCCACGCTCGGCTCCGACGGCCAGACCCTCGATCTCAACGCGGTGCCGCCGGTCGCGATCATGATGGTCGGCCTGCAGGGCTCCGGCAAGACCACCACCACCGCCAAACTCGCCCGACGCCTGACACAGCGCGACAAGCGCAAGGTGCTGATGGCTTCGCTCGATATCTATCGCCCGGCGGCGATGGAGCAACTCGCGGTGCTCGGGCGCGACCTCGACATCCAGACCTTGCCTGTTGTCGCCGGCCAGAAGCCCGCGCAGATTGCCAGGCGCGCGCTGGAAGCTGCAAAACTCGGCGGCTACGACGTGGTGCTGCTCGATACCGCCGGGCGTACCACGCTCGACGAAGAGATGATGGCGGAAGCCGCCGACATTAAAGCCGCCGCCAATCCGCATGAAGTGCTGCTGGTCGCGGACTCCCTGACCGGTCAGGATGCGGTCAATCTGGCACGGTCGTTCGACGAGCGCGTCGGCCTCACCGGCATCGTGCTGACGCGGGTCGACGGCGACGGCCGCGGCGGCGCCGCGCTGTCGATGCGCGCGGTCACGGGCAAGCCGATCAAGCTGATCGGCACCGGTGAAAGGACCGATGCGCTGGAGGATTTTCACCCCAGCCGGATCGCGGGCCGCATTCTCGGCATGGGCGACGTGGTCTCGCTGGTCGAGAAGGCCGCCGCGAATATCGACGCCGAAAAGGCCGCGCGCGTCGCCGAGAAGATGCGCAAGGGTCAGTTCGACCTGTCCGACATGCGCGAGCAACTTTTGCAGATGTCCAGCATGGGCGGCATCAGCGGGCTGATGGGCATGATGCCCGGCATTGCGAAAATGAAAAACCAGATCGCCAATGCCGGGCTCGACGACAAGGTTTTGAAGCGTCAGGTCGCGGTGATCGATTCGATGACCCGGCAGGAGCGCAAGAACCCCGAGATCCTCAAAGCCAGCCGCAAGAAGCGGATCGCCGCCGGCGCCGGCCTCAAGGTCGAGGAGGTCAACAAGCTCCTGAAGATGCACCGGAACATGGCCGACATGATGAAGGCCATGGGCTCCGGCAAGCGCGGCCCGATGGCCGGCATCGCGCAGGCGATGGGCTTTGGCGGCGGCATGCCGTCGCCGGAGCAGATGAAGGCGCTGGCGGAAAAAGCACCGGGCGGCGCGCCGCAGGGTGGGGGAATGCCCGCGCTGCCGAAGGACCTTCCCGCCGGCCTGCGCTCGGGATTGCCGAACTTGCCGGGCCTCACGGGTCTCAGCGGCAAGCCGAACCTGCCGGGCCTCGGCGGCTTCCCCGGATTGGGGAAGAAGAAGTGAGAAAAGTTTGCACCTCGTTCCACTCGTCATTCCGGGATGGTCCGCAGGACCAGACCTCAGATGTGCAATTGCACATCGGGGAATCTCGAGATTCCGGGTTCGCGTCTTCGACGCACCCCGGAATGACGAATTAATTCAACAATCGATCAAACCCTCCCAGGAGAACCAAATGTCAGTCGTTATCCGCCTTGCTCGCGCAGGCACCAAGAAGCGCCCGGTCTATCACGTCGTCGTCGCCGATTCGCGCTTTCCGCGCGACGGCCGCTTCATCGAGCGCCTTGGCCATTTCAACCCGCTGCTGCCGAAGGACAACGAGGCGCGGCTGAAGCTCGATATGGACAAGGTCAAGGCCTGGCTCGGCAAGGGCGCCCAGCCGTCGGATCGGGTGTCGCGTTTCCTCGATGCCGCCGGCGTGGCCAAGCGCGCCGCGCGCAGCAATCCGGAAAAGGCGGTGCCGCGCAAGGAGCGCAAGGCCAATGCCGAAGCTGCCGCCTCCGCCGCCTCGGCCGCTGCTGCCGCCGCCAAGAAGTAAGCGCGCCGGCGCACGGCGATGGCGGCAAAAATCTGCATCGCCCGGATCGGCGCCGCGCACGGGGTGCGCGGCGCGGTCAAGCTGTGGACTTTTACGGAAGACCCGCTGGCCGTGATGCAGTACGGCGCGCTCGCCACCAAAGACGGCGCGCGCTCGTTCGAAGTCGCAAATGCCCGCGAGGCCAAGGGCCATTTGGTCGCGACGCTGAAAGGCATCGCGACGCGAGAGGATGCCGAGCGCCTCAACGGCATCGAACTGTATGTCGCACGCGAAAAACTGCCGGCGACCGATGACGACGAATATTATCACGCCGACCTGATCGGGCTCACCGCCGTCAATGCCGCCAATGAACCGCTCGGCCGCGTCATCGCAATCCACAATTTCGGCGCCGGTGACATCATCGAAATCGCACCTCCCCACGGCGCAACCATGCTGCTGCCGTTCACCAATGCGGTGGTGCCATCAGTGGATCTCGCAGCCGGACGCGTGGTGATCGAATTGCCCGCGGAGATCGAGGGCGACACCCCTGAAGATTCGGGTACATCTATGCCATGACTTGGCGCACCACCGTCCTGACCCTGTTCCCCGAGATGTTCCCGGGGCCGCTTGGCGTCAGCCTCGCCGGCAAGGCGCTGGCAACTGGCCTGTGGGCCCTGGAGGCGCGCGATATCAGGGACTCCGCCACCGACCGTCACCGCAGCGTCGACGATACCCCGGCCGGCGGGGGCCCCGGCATGGTGCTCCGCGCCGACGTGCTGGCCTCCGCCATCGATGCGGCGGAAATAGCACCGGACCGCCCGCGCCTGTTGATGAGCCCGCGGGGTCGGCCATTGACCCAGTCCTTGGTGACGGAACTCGCCGCTGGACCCGGCCCCCTGATCATCTGCGGCCGGTTCGAGGGCGTCGATCAGCGGGTGATCGCGGCCCGCGGGCTTGAGGAGGTCTCGATCGGTGATTACGTGCTGTCGGGCGGTGAAATCCCGGCCCTGGCGCTGATCGACGCCTGCGTCAGGCTATTGCCGGGTGTGATGGGCAAGCTGGCTTCCAGCGCGGATGAGAGCTTTTCGGAAGGGTTGCTGGAATACCCGCAATATACCCGTCCGCAGGAGTTCGAGGGCCGGCCGATCCCGGAAACTCTCTTGTCCGGCGATCACGCCCGGGTCGCGGCCTGGCGCCGGGCCGAGGCCGAGGCGCTGACCCGGGCGCGGCGGCCCGATCTCTGGGCGGCCAGGACTTCGGGCCAAAAGCGCCCAAAAAACACGACGGAAGGGTGACAACGCTTCGCCTTTGCCGTATAGGAGCGCGAAATCCGCGCAATGGCAGGATAGATGGACGTTCGCGCAGCCCGCGGTCAGCAGGCTGGGGCGCGCCGCCGATGGAGATTTTGCGATGAACCTCATTCAAGAGCTCGAAAAAGAGCAATTCGACAAATTGTCCGCCGGCAAGGAAATTCCGGACTTCGGACCGGGCGATACCGTGATCGTCAACGTCAAGGTGGTCGAAGGCGACCGCTCGCGCGTGCAGGCCTATGAGGGCGTCTGCATCGGGCGTTCCGGCGGCGGGCTCAACGAGAGCTTCACGGTTCGCAAGATCTCCTACGGCGAAGGCGTGGAACGGGTATTCCCGGTGATGTCGCCGATGATCGACTCGATCAAGCTGGTGCGCCGCGGCAAGGTGCGCCGCGCCAAGCTTTATTACCTGCGCAATCTCCGCGGCAAGTCGGCCCGTATCGTCGAGAAGAAGACGGACCGCCCGCAGGCCGCCGCCGTCGGCGAGTAGTTCCGGCTGCAGTAAAGTTGATCGAAAAGCGCGGGCTTGCCCGCGCTTTTTTGCTGCGCCATGCCTATCTATCTCCGCGGCACATCGATTGATTGTCGCGATGGCCAGCTCTGTGCTAGAAAATTGAAATGGTTCCGGATCAGACCAGCATCGCCTGCCAGTTCGCCGCGCCGATCGTGATCGACGATCATCGCCGGTTGCCTGGCCGCTTCTTCGGACGGTTCACGACCTCGGCGACGTCAGGGCTCGCGCGCGCGCTTTGATGCCGCGCTGACGTTTCATCGTGTTCGCGCGTATCCGCGCTCACCTGCTCCAGCAATTCTCTTTAAGGGCTCGCGCTCATGTCCAAACCCACCACGCTGTACGACAAAATCTGGAACGATCACCTGGTTCACGAGGCCGATGACGGCACCTGCCTGCTCTATATCGACCGGCATCTGGTTCATGAGGTGACCTCGCCGCAGGCCTTTGAAGGCCTGCGCGCCACCGGCCGCAAGGTTCACGCCCCGGAGAAGACGCTGGCCGTGGTCGATCACAACATCCCGACCACGGACCGCTCCAAGCCCAATCCGGATCCGGAAAGCATCGAGCAGATGCGCGTGATGGCGGAGAACGCCAAAGAGTTCGGCATCGAATATTACAACGAATTCGACAGGCGTCAGGGTATCGTGCACGTCATCGGCCCCGAGCAGGGCTTTACGCTGCCCGGCACCACCATCGTCTGTGGCGATAGCCACACCTCCACGCACGGCGCGTTCGGCGCGCTGGCGCACGGCATCGGCACGTCAGAGGTCGAGCATGTCCTGGCGACGCAAACCCTGATCCAGAAGAAGGCAAAAAACATGCGCGTCAACGTCGACGGGCAATTGCCCGACGGCGTCACCGGCAAGGACATCATTCTGGCGATCATCGGCGAGATCGGCACCGCCGGCGGCACCGGCTATGTGCTGGAATATGCCGGCGACGCGATCCGCGCGCTGTCAATGGAAGGCCGCATGACAGTCTGCAACATGTCGATCGAGGGCGGCGCCCGCGCCGGCCTGATCGCGCCCGACCAAAAGGCGTTCGAATTCCTCAAGGGCCGTCCGATGTCGCCGAAGGGCGAGATCTGGGACGCCGCGATGCGCTACTGGGAGACGCTGCGCTCCGACGAGGGCGCGCATTTCGATCACGAGATCAGGCTCGATGCTGCAAAGCTGCCGCCGATCGTGACCTGGGGAACTTCGCCCGAAGACGTGGTGTCGATATCAGGCGTGGTGCCCGATCCTGACCAGATCGCGGATGAGGCCAAACGGCTCTCGAAACATCGCGCGCTGAAGTACATGGGCCTGAAGGCCGGGACCAAGATCACCGACATCAAGCTCGACCGCGTTTTCATTGGCTCCTGCACCAACGGCCGGATCGAGGATCTGCGCGCCGCGGCGAGGGTGGTCGAGGGGCACACCGTCAACGGCAACCTCAATGCGATGATCGTGCCGGGTTCCGGCATCGTGAAGGAGCAGGCGGAAGCCGAAGGCCTCGACAAGATTTTCATCAAGGCCGGATTCGAATGGCGCGAGCCGGGTTGCTCGATGTGCCTGGCGATGAATCCCGACAAGCTGGCGCCGGAAGAACGCTGCGCCTCGACCTCGAACCGCAATTTCGAGGGCCGCCAGGGCTTCAAGGGCCGCACCCACCTGGTGTCGCCGGCGATGGCGGCGGCGGCGGCGATCGCCGGACATTTCGTCGACATCAGGGAGTGGCGGTAGCGCCCTTGCCTCAACCTCGAAGCATTGTCGAAGGAAGTCGTTAAGGTGTTGGGAGCAGGCTAGGTGGCTTGAGAGCGAGGCGTTTCGCGAGGAGCAAGCCGTGGCCGACAAGCCTGTTTTCGTCGATATGATCAGCGAGGCGACGCGCCAGACCCGGCGCCGGATCATGCCACGCGTGGTCGCGCCCGAGGTCAAGGAAACCTCGCATCTCAGTCATTGGCCGCCGGACCGGTGGCGGCAGTGGCGCATCGAGACGCTGACGCCGTGGAAACTCAAATCCTGGAAGTTCAAGGATTGGGACTGAGAAATCAGGCGTCCACCGGCGGCTGATTCATTTCACCACCAAGGCCAAAGCCCATAGCCTGAGTTAAACGGGACGAACGGCGCCGGCACGTCATTTTAAGGCCGAGTGTAATCCTGTCAGCCGAACGAAAAACAGGCCCGCGATGCGGGCCTGTTGATCTCACGCGCTCAAGCCGCGCTCACCAGCGGCAGTGCCAGCAGTGGTGGCGGCGATGACCCCAATGACGTCCATGACGCCAACCCACCTCGGTTGTCGTCTGCTTCGAACCGTCCTGGACCGCGGTGGCGGCGGCGGGATTGCTCAGCGACAGCGCCTGGGCGCGTTCGGTCGGAGCGGCGAGCACAAGCAATGCGCCGACTGCAACAAGTCCCAGAACTCTGGTCACGTTCATATATGGATCTCCCTTGGGTCATCGGATGTCACGTCTGTGCAATGCGGTCGATCGAATCGACCGCATTGCGCGCAACGCAGATCATGAAACTAGAGTGAGCGACGTGAATGTGATGCGCCGTGAAGATGAATGCGCGTGGCGCGAACCGGTTCCCTCTCTGCACAACAACATTCTCACGGGACATTTTTTAAAACCGGCATAGGCTGTCGTGCGTATCTTCTGGAGGCTTCTTCGTCACAGGAGATTGTCATGACATCCCTGCGCATAAGACATCGGATATCGCGCTTCGGGTTGGCCACCCTGTCAGCGGTGACCAGCCTTTCGTGGACTGGCGCGGCGCTGGCGTCCCAGGGACCTGGCGGAGGTCCGGGCACCGCTAGCGGCGTCACCCAACTGACCATGGCGATCATTGTCTATGGTACCTCAGCGCTGGTGGTCTGCGCCGGGCTGATCGGCGCGGCACGCCGACGGCATTAGTGTCCGGAATCTGAGGCTGCCCGCTCCGCAACCCACTTCGCGTATTTCGGATTCAGCAGCGCGCTGGAATCAGATGACTGCGTGCGTCGCTCAGTAGTTGCCCACAGGGACGGGTCGCCAATAGCAGCTCATGTGCGGCGTGATCACGGTGCCGCTCGGCCGGTATTCCTGCAGATAGGTTGCGACGCAATCGCGCACGGCATTGCGGCCGGGATAATAGCGCGGATAGACGCCGGGTCCCGTTTCAACGTTCGGATAGACATGCAGCCGGGTCGGCGGGCGCCGACCCCTGCGCTGCGCGGATGGCTCGGTGGCGACAGGCTGCGTCGCCTGCGCGATCCGCATGCCGGATGGCGCGGTTTGGGCGCTCGCTCCGGCTGCGGGCCACGAAAAGCTGCCCGCCAAAGCCAGCCAAATCGCCGCTGTCCTGATCCGCATCATCACGCCCACCCAAAACCTGCTATGGCCGCAACGTCTCCGATTGCTGCCCGAACGTCAACTGCGGGCGCAAAACCCCATGCATGACAGCGGAACACGCGGTAAAAAGCCCGGATGTGGACCACGGCGAAAGCGCCCTCCCTCGCCGAGATGGAGGCGATGGCGCACCAGATTTTCGAGCGCCTGCCCAGCGGCTTTCGCGATCTGTGCGAGGGCGTGATCATCCGCGTCGACGATTTTCCGACGGAGGAAGTTCTCGACGAGATGAACGCGGAGAGCGAATTCGACCTGCTCGGCCTGTTCCAGGGCATCGGGCTGCCGTTTCGCAGCAACGACGACATCGCCCGGCTGCCGAATATGATCTGGCTGTATCGCCGGCCGATCCTCGACTACTGGGCGGAACATGACGAGGCGCTGGGTCATATCGTCCGCCACGTCCTGATTCACGAGATCGGCCACCATTTCGGGCTGTCGGACGACGATATGGAAGCGATCGAGGCAGAAGGGTCATAGGTAATGGTTGAAAAGGAACCTCTACATTGGACTCCGAAGCTATTGGCCTTCCAAGAAGCTCGCGATTTATACGATTATGAAATGATCCAGATTGATTTGCGTTTTGCCAAATCTTGTTTCGATCAAATTTCGAATCGTGAATACGGGGTTGGTTTCCCAGGCGGGTTAGATAGGAATGACTCGCACGGGATAGATTGGTGCATTTTTGTGGCTGGCGCCCTTTGCTATCGACGTTGCTTCAAGACAGGGGCGCGGAGCCGTCTTTTGAGAAATGACTTGGTCGATAGAGTTCCAGATGAACTCCTGTCACTGCACGACACAATCATAGCAATCACTGATAAAAATCTTGCCCACTCTGTCAACGAGATGGAAGCAGGTTGTAGCAACCTCCAAATTGCGATCGACAGCAAGAACTGCCTACACCGGGGCGGGGTAGGGTGGAGTAGTTCTGGTATTGGGCCGCTTGGACCGACGGGTTACCGAGCCCTGTCAGGGCTAATTGATAAAATCATTCAAGCCATATTAGATGAGAAGTTGAGGGCCCTGAAGCTGGCAGTAAACAACACCGTTAGTCAGATGACTGACGAGGAAATACTTGCGTTGCCAGCAGGGTTCTCTCCCCATATAAATGAGCCTAGATACGACAAACCAAGGCGCTGGCCCAAGCTATAGGACTAGGATTCGATGGACAAGTTCACCACGCTGGAAGGCGTCGCGGCGCCCTTGAAGATCATCAATGTCGATACCGACATGGTGATCCCCAAGCAGTATCTGAAGACCATCAAGCGCACCGGCCTCGGCAAGGGGCTGTTCTCGGAACAGCGCTACAAGGATGACGGCAGCGAGAACCCGGATTTCATCCTCAACAAGCCGGCCTATCGCCACGCCAAGATCCTGGTCGCCGGCGACAATTTCGGCTGCGGTTCGAGCCGCGAGCACGCGCCATGGGCGCTGCTCGATTTCGGCATCCGCTGCGTGATCTCGACCTCGTTCGGCGATATCTTCTACAACAACTGTTTCAAGAACGGCATTCTGCCGATCCGCGTCAGCCAGGACGATCTCGACAAATTGTTCGACGATGCCGAACGCGGCGCCAATGCGACGCTGAGCATCGATCTTGCCAGTCAGGAAATCCGCGGCCCCGACGGCGGCACGCTAAAGTTCGAGATCGATCCGTACCGCAAGCACTGCCTGATGAACGGCCTCGATGACATCGGGCTGACCATGGAGAAGAAGGCCTCGATCGACAGCTACGAGGCCAAGGCAAAGACCGAGCGCGCCTGGGCGTGATCTCCCGCTTTGTGAAGGTGCGACGCGCATGCGGCCCGACGTCGTCACCTTCTGGCACGGCCCGCTTGATAGACTGCGGCTCACCTGCCTGAGATCGCAGGTCGCGGCGGGCCATAAAGTCACCGTCTACAGTTTCGAGCCGCTGGCGCCATTGCCCGATGGCGTCGGCAACGCCGAGGCCGAAGCGGTTCTGCCGCATGCTTTTGCAGAGAAACTGCGCCCAACAGGCGCTGACGGCGTGTGGCGCGACTGGACCACGCTGCAGTTCAGCGATTTTTTTCGGATGCAGCTGATGGCGCGAAGCGCCGGCCTGTGGCTCGACGCCGACGTGCTGCTGCTTAAACCGGTCGAGATCGACCCGGCAAAACCATACTTCGCCTGGGAGCGGCCGCGCCAGCTCGGCAATTCCGTACTCTATCTGCCATCAGGCGATCCGATCGTGGCGGCGTTCGGCGCGCTGATGCGGCAGCACGAACTGACGCCGGACTGGTTGGCGTTGCGGCACCGCCTGACTTTCGCGCTTCGCAGGTTGCGCGGCTCAAAACGGCTGTCCGATATACGCGTCGCGATTTATGGCCCGGCGGCGCTGACCGCGCTGGCCCGCCGCGCCGGCGAACTGCACTACGCATTGCCCCGCAAATCGTTTTACGCGGTCCATGCTGAACCAAAACTGTTCTTCGAACCCCAGGATTTTTCGGCGCTGACCGGCGATCCCGACATCATCGGGTTTCACGTCTCACCGAAAGGCCGAGGCAACCAGCCGCCCGTCGCCGGCAGCCTGTATGCCTGGGCGGCGGAGCGGTTTGGAATGGGCTAGATCCTTACCCTCCCCTCCCCTCCCCCTCCAGGGGAGGGTAAGAGGTCAACTTCCCATCGCGGCGATCGCATCGGCAATCGCAATCGTGCGCTGGGCCATCTCGGCGTGCAGCCGCTCCACCATCTGACCGTCGAGCTGGATCGCGCCGCGCGCGGTGTTTTCCGGCCGTTCGAACGCCGCGATGATCTTGCGGGCTTGCGCAATCTCCTCCGCCGGCGGCGTGAAGATCGCGTTGCAGGCCTCGATCTGCCCGGGATGGATCAGCGTCTTGCCGTCAAAGCCGAGATCGCGGGCTTGCGCGCATTCCTGCCCAAAGCCGTTGAAATCGCTGAAGTCGCTGTAGGGGCCGTCGAGAATTTCGAGGCCGTAGGCGCGGGTGGCGAGAATGCAGTGCGTGATCATAGGGATCATCGCCGCGCGGCCCGGACGCATCCGGATCCGCGTCTCCCGCGAAAGATCGTTCGGCCCGAACACGAAACCGGCCAGCCGTGTCCTTTGGTCGCGCGAGGCGGCGGCGAGTTCTTCGGCGTGGAGCACCGCCCGCGCGGTCTCGATCATCGCCCACACCCTGATCGACGGGTCGGCACCGATGGCGTCCAGGCGATCGGCGATCGCGCTGAGATCCGCCACGCTGGAAATTTTTGGAACCAGAATGCCGTCGGGCCGGGCCTTGCCGGCCATGGTGATGTCGTCGATCCACCATGGCGTATCGAGGCTGTTGGTGCGGATCAGGACCTCGCGCTTGCCGAACCCTCTCTCCGCGACGGCTTTCGCGATCTGGTCGCGGGCGACAGCCTTGGCATCGAGGCCGACGGAATCCTCGAGGTCGAGGATGATGCCGTCGGCCGGCAGATGGCGGGCTTTTTCCAGCGCCCGCGCGTTCGATCCCGGCATGAACAGCAGGCTGCGGCGCGGATGGATCATGGTCTTATTCCTTTCGGCTCCCAAGCTCCCGCGATATCATCTCAGCCCGCGGTCCGAAAGACTTGTTCCCAAACACAGCCTATGGTTAGCCATTGCCATGTCATCGTTTCCGCAACATCTGCTTGAGGGCTACCGGACCTTCACCTCGCAGCGGCTGCCCACCGAGCAGTCGCGTTACCGCGACCTGTCCGAGCGCGGCCAGGCCCCCGAAGTGATGGTGATCGGCTGCTGCGATTCCCGGGTCTCGCCGGAAGTGATCTTCGATGCCGGTCCCGGCGAACTGTTCGTGATGCGTAATATCGCCAATCTGGTGCCGGTCTATCAGCCCGACGCCAACGCGCACGGCGTATCGGCGGCGCTGGAATACGCGGTTTCAGTTCTTCACGTAAAGCACATCGTGGTGCTCGGCCATGCCCAATGCGGCGGCATCCGCGCCTTCATCGACAAGATCGAGCCGCTGTCGCCGGGCGACTTCATCGGCAAGTGGATGTCGATGTTCATCAAGCCGGGAGAGCAGGTCGAGCAGCGCGACCACGAGACGATGGCTGACTTCACCATCCGGATCGAGAAGGCCGCCGTGTTCCGCAGCCTGGAAAACCTGATGACGTTCCCCTTCGTTCGGACACTCGTCGAGCGCGGCGAACTGCATCTTCACGGCGCCTATTTCGGCGTCGCCGAGGGTTCGCTCTTCGTACTCGACCCCGTGGCGAAGGAATTTCGCAGCGTTAGGTAGCCAGTGCGCGAATAGGGAGTGGCGAATGGCGAATAGGGGAAAATCCACTCGCCACTCGCCATTCGCTATTCGCTATTCGCCGCCATGATCGCCGCTCCAGCGATCCGATAGCGCCAGCACCAGGGTCGAGACCACGAACACCAGGTGCACGCCGACCAGCCAGCCCATCTTCTGGGCGTCGAACACGGCGTCGATGTTCATGAATGCCTTCAGCACCTGGATCGCCGAAATCGCGACGATCGAGGCCAGCATCTTTTGTTTCAGGCCTGCGAAATCGACCTTGGTCATCCATTCCGGCCAGTCCGGGTGGTCGCCGGGGTCGATCCGCGACACAAAATTCTCGTAACCTGAAAACACCACGATCAGGATCAGATTGCCGACCAGCGAGACGTCGATCAGCGACAGCGCGCCGAGGATGATATCGTTCTCACTGGCGGAGGGCGCGAGGAGGATGAACTCCCACAGCTTCTTGAAGAATTTGAACAACATGACTGCGAGGCAGCCAACCAGGCCGAGATAGAACGGCGCCATCAGCCAGCGGCTGTTGAACAGCACGTTTTCGATCCCGTGCTCAAGACGTTTCAGCATCGGATTGGGCCGATAGGGAGCCGGCTGCTCGGTCATTGCGATTCCGGCTCCTTGATTGCGCGGGACTCACGCCGCCTTTTACGCCGCTTTCTTCTTGGCGCTGATCAACTTGCGATTGATCAGGCATTCGGCGATCTGGATCGCATTGAGCGCGGCGCCCTTGCGCAAATTGTCCGACACGCACCACAGCACCAGGCCGTTCTCCACGGTGTTGTCCTCGCGGATGCGGCTGATGTAGGTCGCGTCCTCGCCGGCGGCCTCGTAGGGCGTGACGTAGCCGCCCGGCTCATGCTTGTCGATGACGAGACAGCCCGGCGCGTTGCGCAGGATGTCGCGCGCCTCATCGGCCGAAATCGGATTTTCGAATTCGATATTGACGGCCTCGGAATGGCCGACGAACACCGGCACCCGCACGCAGGTCGCGGTCAGCCTGATTTTGGGATCAAGAATCTTCTTGGTCTCCATCATCATCTTCCACTCTTCCTTGGTGTAGCCGTCCTCCATGAACACGTCGATCTCGGGGATGACGTTGAAGGCGATCCGCTTGGGGAATTTCTTGTTGATGAGTTCGCTGTTGGTGTAGACCGCCTTGGTCTGCGAAAACAGCTCGTCCATGGCGTCCTTTCCGGCGCCCGACACCGATTGATAGGTCGCAACTACGACGCGCTTGATGACCGCCTTGTCGTGCAGCGGCTTCAGCGCGACCACGAGTTGCGCGGTCGAGCAGTTCGGGTTGGCGATGATGTTCTTCTTGACGAAGCCTGCCACCGCATCCGCATTGACCTCGGGCACGATCAGCGGCACGTCCGGATCCATCCGCCAGGTCGATGAGTTGTCGATCACGACCGCGCCGGCGGCGGCGATCTTGGGCGACCATTCCTTCGACACCGCGCCGCCTGCCGACATCAGGCAGATATCGACGTCGCTGAAATCGTAATGTTCGAGCGCTTTGCATTTGAGGGCACGATCGCCATAGGAGACTTCGACGCCCATGCTGCGGCGCGACGCCAATGCCACGACCTCGTCGGCCGGGAATTTGCGTTCGTCTAGAATGTTGAGCATTTCCCGCCCGACATTGCCGGTCGCTCCGACCAGCGCGACTTTGTAACCCATCGTTCACTCTCCGAAGAAAAATGCCTCCCCTCCGCCAGCGGGAGAGGGGAAGAGGCAGCGCTTCTATGCGAGAAACGCCGTTAAGACAACGTTAGACCGTGCGTTTGGGCGTTTTGATGCGATCGTTTCGGGCCATCCGTGCCAATCCCTCATATTCGACCCACATTCATCCGGCGCTGAACAGCTTTGCCGATGAGTGTTGCGGTACGCTGGCGAGGCTCCTTGCCTATGTGGGTACTCTGGCCCTGCTTGCCATCGTCGGTATCCGTTTATGGGATCAATTGCCCGCTGGCGAAGCAGGCGAGCCTGCCGTCAAAGCGGACTGGAGCCTGGCCTCGCGCTCGTACCCGGCGTTCGCCGTCAGCCAGTTCGATTCGCCCGAAAAGACAGAGACTTACGAAATCCTCCGGCACCCCGGAGGCGGCCGCAAGGACGTCTTTCGCTGGGCCGCTCCGGGGCAAAAGCCGGTCGCGGAGCTCGAAATCTATCGCCCCGGCGCTGAATTCAGCCCATCCGCGCCTGCCGTTGCCGAAATCGCCGCCCGCATGAACCCAGGGGACGGGCGCGAGCTGGAAGCGGCCGGCCTGATCGATAGCAAATTCGGCGCGGTGACCCTGCTGCGCCCGGCGGGCAACGCCGACGAGACGCGGTCCTGCCTTGGCTTCTTCAAACGCCTCGACCAGCCCAGTCTGCAGATTTCCGGCTGGTCGTGCCAGGGCGACGCATTGCCGGCCCGGCGGGCCGCAATCTCCTGTATTCTGAGCCGGTTGATCTTGCTTGCGGCCGGAAATGACCCGAAACTGGCGGAATTATTCGCCCGCGCCGAGCTCAGGCGCAGCAGCTGCGCGGCTGCCGACACGTCAGCGGCTTCGGCCGACTGGGTGACGGCTGCGGAAAATCCCCGGCTGCGCGGCGCACTCTGACCGGCGCATCGGCCAAGATGCTGGTTTTGATGCAACTTTTTCGCCCCGCGCCGCATTATTGTGAGCTAGTGTGGCCCGATTGACCTTGTGACGGCATACCCCCAGCGGCTAAATTGGATGCCAATCGGATTTGGCGACCTGCCAGCCCATGAGGACGTGGTGATGACCTTGAAATTCCCTGTCGTGAAGCTTGCGGTGCTGCTGGCGGCAGTTGTCGCGGTCGGCTTGGACGCGACCCAAGCCAACGCGCAAAACCCAAAATACGATCACAACGGCCGTCTCAATTACGGGCCGGGCGGACCCAACGTCTCCTATCAGCAGGGCCCGCACACCCGGCTCTACGTCACCAAGCGCTCCTGGCTCGACGCCGGCACCGAAGTATTGCCCGGCGACCGCAAATTTATGGACTATGCGATTCCGCCGGACATCGGATACCCCTCGTTCGGCCGCGAGAACAACAACCGCCCGATCGATCGCCAGCCGCTCAATCCGCCGTCGGATTTCGGTGGTTGGTATCCGAAGACTTTCCCGCTGTATTGATCCAGCGGAGATGCGGGGCGGGCGAAGGCACGTTTCACCAGGACTCGTCGTAGCCCGCGCATGTGCCAGTCCGCCGCGAAAATCAGAAATTAATTCCGGCGTTGGCGGGCTGACCTCGAATTGAAGGGCACGGCTTCCGCGTGTCTACCCGTGCAACGCCTGCAATTCCTTCAGAATCGCCTCGCCCATCTGCGTCGTGCTGACCGCCGTGGTGCCCTCGGACTTGATGTCGGCCGTGCGCAGGCCGCTCGCGAGCACCGCCGCAATGGCCGAATCAACCTTGTCGGCCAGTTCGCCCATATCAAAGGAATAGCGCAGCGCCATTGCGAACGAGGCGAGCATCGCGATCGGATTGGCCAGGCCCTTGCCGGCGATGTCGGGCGCCGAGCCGTGCACCGGCTCGTACAGCGCCTTGCGCTCCCTGGTCTTGGTGTCGACTGCGCCGAGCGAAGCCGACGGCAGCAAGCCGAGCGAGCCCGTCAGCATCGCCGCGATATCCGAGAGCATGTCGCCGAACAGGTTGTCGGTGACGATGACGTCGAACTGCTTCGGCGTCTTCACCAGGTTCATGCCGCCGGAATCGGCCAATTGATGCTCGAGCGTCACGTCCTTGTATTCGCGCGCGTGCACCTGGGTGACCACCTCGTTCCAGAGCACGCCCGACTTCATGACGTTGCGCTTTTCCATCGAGGTCACCTTGTTGCGGCGCTTGCGCGCCAGATCGAAGGCAACGCGGGCGATGCGCTCGATTTCAAAGGTGTCGTAGACCTGGGTGTCGATGGCGCGCTTCTGGCCGTTGCCGAGGTCGGTGATGGTTTTCGGCTCGCCAAAATACACCCCGCCGGTGAGCTCGCGCACGATCATGATGTCGAGGCCCTCGACCACCTCGCGCTTCAGGCTGGATGAATCCGCGAGCGCCGGATAGCAAATCGCCGGACGCAGGTTCGCAAACAACGCGAGGTCCTTGCGCAGCCGCAACAGCCCGGCCTCCGGGCGCGCCTCATAGGGCACGCTGTCCCATTTCGGACCGCCGACCGCGCCGAAGATCACGGCATCGGCGGCCTTCGCCGTGGCCATGGTCGCGTCGGTGATGCTCTGCTTGCTCGCATCATAGGCCGCGCCGCCGACCAGCCCCTGCTCGGTTTCGAAATGCGCCAGCCCCGCCGCGTTAAGCCAGTCAATCAGGCGCGTCACCTCCGCCATCACTTCGGGGCCGATGCCGTCGCCGGGGAGAAGCAGCAGTTTATGGGTCGCCATGGGCGTCGTTCCTTATCGATCGTCATGGCCGGGCTTGTCCCGGCCATCCACGTCTTGTTGCTTACAGCGAAGGAAAGGACATGGATGCCCGGCACGAGGCCGGGCATGACGGCCAATTTCGCTGCGCGCGGAGTGCTAGAGCGGCCCTGCGCGATTGGCAAGACACCATTGCTGATTGCGTCCTGTGCAACCGCTGCAGACCCTGTCACATTGCGTTTCGCCGGAGTACCCCCTTGCACGCCCCCGATCGCCACACGTCTTACGCGCATCCCGCGCGGCTGATCCTGATCCTGTCGCTGGCGCCCACGATCGGTCTCGGTATCGGCCGCTTCGCCTATGCGCTGGTGCTGCCGGACATGCGCGATTCGCTCGGCTGGTCGTATTCGGCCGCAGGCTTCATGAACACCATCAACGCCGCCGGTTATCTCGCCGGCGCGCTGGTCGCGTCGAAACTCATCAAGCGCTTCGGCCTGTCCGCCACCGTGCGCTGGGGGACGCTGGTTTGCGTGGTCTCGCTGGCGCTGTGCGCGTTGTCAGGCAATTTCGTCATCCTGAGTTTCGCCCGGCTGCTGGTGGGAATTGGCGCAGCGGCGGTGTTCATCGCCGGTGCCGCGCTGGCGGCCACAATCGCGCAATCGCGCCCCGAGCGCGCGAACTTCCTGCTCAGTCTGTTCTACGCCGGACCGGGATTGGGCATCCTGTCGTCGGGGCTGGTCGCACCTTTCGTGCTGCAGGCGTTCGGCCCGGGATCGTGGTGGATCGTGTGGTGGGCGATGACGGCGCTCGCCACCGTGATGACAATCCCGCTGCTGCTGGCGCCGATCGACATACAAGCCGACCTCGCCGCAGATATCCCGACACCTTTCGCCATCAGACCGGTGCTGATCTATCTGATCGGCTATTTTCTGTTCGGCGCCGGATATATCGCCTACATGACCTTCATGATCGCGTATATCCGCGACGCCGGCGGCGGAGCTCCGGCGCAGAGCGCGTTCTGGTGCCTGATCGGCCTGAGCGCGTTCGCAACGCCGTGGGTATGGCGCCGCGTGCTGGCGCTCGACCGCGGCGGCATCAGTACGGCGATCATTCTCAGCGTCAATACGATTGGCGCCGCATTGCCATTGCTCGGACACTCCGCGGCATGGCTGACCGCATCGGCGCTGGTGTTCGGCATCTCCTTTTTCGCCATAGTCGGCTCAACCACCGCCTTCGTGCGCTTCAACTATCCGCCGTCGGCATGGCCGAAGGGAATCGCGGCAATGACGATCGCGTTCGGAATTGGCCAGACGCTGGGACCGACCGCGGTCGGCGCCGTCACCGACGCGTTCGGCAGCCTGTCCTATGCATTGAACGTCTCCGCGGCGCTGTTGGCGATAGGCGCCGTGGCGGCGGCGTTTCAGAAGCGGCTGGGACCATCGGCGTGATTCTTCCCCTCTCCCCTTGTGGGAGAGGGTGGCTCGAATGAGCGCAGCGAATTCGAGACGGGTGAGGGGTTTGTCTCCGCGGATAGAGACCCCTCATCCGGCGCGGACCTTGTCCGCGCCACCTTCTCCCACAAGGGGAGAAGGGAAGGATCAACTCCCGCTGAACGAATTGTAGCCCTGGTCTTCCCAATAGCCGCCCTTGTAGTCGTTGGTGACCTCCATCGAGACCACGTATTTCGGGTTCTTGAATCCGAGTTTTGTCGGCACCCGGATCTTCATCGGGAAGCCATAGGCCCTGGGGAGAATTTCGTCGGCGAACTTGAACGTCATCTGGGTCTGCGGATGCAGCGCGGTGCGCATGTCGAGCGGGCTGTTGTAGCCTTCCGAATCGGCGCACTGGAACCAGCAATATTTGGCGCGGGTGTCGGCGCCGACCAGCTTGAGGAAATCGCGTAACGGAGTCCCGGTCCAGCTGCCGATCGCGCTCCAGCCCTCGACGCAGATATGGCGCGTGACCTGCTTGACCTGCGGCAGCTTGTAAAGCTCCTCCAGCGTCCATGGCTTCTTGTTGTCGACGAGGCCGCGCACCTCGAACTTCCAGGTCTTGCCGTCGACGTCGGGCGCGTCCTCAACGTCGTAATACCCGTTGAACGGAAACGGCCTTGTAATGGCGCTTTCCGGAAAAGTCGGCGCCAGCGCATCGGGATTGAAAATAAAGGCCTGCACGGCATCGTTGAACTTCGAGACCTGCACCAGCAGCTGCTCGGCCGACGAACTGTCGGAAACGTTGCAGCCGGTCAACAGCGTCAGCGCGCCAAAACTGGCGCCCCCGGCGATAAAGCGCCGGCGCGCCGGATCCGGCATCAGCTTCACCGCGTCCTTCACCAGCAGTTGCTTGTCGACGCCGGGGATCAGAAGGGAACGTAGGCGGCCCATGATCTATTCTCCGATAATTTTTCAGCGGCCGATGATCATGGCGCGCAGGCTCCTGGGCACCAGCAATGCCAGGGCGACGTGGATCACCAGGAACGCGACGATCGCCGACATGCAGACGAAGTGGACGTAGCGCGCCACGTCGTAGCCGCCGAACACCGCTGTCAGCCACTGCAGCTGCACCGGCTTCCAGATCGAAAGACCCGACAGCACGATGACGACGCCGACCACGATGATGCCGGCATACAACATCTTCTGCACGTAATTGTACCGGGTCAGGTCGTCATGCGACAACTTGCCGGTCAGCGCCGCCTTCGTATCCGAGATCACGCCGGAAGGCGTGATCGGCAGCAGCTTTTTGCGAAAGCGGCCGGTGGCGAAACCCAGCGTGAGATAGACCAGGCCGTTGACCATCAACAGCCACATCGCCGCGAAATGCCAGAGCAGCGCGCCGCCGAGCCAGCCGCCCAGCGTGATCGAAGGCGAAAAACTGAAACCGAACAGCGGCGAGGCGTTGTAGATCTGCCATCCCGACATGATCATCAGGATCATCGCCACCGCATTGATCCAGTGCACGATCCGAACCCACGCCGGCTGAATGATCGTCGTCGCCGGTGCTGTGCGTTCGTCGCTGACTGCAAGACTGGACATCGTTGTTCCGCCGCTAAAAGATCGATACTACAACTATACGCCGGGAACCCGTGTTTCGTTACTGCCGCGCAGCCTATCAGATTCATGCCGGTGGGGTATCGCGATCACAAAAATGCGAGCCGGGTTGCCCCGGCTCGCGGCTTGCGCATCCCGATGGGGACTGATCAGGGGCGCGGCTGTTACGACGGCATCAGTACCGTATCGACCACATGGATCACGCCGTTCGACTGATTGACGTTCGGGATCGTGACGGTCGAGGAGCCGCCCTTGGCGTCGATGATCATCACCGTGTTGCCCGACCGCTTGACGGTCAGCTCTTCGCCCTGAACGGTCTTGAGCTTCTTGCCGTCGGTCAGGGCGGAGGCTTCGAGCCTGCCCGGAACCACGTGATAAGTCAGGATTTTGGTCAGGGTCACCTTGCTTTCGGGTTTCACCAGGGTGTCGACGGTACCGGCCGGCAGCTTGCCGAAGGCAGCGTTGGTCGGCGCGAATACCGTGAGCGGGCCCCTGCCTTCCAGGGTATCGACCAGGCCGGCGGCCTTCACCGCGGCAACCAGCGTGGTGTGGTCCTTGGAGTTGACGGCGTTCTGGATGATGTTCTTCGAGGGGAACATCGCGGCGCCGCCGACCATGACGGTCTTCTCGCCGGACATTTCGCTCTTCATCTTGTCTTGCGCGCTGACGGGCGCGACGAGGGTGGCAGTCAGGGCCAGCGCGCCAATGGCGGCGGCGGACAACAATGCAATGCGCTTCGACATGGATCGTCTCCCGATGGATGGTGTGACCGGCGGAACTCTCGCCGAGGGGTAACAACGGCGCTGTCGGTTGATGGAAGACTGCGTCGCCGTTGCGCCGAGTTACGGGAGGCGGGAGGCGCGGTTTCAGGGAATAAATTTTCAGGGATTTGAAACTTTTCGCGGCGAGAGACGTGGGCTCCCCTCATTGCGAGGAGCGACGGAGCAGTCCAGGTGGCGGTCATTCCGGGGCGATGCGAAGCGTCGAACCCGGAATCTCGAGATTCCGGGTCTGGTGCTAAAGCACCATCCCGGAATGACGACTTTGCGAGAGACGTGTGGGCGTGCCTCATGGTGAGGAGCGCGCTCTTCGCGCGCGTCTCGAACCATGAGGCTGGCACCCATCCTTCGAGACGGCCATCGGCCGCTCCTCAGGATGAGGGCGCGAGATCGCGTCGCTAATCCCGATTGGCCGGCGTCTGCACAAATCCCCTGTTCCAGGTCGGGCTGATCAGGATTTCGTTGATGCAGACCCGCGGCGGCATGCTGGCGACGAAGGCGATGGTGCGGCCGCAATCTTCCGGCTGCAGCATCTTCGCCTGTTCTGCTTCCGACGGGACCTTCGGCCGCAGTTTGAGGATCGGGGTCACGACCTCGCCGGGCGACAGGCAGCAAGCCCGCAACCCGTTGACGCATTCATCCATGTTGAACGAATGGGTCAGCGCCAGCACCGCATGCTTGGTGGTGGTGTAGGCCGGACCCGGCATTTTCGAGACATGGCGGCCGGCCCATGATGCCACGTTGATGATGCAGCCGTCCTGTTGCGCCCGCATCGCCGGCAGCACCGCGCGCATGCAATACAGCACGCCGTTGAGATTGATGTCGACCAGGCTGTTCCAGCCTTCCAGCTCCATGTCGGCCCAGCTGCGTTTCGGCACGTTGATGCCGGCGCTGTTGACCAGAAGATCGATGCGGCCGTGTTTGGCGAGAATCTGCTCCGCGGCCCTGGTCACGTCGTCGGATTTGCTGACATCGAGCGCGATCGCCTCGGCCTTGCCGCCGCTCCTGGTAATCTTCGCCACCACCGCGTCCAGCGCATCCTGCCGGCGCCCCGAAACCACCACCGTCCAGCCGTCCGCTCCCAGCGCTTCCGCCCCGGCCTCGCCGATACCGCTGCCGCCGCCGGTGACCCAGGCTACGCGTTTCCCGTTATTTGACATGCAAACTGTCTCCGTTGCTTTGTGAAGGGCGTTCTTGCTATTCATCCGCTGGATGACGCGGCCCTCGGGGCCGAAAGCCGCCCACCGGAATGATGCATGAATGCGCCGCAGAAAACCATCATGAACGCCAACCTGTTTTCCCGCTTGTTCGACGGCCTCGACGATGCTTCCCGGTTGGCGATCGAAACCGCCGACGGGCAGCGCATCAGTTATGGCGACCTGATTTCCCGGGCCGGGCAGATGGCGAATGTGCTGGTATCGCGCGGCGTCAAGCCCGGCGACCGCGTCGCCGCGCAAACCGAAAAATCGGTGCCGGGCCTAGTGCTGTATCTCGCCGCGGTGCGGGCGGGCGCCGTCTACCTGCCGCTCAACACCGCCTACACGCTGAACGAGCTTGAATATTTCATCACCGACGCCGAGCCCTCGCTGGTGGTGTGCGATCCCACCAAGGCGGAAGGCATCGGCGCGATCGCGGCCAAGGTTGGCGCCAAGGTCGAGACGCTGGGCGCCGACGGCAAGGGGTCGCTGACCGACGCCGCCGCCGCGGCGAGCCCGGCATTCACCACCGTCGCACGCGCCGACGATGATCTTGCCGCGATCCTCTACACCTCGGGTACGACAGGGCGTTCCAAGGGCGCGATGCTGACGCACGATAACCTCGCGTCGAATTCGCTGTCGCTGGTCGATTACTGGCGCTTCACCGACAAGGACGTGCTGATCCACGCGCTGCCGATCTACCACACCCACGGCTTGTTCGTGGCGAGCAACGTCACGCTGTTCGCCCGCGCCTCGATGATCTTCCTGCCGAAATTCGATCCCGACCTGATCATCAGGCTGATGACGCGTGCCACCGTGCTGATGGGCGTGCCGACGTTCTACACACGGCTGCTGCAGAGCCCGGCGCTGACGCATGAATCGACAAAACACATGCGATTGTTCGTCTCCGGCTCGGCGCCGCTGCTCGCCGATACCCACCGCGAATGGTTTGCGCGTACCGGCCACGCCGTGCTCGAGCGCTACGGCATGACCGAAACCAACATGAATACGTCGAACCCCTATGACGGCGATCGGGTGCCCGGCGCGGTCGGCCATGCGCTGCCCGGCGTCACCGTGCGCGTCACCGACCCCGAAACCGGAAAAGAGCTCGCGCGCGAAACCATTGGGATGATCGAGGTCAAGGGCCCCAACGTGTTCAAGGGCTACTGGCGGATGCCCGAGAAGACCAAAGCTGAATTCCGCGACGACGGATTCTTCATCACCGGCGATCTCGGCAAGATCGACGGCCACGGCTATGTGCACATTCTCGGCCGCGGCAAGGATCTCGTGATCTCCGGCGGCTTCAATGTCTACCCCAAGGAGATCGAAAGCGAGATCGACGCCATGCCGGGCGTGGTCGAATCCGCCGTGATCGGCGTGCCCCATGCCGATTTCGGCGAGGGCGTTACCGCCGTCGTGGTCTGCGACAAGAATGCAAAGGTCGACGAAACCTCGGTGCTGCAGGCGCTCGACGGGCGGCTGGCGAAATTCAAGATGCCGAAACGGGTGATCGTGGTCGACGAATTGCCGCGCAATGCCATGGGCAAGGTGCAGAAGAACATTTTGCGCGATACGTATGCGAAGATTTACGCGAAGTGATCGTCCCTCATGGTGAGGAGGCGCACTTGCGCCGTCACGAACCATGAGGCCATCCTTCGAGACGCCGCGGAGCCTGTCATCGGGCCGCGCTTCGCGCGGACCCGTTGGCGGCTCCTCAGGATGAGGTCAGGTCCTCATTCGATCACCTCGTCAGCACGCAGAAGCAGCGTTGGCGGCACGGTGATACCAATCGCTTTCGCCGTTTTGAGGCCAATCAGGAGCTGGAATCTGGTCGGCTCCTCCACCGGAAGATCCGCAGGCTTGGCGCCCTTCAGGATTTTGTCGACGAAAACCGCCGCGCGGCGGAGGATCTCTAACACGTCGGGTCCGTAGGCCATGAACGCGCCGGGCTCGAAGGTTTCTTTCGACCACACGCAGGTCGCAACGCCACGCGAAAGCGCCAACTTCGCGATAACAGCGCGTCCCTGATAGAATACCCCCTCCGGGGTTATGCTGATGGCCTGCACGCCGGCTTTCGCCGCCATGTCAAATGCCGGCGGCAGTTCGTCCAACGCGCGCGCTTCGAACGTCTGCAGCGTCAATCCCAGCTTGGCCGCAGCCGCTTTCGATTCTTCGACGTAGGGGCGGGAGAATGAAGTGTTCGGATTGATGAGCAATCCGACGCGCGACAGTCCCGGGATGGCCTCTTTGAGAAGTTCCAGCCGTTTCGCGCCCAGCTCGGCTGCAAACAACGTCAGTCCCGTCGCGTTTCCTCCCGGCCTTGCGAGGCTATCGACCAATTTGCTCGCAACGGGGTCTGCCACGAGGGTAAAGACGATGGGGATCGTCGATGTCGCGCTTCTGGCGTAAGGCGCCGCTGTAACACCCACGCTCAAGAGGACATCGACTCTCATCGACACCAGTTCGGCCGCCATGCTTCTGAACCGCTCGGGAGTTTCATTGGGAAAGCGGTGCTCGAACCTGATGTTCTGCCCATCGACGTAACCGAGGGCCTTGAATCCTTCGATCACCGCCGTGAAATTCGGCCCTTCCTCCTGGGCGGTCCCGGCGTGCCACAATATGCCGACGACAGGGATCTTCCCTGCCTGCTGCGCAATTGCAGCGAACGGCACGCCCGCCGCCGCGCCGCCAAGCAGCGTGATAAACGCGCGCCGTTTCATGGATGTCCTCCGAACGCCCTGTGGCATCGGGACTTTCATGCAAATCGCGGCGGATTACAACGATACGGACAGGTCTCCGTGCGCCGCAACCCTGATGGAACCGGTGTCCCGCTTCGGGTTACAGCAGGCTGATCACAAACCGGCTGCCGACGATGAACAGATAACAGCCGAACGCCATTTCCAGCGTGCGCTTAGACATTGCATGCGCCGCTTTGACGCCAAGCGGCGCGGTCAGGAGGCTGGTCGGCATGACCAGCACGGCACCGATCAGCGAGACGTAACCGATCGCAAACGGCCATTGCAGCGCGACGACTTCAGGATGGAGCGCCGCCGCGGGCCAGCCGGCATAGACATAGCCGAGCGCGCCGGGAATCGAGATCAGCACCGCCAGCGCCGACGAGGTCGCGACCGCCTGATGGATCGGCCGGCCGTAGAATGTCATCAGCAGGTTGGAGAACAAGCCGCCGCCGATGCCCATCAGCGTGGAAAGAAGCCCGACGATGAAGCCGTAGATTTTCATCAGCGGTCCGCGCGGAAAATCGTCGCCGAACTTCCAGGTCTCACGTGCCAGCAGCAGCCGCGCCGCCGCTGAATAGGCCACCGTCACGAACACGATCTTGAACAGCCGCTCCGGCGCGTAGCGCGCGGTCACGCTGCCGGCGATGACGCCGATCAAAACCGGCAGCCACCATGCCCTGAGAATTTCCATGTCCACCGCGCCTCTGGCGTAATGGGCGCGCCAGGAGCGGATCGATGTCGGAATGATGATGGCGAGCGACGTGCCGATGCACAGCGGCATCCGCACCTCCAGCGGCACCCCGGCCAGCCGAAAGCATTCGTAAAATACCGGTACCAGAATGGCGCCCCCGCCGACCCCGAACACGCCGGCGAGAAATCCCGACAGCGCCCCCACCGCCGCCAGTAAAAGCGCCAGTTGGAGAAGTTCCGAGCCGTTCAATCCCGCGACCATGGTTCCCGCCCGTCAGCGCCCGTGCATTGGGCGCGAATGCGCGGCATGAATCGAGCTTCAGTCGCATCAGCCAAACGGGCAGTGTTACTGTCAATGCCCATGATTGCAGGGCTCATCTCAAGCTATGAACATTCATTCGCAAAGGTCGATTTCGCCGTTGCACTCGCTGTTTCGAGTTCGTAAATAGGATTCGTCTTCCGCGATCCCTCTAGGGGTCCCTGTGTGGGCCCGCAAACCGTCAAAGCCGCCGATGACCGCCAGGATCGAACGACCGCTTTCGCCACACCTGCAGACCTACCGCTGGACCCTGACGATGGCGCTTTCCATCGTCCATCGCGCCACCGGCGTGGCGCTGTATTTCGGCACCCTGCTGCTGGCGTGGTGGCTGCTCGCGGCGGCTTCGGGCCCCGCCGCCTATGCCAGCGTGCAGGCCTTTACCGGCAGCTTCATCGGCCGCCTGATCGTATTCGGCTATACTTGGGCGCTGATGCATCATCTGCTCAGCGGCATCCGGCATCTGATCTGGGATCTCGGCTATGGTTTCAAGCCAAGCGAACGCGAGGCGCTGACCTGGGGCGCGCTGATCGGCGGCATCTCGCTGACGGTGGTGCTGTGGATCGCGGCTTACGCGATCGGAGGCGGACGATGACCGCGCTGAATTCCGACGTCCCGAAATCCATGCGCACGCCGCTCGGCCGGGTCCGCAACCTCGGCGCCTCGCATTCCGGCACCTCTGATTTCTGGCGCCAGCGCCTCACCGCGGTGGCGATGGTGCTGCTGATGGTGCCGGTCATCGTGGTGGTGATGATGCTGCTGGGCCGCAACCAGGCCGGCGCCGCGCAAATCCTGGGTTCGCCGCTGGTCGCCATCGTCCTGCTGCTGTTCATCGTCGCCAGCGCCTGGCACATGAAGATCGGCATGCAGGTGGTAATCGAGGACTATGTGCGAAACGAAAAACTGAAGCTCGCCGTCATCATGGCGAACAATTTCTTCTCGGTCGCGGTGGCGTTGATCTCGATCTACGCCATTCTCAAACTGTCATCTGGAGTGTAACCCATGGCCGGAGGCGGAAATGGCAAGGGCAGCGGCGCTGCCGCCACCAGTGGCCATGCCTATCCGATTGAGGACCATACCTACGACGTCGTCGTGGTCGGCGCCGGCGGCGCCGGTCTGCGCGCCGTGGTCGGCTGCAGCGAGGCCGGCCTGCGCACCGCCTGCATCACCAAGGTATTTCCGACCCGCTCGCATACGGTCGCAGCCCAGGGCGGCATCTCGGCGGCACTCGGCAACATGCACGAGGACAACTGGCGCTGGCATATGTACGACACCGTCAAGGGGTCGGACTGGCTGGGGGATCAGGACGCCATCGAATATATGGTGCGCAACGCGCCCGAAGCGGTCTACGAGCTCGAACATTGGGGCGTGCCGTTCTCGCGCACCGAAGACGGCAAGATCTATCAGCGGCCGTTCGGCGGCATGACGCTGGATTACGGCAAGGGTCAGGCGCAGCGCACCTGCGCCGCCGCCGATCGCACCGGCCATGCCATGCTGCACACCATGTACGGCCAGGCGCTGCGCCACGCCGCGGAATTCTACATCGAGTTTTTCGCCATCGACCTGATCATGGACGACCAGGGGACTTGCCGTGGCGTGATCGCGCTGAAACTCGACGACGGCACGCTGCATCGTTTCCGCGCCCAGACCACGATCCTTGCGACCGGGGGCTATGGCCGCGCCTACGCCTCCTGCACCTCGGCGCACACCTGCACCGGTGACGGCGGCGCGATGGCGCTGCGCGCCGGTCTGCCGCTGCAGGACATGGAGTTCGTCCAGTTCCACCCGACAGGGATTTACGGTTCGGGATGCCTCGTCACCGAGGGCGCGCGCGGCGAAGGCGGCTATCTCGTCAATTCGGAAGGCGAGCGCTTCATGGAGCGCTACGCGCCGTCGGCGAAGGACCTCGCATCACGCGATGTCGTGTCGCGCGCGATGACCATCGAGATCCGCGAAGGCCGCGGCGTCGGCAAGAAGAAGGACCACATCTTCCTGCATCTCGATCATCTCGATCCGAAGGTGCTGCAGGAGCGTCTGCCGGGCATTTCCGAGTCGGCCAAGATCTTTGCCAATGTCGACGTCACCCGCGAGCCGATCCCGATCACGCCGACGGTGCACTACAACATGGGCGGCATTCCCACCAATTTTCATGGCGAAGTGCTGACCAAGAAAGACGGCGACGACAACGCCATCGTGCCCGGCCTGATGGCGCTCGGCGAAGCCGCCTGCGTCTCGGTGCATGGCGCCAACCGGCTCGGCTCCAATTCGCTGATCGATCTCGTGGTTTTCGGCCGCGCCGCGGCACTGCGCTGCGCCGAAAAGCTGACGCCGAACGGCAGTCAGCCGGAACTGCCGGCGGGTTCGGCCGACAAGGCTCTCGGGCGCCTCGACCATTACCGCTACGCCTCAGGCGGCACGCCGACCGCAAAACTCCGCGACAGCATGCAGCATGTGATGCAGAACAATTGCGCGGTGTTCCGCACCGGCGAGGTGCTGAACGAAGGCCACAACCTGATTCACAAGGTGCATGGCGGCATCAGCGACATCTCGGTGACCGACCGCTCGCTGACCTGGAATTCGGACCTGGTCGAAACGCTGGAGTTCGACAATCTGATCGTGCAGGCGGTGGTGACGATGGATTCCGCGGTGAACCGCTCGGAAAGCCGCGGCGCGCACGCGCGCGAGGATTTTCCCAATCGCGACGACAAGAACTGGATGAAGCACACGCTGGCGTGGATCGACGGGGGCGGCGAAACCTCCATCGATTATCGCCCGGTGCACGACTACACCATGACCAATGACGTTCAGTACATCCCGCCGAAAGCGCGGGTATACTGAGCCTACCTCATCATGCGCGGGCTCGACCCCGCGCATCCATCCTTGTTCGCCAGATGAATTGCCGGCTCACGGCCGGCGACGACGGGGTGAACCGCAAGGGCAAGACAAATGGTTGAATTCGCACTGCCGAAAAATTCAAGGATCAGCGGCGGCAAGACCTGGCCGAAGCCGGCTGCCGCGACCGAGACGCGCGAATTCAGGGTCTATCGCTGGAATCCGGACGACGGCAAAAATCCCAGCGTCGATACTTATTACATCGACACCAATGATTGCGGCCCGATGGTGCTGGACGGGCTGATCTGGATCAAGAACCACATCGACCCGACGCTGACGTTCCGCCGCTCCTGCCGCGAAGGCGTCTGCGGCTCCTGCGCCATGAATATCGACGGCCAGAACACGCTGGCCTGCACCAAGTCGATGCACGATGTGGCCTCGGGCGGCGCGGTGAAGATCAATCCGCTGCCGCATCAGCCGGTGGTAAAGGACCTGGTGCCCGACCTCACCAATTTCTACGCGCAATATGCCTCGATCGAGCCGTGGCTGAAGACCACCTCGCCGACGCCGCAAAAGGAATGGCGGCAGAGCCACGAGGACCGCGAAAAACTCGACGGCCTCTACGAATGCATTCTCTGCGCCTGCTGCTCGACCTCATGCCCGAGCTATTGGTGGACCAGCGACCGTTTCCTCGGACCCGCCGCACTGCTGCAGGCGACCCGCTGGGTCAAGGACAGCCGCGACGAAGCTACCGGCGAGCGGCTCGACAATCTCGAAGACCCGTTCCGGCTCTATCGCTGCCACACCATCATGAACTGCGCCAAGGCCTGCCCGAAGGGTCTCAATCCTTCCGAGGCGATTGCCGAACTCAAGTTCAAGATGGTCGAGCGGCAGATGTAGCGCTTCGCTGTAATAGCGAAGTGTCTGGAGACAATATAACTGTTCTTAGAATAGCTGTTCTTGGACAATATAGTTCTTCCTGAACAATAATGTTCTTTGTTCAGGCTGAGACTTGTTCGATGCTCAACATGCGCGCTCGACGCGATTAGGCGGCTCAACGATGAGCTTTTGCTGAAGGGCGCAGGCTTCGTCGGCGAGCTTGATCCTCGGCATCCTCACAACACCTACGATGACAACCGTCTTAGGTGGCGTGGCCCGGAAATCCGCACGGGACAGCACGACGACGGTCGCAAACCAACCCGGATAGCAATAGGTTGCCCGCATGAAGAAGATCGGCTTCCTCTCATTCGGGCACTGGACGCCCTCGTCGCAATCACAGACCCGCTCGGCGGCGGACACGCTCCTGCAATCCATCGACCTGGCCGTTGCCGCCGAGGAATTGGGCGCGGACGGGGCCTATTTTCGCGTCCATCACTTCGCCCGCCAGCTTGCCTCGCCTTTCCCGCTGCTGGCGGCCGTCGGCGCGAAGACCAGCCGCATCGAGATCGGCACGGCTGTGATCGACATGCGCTACGAGAACCCGTTCTACATGGCCGAGGACGCCGGGGCCGCCGATCTCATCGCCGGCCAGCGGCTGCAGCTAGGCATCAGCAGAGGGTCGCCCGAGCAGGTGATCGATGGCTGGCGATATTTCGGTTATCAGCCGGCTGAGGGCGAAAATGACGCCGACATGGGGCGGCGTCATGCGAAGGTCTTCTTCGATCTGCTGCGCGGTGAAGGCTTCGCCCGGCCCAATCCGCGACCCATGTTTCCAAATCCGCCCGGGCTGCTGCGTCTGGAACCCCATTCCGACGGCCTGCGCGACCGGATTTGGTGGGGCGCCAGTTCGAACGCCACGGCGATCTGGGCAGCAAAACTCGGGATGAACCTGCAGAGCTCGACCCTCAAGAACGACGAAACGGGCGAGGCCTTCCATGTCCAGCAGGCTGCCCAGATCCGGGCCTACCGCGCCGCCTGGAAGGAGGCGGGCCATGCCCGCGAGCCGCGGGTCTCAGTCAGCCGCAGCATCTTCGCGCTGATGGACGATCGTGATCGCACCTATTTCGGGCGCGGGCGCGAAGATAACGACCAGATCGGATTCATCGACGAGAACACCCGGGCGATCTTCGGCCGTAGTTATGCCGCCGAGCCGGATATACTCATCGAGCAGCTCAGGATGGACGAAGCTATTGTCGAGGCCGACACGCTGCTGCTGACCGTCCCCAACCAATTGGGCGTTGCCTACAACGCGCATGTGGTCGAAGCGATTCTGACCCACGTCGCTCCGGCCCTGGGGTGGCGCTGACGAGCGACTGACCATATCTGAGTTAAAAGGAGTCCGAGTTGAGCGTTGCCTTCACCAAGGAAGACAGTGCCGAAACAGCGTCGGAGACGCTGCTGCCCGACCGCCCGGTTTCACCTCACCCGAACTTTGTTACGCAAGCGGGATTGACGTCTCTGGAATTTCAACTCCACCAGGCTCGCGAGGCGTACGAGACGGCGCAGAAGATCGAAGACGTGAATGAACGGCGGCGGCAAGCAGCAACCCCATTGCGTGATGCGCGCTACTTTGCGGCCAGAGTTCGGACGGCTCAGGTCATCCCCGACCCGGCGTCAACTGACACTGTTGCCTTTGGCAGCACGGTGACCTTCAGGCGCGACGATGGGCGCGTACAGAAATATCGTATCGTGGGAGAGGATGAAGCGGACCCCAAGGCCGGGTCTATTTCCTTCGTATCCCCGGTAGCAAGGCTTCTGATGGGCAAAGCCGTTGGGGATGTCGTCGGTGCATCCGGTCAAGAACTTGAGATCCTTGCGATCTCGTAGCATGCCCGCACCTCAGATATCGCCCGCGATCGTGCCGAGAGCCAGACGGCTGCCACGCTGCCGCAGGAACGTGGCCTGACCGGCGTCACGACGCGGTCGAAGGCGTGGTATTGCGCCTGCTGGCGGAGACGACCGCCGCGGACATCGCCGCTACGAGAAATCCTGTCTCAAGGTGGCTTCGATCCGCTCCAGTGCCCAGTCGACCTGATCGCTGGTAATCACGAGCGGCGGGGCGATGCGAATGGTATGTTGGTGGGTATCCTTGGCAAGGATACCCGTGCCCTGCAGCGCTTCACAGTAGCGACGTGCTTCGCCCGCTTCCGGGTGAAGCTTGACCGCCAGCATCAACCCGCGTCCGCGCACCTCCCGGATCGTGTTGGTACGAATGTTCGCGAGGCCGGCGAGGAAGCGCGCGCCCTGGACGGCCGCGTTCTCGATCATGCCCTCCTCGACCAGCGCGCGCAGCGCTGCCCGCGCCACCGCACAGGCGAGCGGGTTGCCGCCGAAGGTCGAGCCGTGCTGGCCGGGTTTCAGGGTGCCGAGCACCGCGTTGTTCGAAAGCACGGCCGACACCGGATAGAAACCACCGGACAACGCCTTGCCGAGTAACGTCACGTCGGCCTCGATGCCTTCATGCTGCTCCGCGAGCAGCTTGCCGGTGCGGCCGAGCCCGGTCTGGATCTCGTCGAGGATCAGCATCACGTCATGCGCGGTGCAGAGCTCGCGTACAGCGGTGAAATAGCCTGATGGAGGAATGATGACGCCGGCCTCCCCCTGAATCGGCTCGACCAGGAAGGCGACGGTGTTCGGCGTGATCGCCTCTTCCAGCGCCCTGGCGTCGCCGAAGGGGATGATCCGGAAGCCCGGCGCGAACGGCCCGAAATGACCGCGCGCCGCCGCGTCGGTGCTGAAGCCGACGATAGCGAGGGTGCGTCCGTGGAAGTTATCGGCGCAGACGATGATCTCGGCTTGGCCATCCGGCACGCCCTTCACCTCGTAGCCCCATTTGCGCACGGACTTGATCGCGCTCTCCACCGCCTCGGCGCCGCTGTTCATCGGCAGCACCTTGTGGGAGCCGGTCAACGCCGCGATCTCCTGGTAGAACAGCGCTAGCTGGTCGTTGTGGAAGGCGCGGGAGGTCAACGTCAGCCTGCCCGCCTGTTCCACCATGGCGGCCAAGATCTTCGGATGGCAGTGGCCCTGGTTGACCGCCGAATAGGCGGAGAGGCAATCGAGATAACGGTTGCCTTGCGTATCCCACACCCAGACGCCCTCGCCGCGCGACAGCACGACGCCGAGCGGCGCGTAATTCCCCGCGCCAAAACGCGCCTCCGTCGCGATGAAATCAGTGACCGGTGGACCCATCTTTTGTCACTCCCGTTGCAAGGAAATAGTGGCTGGCGATTGCCAATCAACTCTCCCGTCAGACCTGTCTGTCCAAGCTTGAGATTTGCAGCCTGGTTCGGAATGGTGGCGGTTTGGCGCGCGGCGTCAGGAATAGAACGGCGCCCCAACGGAGGCGGGTCAAGCGCGCGGCCGGCCGTTGGAGTTGCGCGCAAACTGGGCTATGCATGCGCCGCTGCCGCAAGCCTTCGACGAGGACTTTTTGACGACACCGACATTGCCTCCCGGCATCGCCGCGGCCAACGATCCGGCGGCGCCTCCGTTCGGGGCGTTCGCGCCTACGCCCGCGCAGCGCGCCATCATCGGGCTGGCGCAACGTTCGCGGCTGAAGCGCGGTGCGTTCCGCCCGATGTTGTCGCGGCTGGTCAATCTGTTGCGCGCGGGTCCAGTCGATGTCCGGTATCAGGGCGCTGCATTTCGGTTCTATCATCAGGCCAGCGCCACCGAGCGCGGTGCCTTGTTCAATCCCGATTACAATCTCGAGGAGCTGGATTTTCTGCGCGCGCATACGCCCCCCGGGGGCGTGTTCGTCGATGTCGGGGCCAATGTCGGCACCTACGCCATGGTGCTGGCGCGTCAGGTCGGCGCAAGCGGAAGAGTGATCGCGATCGAGCCGCATCCGGTGACGCACGCGCGGCTCGCGTTCAACCGCGCCGCGTCCGACACCACACAGGTTACGCTTGTCGCCGCTGCGGCCGGCCCCTCCGACGGCGAGCTGTTGATCGAAACCGACGGCGACAATCTCGGCGCAAGCCACGTCGTGTCAGGCGAACGCTCGGGCAAGGCCATCAGGGTGCCGTCGTTGCGGCTGCAGCGCATTCTCCACGATGCCTCGGTGTCACGCGTCGATGCGCTGAAGATCGACGTCGAGGGTTTTGAGGACCGCGTTCTGACCGGTTTCTTCAAGGAATCGCCGCAATCGCTGTGGCCGCGCGCGGTGGTGATCGAGCATCTGTCGCGGAACGAATGGCGAGACGATTGCATTGCAGATATGCGCGCGCGCGGCTACGCCGAAACCGGCAGGACCCGCAGCAACTCGCTGTTGGTGCGCGCATAGAGTATCCGCCGGGGAACATTGCCGCCATCGCGCCGTTGACGCACCGGATTGAAATCCCGGAAAGAGCGAAATGCCGATCGAGCCGCAAGAGGACCCGCCGATCAAGCCCGGACAGCCTTCGGAGCCGCCACAGGAAGATCCGCCGGGAAATCCGAGGCCCGAGATACCGCCGCCAATGCACGAGCCCGGTGAACCGCCGAGGCCCGAGGAATTGCCGGGCCGCGCGCCCGACGAACTGCCGGTGCGAGGACCGGAAGCACCGCCGGCCACGCCGGCGACCGATGCCGGAATCGCTGGTGGAACGGATCTGAATCCGGGCATGCCGGAGATCCCGCGGGGGACAATGTGAAACTACGGTTTGAAACAACCGCCTGAATGCGCAATGAACAATTGCGCATCAGGACTTTGCATGTTCAGAAATAAAACCAAATCTGCTTTTGAAGGCCGCCACATTGCGGCCTAACGCTTATTCGTTGATCGCCAGACCTTGTTGCCAAACATTTCTCGGGGACCCCCATCATCATGACAAGACTTCGTCTCGTACTGCTCGCCACCACGACTCTGACCACGATGCAATTTGGAAGCACTCTTTCGCACGCACAGTCCGCGCCGCTTGTTGTGGCACAGGCGAAGGAAGAACTCGGTCCCGATGGAAAGCCGAAGCAGCCGCCGAAGGGAGCGCCGCCCGCGCGCCCGGCACCGCCCGCGGCCGCACCGCCGCGCCCGGCACCGCCCGCGGCCGCACCGCCGCGCCCCGCGCCTCCTCCGGCCGCACCAGCTCCGCGGCCCGCACCCCCGGCCGCGGCACCTCCCCGGCCCGCACCGCCGGCTGCGGCGCCTCCCGCACGTCCTGCGCCGCCGCCACCTGCCGCGGCTCCCCCGGCACGCCCCGCGCCGCCACCTCCCGCAGCGGCTCCGCCGCCGCATCCCGTCGCGCCGCCGCCCGCTGCAGCGCCTCCGCCACACCCTGCGCCGCCCACCGCAGCCCCGCCGCAGCGTCCTGCCCCACCGGCTCCGCCGACGGCAGCGCCGTCGCCTGTGCCACCGAAGCCGCCGGGCCCGCCAAACGCCGGGCCTGCCATGCAGCCTCAGCAAAGGCCGGCGCCGGGGGCACCGCCCGCCGCAGGCGCGGGTGTACCGCCGTCTGCAGCGCCGCGTACCGGCTCGCCCGTCAATGCAGCTCCGAACGCCGCTCCGGCCGCGCCGAATGCTGCTCCAACACCGGGGGGAGGTCAGACCGCGTTGCCGCCGGGAGGCGGCCCGCTGGCCCGTCGCGCACCGCCGACGGTCACCGCGCCGATTCCGGCCGCCCCGCCGCAGGCTCAAGCCATGACTCCGATCGCGCCGGGCGCAGCCGCGCAGGGACCGCGGCGCATGGAAGATTTCCGCGGCGACCGCCACGAGAGCGACCAGGGCGGTCGCAAGGTCTTCACCGAACCCGGCCGGGTCATCGTGGTCGATCCCAGCGGCCAATCGTTCATCCGTCACAACGAGGAAGACCGATTCCGTTTCGGCGCACGCGACATCCAGACCCGGCAGGTCGGCGGCGAGACCCAGACCATCGTGGTTCGGCCCGACGGCAGCCAGATCATCACCAGCGTCGGACGCGACGGCCAGTTGATGCGCCGGGTTCGCCGGGATCAGCAGGGCCGCGAGATCATCATCATCGACAATACCTATCGCGATCCTCGCGCGGTCGGCGGTTTCTATGTCGACCTGCCGCCGCCGGTGATCGGCATTCCCTATAACCGCTACATCGTCGAAGCCGACGACGCGCCGCCGGATCTGATTTACGACACCATGGAGGCGCCGCCGGTACAAGGAATCGACCGGCGCTACTCACTCGACGAAATCCGTTACAGCCCGTCGGTGCGAGCGTTGATGCCGAGCATCGACCTCAACAGCATCAACTTCGAAACCGGATCGTGGGAGATTCCACCCGACCAGGCCGCAAAGCTGCAGGGAATCGCGGACGGGCTCAATCGGGCAATCACGCGCAATCCGCGCGAGGTGTTCCTGATCGAGGGTCACACCGACGCGGTCGGAAACGACGTCGACAACCTCTCGCTGTCGGATCGGCGCGCCGAATCCGCGGCCGAGCTGCTGACGCAGCAGTTCGGCGTGCCTGCGGAAAACCTGACCTCGCAAGGCTACGGTGCGCAATATCTGAAAGAACAGACCCCAGGGCCGAGCCGCATCAACCGGCGCGTCACCATCCGCCGCATCACGCCCTTGCTCAACGGCGGAACGGCGTCGCTGCCGCCCCCGCCCCCCGGCATCGCGCCGCCGCGCTGAGGCGAGCACTCCAAAATGAAAATGGCCGGGAGCAATCCCGGCCATTTTTCGTTTCAGGACGCGAACATTTCGTCGTCCCGGCGTTCGCGTTTCAGCTCTTGTCGCTGTCGAGTTTGAAGATCGGGGAGCCTTCCCCGCTGGATAGCAAGCCTGTCTCTGCATAGAGATTCAGCTTGGCGCGGGTATCGGTGATATCGAGGTTGCGCATTGTCAGCTGGCCGATACGGTCGGCTGGCGTGAACGCCGCATCCTCCACCTTTTCCATGCTCAGCCGCTCCGGCTGATAGGTCAGGTTGGGGCTCTCGGTGTTCAAGAACGAGTAGTCGTTGCCGCGACGCAACTCGAGCGTCACCTCGCCGGTAACCGCACGAGCCACCCAGCGCTGGGCGGTTTCTCGCAGCATCAAGGCTTGAGAATCGAACCACCGCCCCTGGTAGAGCAATCGGCCAAGGCGCATGCCGCTGGTCCGGTATTGCTCGATGGTGTCTTCGTTGTGAATGCCGGTGATCAGGCGTTCGTAGGCGATGTGCAGCAGCGCCATGCCAGGGGCTTCGTAGATACCGCGGCTCTTTGCCTCGATGATCCGGTTCTCGATCTGGTCGCTCATGCCAAGGCCATGTCGACCTCCGATGGCGTTAGCCTCAAGGAACAGCGCGACCGGATCGGCGAACGTCTGGCCGTTCAGCGCGACGGGCTGGCCCTCCGCAAAACGCACGGCAACCTTTTCGGCCCCAACGCTACAGTCGTCGCGCCAAAACGGCACCCCCATGATGGGATTGACGATCTTGATGCCGCTGTCCAACTGCTCAAGATCCTTGGCCTCGTGGGTTGCGCCCAGGATGTTGCTGTCGGTCGAATAAGCCTTTTCGGCGCTCATCTTGTAGCCGAATCCATTGGCCGTCAGAAACGCCGACATTTCCGCGCGGCCGCCCAGTTCGTCGATGAACTGCTGGTCGAGCCAAGGCTTGTAGATTTTGAGGCTCGGATTGGTCAGCAGGCCGTAACGGTAGAAGCGCTCGATATCGTTGCCCTTGAAGGTGGATCCGTCGCCCCAGATGTTGACGCCGTCCTCCTTCATTGCCGCGACCAGCATCGTGCCGGTCACGGCGCGGCCGAGTGGCGTGGTGTTGAAGTAGGTGATGCCGCCGGTAGAGATGTGGAAGGCGCCGGATTGGACGGCGGCAATACCTTCGTGCACCAATTGCGTGCGGCAGTCCACGAGTCGGGCTTTTTCGGCGCCGTACTCTAAAGCCTTGCGCGGAATCTCGTTGTAGTCGGCCTCGTCAGGCTGGCCGAGGTTGGCGGTATAGGCAAAGACGCGAGCGCCTTTTTGCTTCATCCACAGCAGCGCCGCGCTGGTGTCGAGCCCCCCCGAGAAGGCGATGCCGACTTTTTCCCCTTTGGGCAGGCTTTTCAGGATCGTGCTCATCAAACTTCCAATCGGTCGAAATTTCCAATGCCGCTCGTGGCTTGAGTGCGCGAATAACAAATTTCGCGCTGATGGGCACGTGTTTAATGGCGGCTGGCGTTATGAAGTCGCTCACACCGACGGACTTGGGCCCACATCGCGACCGCGCCACTTTTGCAAAAAGCGATACGCCGGCCAGGCCAGTCGCGTCAGCGCGGCATCGATGCTTTCGTCGGAGAGCCGGGTCGACGGCCAGCGGTAGATGTAGCCATAGGCCAGCCAGATCACCAGAAACGTCACCAGCCCCGCGGCGGCGACGTCGGTGAAGAAGTGGCCGCCGAATGCCATCCTGAGCACGCTGGTCATGACCCCGAACAGGGTGGCGGCGGCATAGGCCAGCGGCCGCCACGCCGGCGGGGTCAGTGCGGCGGGCGCGTAGGTCCAGAACGCGGTGGCACCTTCGCCGGAGAAGAACGAGCAGTTGCGCGCGCAGCTTCCGCGCGGGTCCCACCAGGGTACGAATTCCTGCGGTCCGTTGAACTGCGTCACCACCACCGGGCGCGGCCGGCCCCAATAGCTCTTGAAGGTGAGATTGGTGAGAATGCCGGCGGAAAGAATCAGGGTGACCAGCAGAAACATGATCGCGCGCCCTGACATCAGCAGCGGACGATCCGGCCGCACCAGCTTTACCAGCAGCGCGACAAGCGCCGGCAGCGCAAATCCCCACGAGATCCACATCGCGCCGTCGCGCGCGATCGCGGCGATGGTGTTGAGCTTGACCGGAAACGACCTGGTCGATGCATCGTAAAACACGGCGGCAAGCTTCAGATCGAGTTCGGGATAGATCCCGAACAGCAATCCGATCACAAGCGCCAGGCCCAGCGCGATGAAAAGTCCGGTCCGGTTCATGGCGCGGGGTTTAGCCGAGGAGATTGGGTATGAAAAGGCTTGACGAGACGCGCTTTTCTTCACCCTCCCCCGGAGGGGGAGGGTGAAACGCAATCACGACGACGGTGGCGATTGTGGCGGCGCAGAAGGCGGCGGCGAATGCGACGGCAGCGGGGGCAGCGGCGGCCGCGGCGGCCGCGGCGGCCGCGGTTCGCGCCACGCCCCGGCATTGCGGCCTGCGATCATCCAGTAGACGACACCCGCAACGATCCCCGCGCCGGTCATGATTTCGAGATGGCGCCGAACGATGCCCTCGAAGCGCAGAGTCGCGGGATCGAACGGGACCAGGCCGAGATAGCATGCGAGGCCGACGACACCGCCGCCGACCGCGTAGGTCAGCGCCCCCCTGATATAAAACGCTTCGGTAATTGCGGCCACGATCATCGCCGGCAATAGCGCAAAGCCGCTGATGAAGATGAAGCCGAAGCCCACTACGACTTCGAGCGCGCCCGGATCGATCGGACCGCTGCCGAGATCGCTGAATTCCGGAAACAGCACCGCGCCGACCACGATCATTCCCGCCACCAGACTGGCGGCGAGAAATCCGAACAGAATTACGAACAGCCGGCCGATCAGCGCCACCGAGCGAGTCCGTCGTCAGATAACAATGGCACCAACCCCTCCACCGTCATGCCCGCCCCTGTGCCGGCATCCACGTCTTGCCTCGCCGAAATCATTCAAAGACGTGGATGGCCGGGACAAGCCCGGCCATGACGCCTAAATTGGATGGTTCGCCTAGTCCGTCATCGCCATGGCGCGCAGTGCCTGCCGCTCGCGCACCGACAGTTTCTCGGTTTCGGATTTGAGTTGGCCGCAGGCGGCCAGAATGTCACGGCCGCGCGGTGTGCGCACCGGCGAGGAGTAACCTGCGTTGAAGACATATTCCGAGAACTTTTCGATCTGATCCCAGTCCGAACATTCGTAAGTCGTGCCCGGCCACGGATTGAACGGAATCAGATTGATCTTGGCCGGAATGCCCTTCAGCATCTTCACCAGCAACTTTGCGTCGTCGAGTGAATCGTTGACGCCTTTCAGCATCACATATTCGAAAGTAATCCGCCGCGCGTTCGACGATCCCGGATAATCGCGGCAGGCCTGCAACAATTCCGCAATCGGATATTTCCGGTTCAGCGGCACCAGTTCGTTGCGCAATTCGTCGCGCACCGCATGCAGCGATATCGCCAGCATGACGCCGATCTCATCGCCGGTCCGGATGATGTTCGGCACCACGCCCGAGGTCGACAGCGTGATGCGGCGGCGGGAAATGCCGATGCCCTCATTGTCGGCGACGATCAGCAGCGCATCGCGCACCGCCTCGAAATTATACAGGGGCTCGCCCATGCCCATCATCACCACATTGGTGACGAGGCGGCTGCCGGTCGGGGTGACGCGGTCGGCCCAGTCGTTGAGACGATCGCGCGCCACCATGATCTGGCCGACGATTTCACCCGCGGTCAGATTGCGTACCAGCCGCTGCGTGCCGGTGTGGCAGAACGAGCAGTTCAGCGTGCAGCCGACCTGCGAGGAAACGCACAGCGTGCCGCGGTCGGTTTCCGGAATATAGACGCACTCGACTTCATGCGCCTTCTCGATCTTGTCGCCGCTCGGCAATCGCAACAGCCATTTGCGGGTGCCGTCGCTGGAAATCTGCTCCGCCACCACCTCGGGGCGCGCGACCGTGAAGTGCGCTTCGAGTTCGCCGCGCATTTCCTTGGAAATGCTGGTCATCTCGGCGAAATTCCGCGCGCCGCGAACATAGATCCAGTGCCACAGCTGCTGCACGCGCATCTTGCGCTGCGCCGGCGCCACGCCGATGGCGCCGAGTTGGTCCGCGATCTCCGCGCGCGACAGTCCTACCAATGAGGGCTTGGCCGGCGGCACGTAGGTTTCGAGCGCGATCTTTTCCAGGGGCGCCTGCGCATTGGGCGTTTCGATGGTCGTCTGCATCACTTGGCATCTCTGTGAGACGTCATGGCCGGCCTTGTGCCGGGCATCCACGTCTTTTTGGCGGCCGGTCAAGACGTAGATGGCGGGACGTCCGGCGCGACGACGCGCCTCGCGCTTTTACCCGGCCATGACGACCAAAACATTCGCTAGCTGACGGCCGGGATCGGCCTGCTTCCGGAAAGCCTTATATAGCAACCGACAACGCAATTGCGACCGGGTTAGCGCCGGCAATCCTGCGCCAGCCGGTCGAGCGCCTGGGAAAGCCCCTTCAGCGAGAACGTATCCGTGGTCTCGGTGCCCTTTGTCGACACCCCCTTAACGATCACGTCCGGGGCCTTGCGCATGGCGTCGACCATCCGCTCTTCCTCGGCGGCGTTCTTGATCCAGAGGCCGTCGCCCTGGGTGTACATCGCGTAGGAAGCACCGCCGACCTCGAGCGTCGATTCCGAGCCCGGCTTCAGGGTGTAGCCGATCATGACCGAGACTTCGTTGGTCACTTTCTCCGCCGGACGGGTGGAGACGAAGGCGTAGGCCGGATCGCGCGGACGATTCGGCGGATTGGTTTTCGACGAGGCGGGTTTTGCGAGCGCAAAGCAGACCTTCTTGCCGTTCGGCGTCGCGGTATAGGCCCCCCAGGTGCCGAACTGCCCGATCAGCGTCGGCTCCGCGCCTCCTGTAACAGCGGGCTTGGTTTCCGGCTTGGCCACCGCAGGCTTGGCCGTACTCTTGGCGGCTTTCGGCGCCGGGGTGGTCTGCGCCTGCGCAAGGTTTGCTGCCCCGCACATCAGCGCACTCGCAACCAGGGCTGTCAGCTTTCGTTGCACGGACATCACCAATTCTGGTTCCCCCATTATTGTGACTGGAAGATGGCCCGACATCGGCCGTCACGGGGGCCGATGGATAGCCGGGAAATGCCTTTTTGGGAAGGCAGTTACGAAGCTCGGAATGGGCACAGCCACGAAACGCCGACGTGTCCTGACGCGCCGTTCATCCCTGGCTTTTCGACCGCGCCGACCGATGCTTTTCCCACTGCGCGTCGGTCCACTGCAGCAGATCCTCGGCGCCGGAACTGCGCAAATGCGCGCCGCCATCCTGCACCACCATCTCGCCATTGATGTAACCGGCAGAATCGGAAATCAGGAAACTCGCCAGATCGGCAAGTTCGCTGTGTTCGCCGGCGCGGCCGAGCGGATTTCTCGAGGTCCATCCCTGGTCGCGCCCCTCTGGCCGAAGCTGGCCCGAGGCGCCGGCGGTCGGAAACGCGCCGGGGGCGATCGCTACCGTCCGGATGCCCTTCGGTCCCCATTCCACCGCGAGGCTTTTGGTCATCGCGAGAACGGCTGATTTCGCCATCGCAGAGGGTACTGTGAAAGCGCGGCCGGTAATGGTCGAGGTCGAGAGGATGCTCAGCACCACGCCCTTATGTCCCGCGTCGATCCAGCGCTTGCCCGCCGCGAGCGTGCAGTACATTGCGCCGTGCAGCGTCGGCGCCAGAATCGCGTCCGCGGCGCGGAACGACAGTTGCTCGGTCTGCGCGATGAAGGTCGCGGCGGCGTTGTTGACGAGCACGTCGAGCGGCGCCTCGCGCCAGACCGCATCCATCATGGCATCGACATCAGCGCCGTCGCGAATATCGCATCGGATCGCGGTGACCTTGCCGCCGAGATCGGCGCGTATCTGCGCGGCGGTGGTTTCCAGCAATTCGAGCCGGCGGCCGCAGATGATCAGTTCGGCGCCAAGCGCGACGAAGCGGCGCCCCATCGCGGCGCCAAGCCCGGAGCCACCGCCGGTGACCAGTATCCGCTTTTCCTTGAGCAGGCCTTTTTCAAACATCGTTTTCTCCCCGTCTCATTTCGCGCCGTCATTCCGGGCCAGCGCGTAGCGCTGGATCCGGAATCCCGGGATTGTCGATCCTGATCATCTCGAGGTTCCGGGTTCGCGCTTGCGCACGCCCCGGGATGACGGTCTCCCCGCGCCTGCGAATCAGATTGTAGCCCGGCTTCAAATCCGGCATGAAGCAACCTACGTCATTTCTGCGTCCGAAATTCAGGTGTGCCCATGAAAGCCATTCTCTGCTCGCAATATTGCGGCCCCGACGATCTCGTGCTGGCTGACGTGCCCGATCCCGTCGCGGGGCCCGGCGAGGCCGTGATCGCGATCAAATCCGCGGCGCTGAATTTCTTTGACCTCCTGATGATCCAGGGCAAATACCAGATCAAGCCGCCGTTTCCGTTTTCGCCGGCCGCCGAAGTTGCGGGCGTGATCGAAAGCGTCGGCGCCGGCGTCACCGATTTGAAAGTCGGCGACCGCGTGGTGGCCTCCTGCGGCCACAACGGCGCCCGCGAAAAGGTCGCGCTGCCGGCCAGTTCGATCGTCAGGATTCCCGACAATCTGGATTTCGATCGTGCCGCCGGGATCATCATCATCTACGGCACCGCGCTGCATGCGCTGGAGGATCGCGCCAGCCCGAAGGCCGGAGAGACCATGGCGGTACTCGGCGCCGCCGGCGGCACCGGTCTGGCGGCTTGCGAACTCGGCAAGCTGATGGGCCTGAAGGTGATCGCCTGCGCCTCGTCAGACGAGAAGCTTGAATTCGCCAAGGCGCACGGCGCCGAACTCGGCCTGAACTACGCCAAGGAAGATCTCAAGGAAGGCTTGCGCCGGCTCACCGGCGGCAAGGGCGCCGATATTATTTTCGATCCGGTCGGCGGCAGTTATGCCGAGGCGGCCTTGCGTTCGATCGCCTGGGAGGGCCGCTTCCTGGTGATCGGGTTCGCCGCCGGCGATATTCCGAAGATGCCGCTCAATCTGGCGCTATTGAAGGGCTGCGATATCCGCGGCGTGTTCTGGGGCGCGTGGGCGCGACTCAATCCGGAGAAAAATCGCGCCAATCTGGAAAAGCTCGTGAAATGGACCGCGGAAGGCAAGATTTCGTCGCATGTCGACCGCACCTTCCCGCTGGCGCAAACCGCCGACGCGTTGAAGGTGCTGGCGGGCCGCCGGGCGATGGGCAAGGTGATTTTGCATCCGTGAGGGGCGCTGATCGCCGTCAAGCAGATCACGCCAGCTGTCGTCAACCGGCTTGACCGGCCGGCCCCCCCGCACCGCTTCGGCGTGCTGGTTCCGCGCGGTCGCGGCGATCGGTTGTTCCGCGCGTTGCTAAAGATTCTGCATGTTGCCGCCAAGTTTTTCAAAAATTCTTCATATTTCCGCCAAGTAGTTCAAGAAATCGCGCGGTACTGCCGCAATGAAATCAAGATTTCTCCCAAATCGTGCCGGCGATCGTCGCTTTTTGGACGGATTCAAAATGCGAATCTTCGTTCTCAGTAACGGGGCCTTGGTTACTCGAGAGCGATAAAAGCTGAAAGCCGGGATGCCCTGATGTTGCGTCATAGCGGGAGGCATCACCATGAAGAGGCAAACCAGGCTCACTTCATACGGCGAACGAATTGTCGGGGCGGTTGATCTAGACTTCAGCGGGCAACTTAGGTCGCCTTGCGCCCATCCATCGATTGCAGCGAGAGACGATCTTCTCCCTGAGGATGTGCCCCTGTTTCTCTCCGGGTATGCCGAAGAAGAAACAGAGCTGCCGGGTTTCGGCAGAGCCCGGGATGGATTGTTCATTGCATCGCGAATCTTCAGGATCAGTATTTTTGCAGCAGCGGCGGTGGCAATCGCCTTGGCGACCCTGTCGGTGCCGAATCCATTCGCGCTGTTTGCGAACGCCAGGGCTTCGTTGATCGGCGTTGCGGCGAGCGAGACGCCCGCCAGCCCGTCGGCACCAGCCGCTCGATCGGCCGCCGCTGTTCAGGCGCCGACCGCCATGGGCACGCCGACCCGCGACGAAATTGCCGCCGCGCTGAGAAGCGCCCATCAGAATCAGCCGGAGATGCTTCAGCCAGCCGCTGCAACGCCGCAGCCAGCCGCTGCAACGCCGCCGGTACGACAGATCGATGCCGACGAACTCGCGACGTTGCTGAAGCGGGCAAAGGACTCGATCGCTGTCGGCGACATCGCGGCTGCCCGGTTGTTGCTCGCACGCGCAGCCGACGCGCAGGATGCCAGCGCTGCCCTGCTGCTGGCCCAGACCTACGATCCGGTGGTGCTGGGCACGCCGGACACGCGAAGCATCACGCCCGATCCGGTGGCGGCGCGCGGCTGGTACCAAAAGGCAGCCCGGTTCGGGTCGCAGGCCGCGCAGCAGCGTCTTGCTCAGATGCAGAATTAGTTTTTGCCAAAACAGAGGGGACGCCATGCGGCGATTAGTTGGGCTGGCGATGTCAGCCATGATGATGGTTTGTGCCTTCGCGGCCCGTGCCGAGAATACCGAATATGACCCGGCAAAGGTCAGCGAGAGCCTGAAGGCGATATTCCAGCTCGGATCGACCACCACCAAGCAGGGCCTGAACGCCAACACGGTGACGCTGATATCCGGCACCATCGGGGGCACCTATGTCCAGTTCGGCGCCGACCTGGCCTCGTTGCTCGATGACGGCAACAAACTGCGCGTGCTGCCGATCGTTGGCCGCGGCTCGGTGCAAAGCGTCGCTGACATTCTCTTCCTTCAGGGCGTCGACCTCGGCATCGTTCGCGCCGACACACTCGATTATCTCGAGAAAAAAGGCTTCGCCAAAGACCTCAAGAAGCAATTCACCTATGTGACCAAGCTCTATAACGAAGAGATGCACGTCATCGCTTCGAAATCGATCCACAATCTCAGGGATCTCGATGGCAAGACCATCAGCGTCGACCTGCCCGACGGCGGCACCTTCGTCACCGCGCTGACCGTGTTCGAGCGGCTCGGACTCAAGCCAAAGGTCGTCTATATCGAGCAGCGCATCGCGCTGGAGAAATTGAAGGCCGGCGAAATCGACGCCGTGATCGTTGTTGGGGGCAAGCCGTACAAGGCAGTAAGTAGTTTCAAGGACGATCGGTTCCATTTGGTGACGGTCAACTACGAGAAGGCGCTGCAGGGCGATTACCTGCCGGCGACCCTGTCGGCGAAAGACTATCCCAACCTGATTTCCGATCAGGAACAGGTCGTCGACACTATCGCGGTGCCTGCGGTGCTGGCGGCCTATAATTGGGCCCCCGAAACCGAGCGATATCGAAAGCTCGCGCTGTTCGTGGACGCGTTTTTCACGAAATTTCCCGCCTTCCAGAATCCGCCCTTCCACCCGAAATGGAAGGAGGTTTCGCTATCGGCGCCGCTTCCGGACTGGCGACGTTTTCCCGCCGCCCAGCAATGGCTCGACCGGCACGGCATCGAGCCCGTCGCACGCACCCGGTTCGACGAATTTCTGAAGCAGAATGCAGCGATGGGAAAGCTGCCCGCCGACGCCGACAAGGAAGCGTTGTTCAAGCAGTTCCAGGCATGGGAGGCCGCGCAGCAAGCCCATGCGCTACCGCGGCCGCCGCAAAAGGTGCGGTAGAGTTTGCAATCGTCGGAAGGCGGGGCCGGCCCCGAACTTTCAATCGCCGCCTTTGGCACCGGCTCAATCGCCGCTGCCGATTCCCCGCTTCAACGCGGCGCGGGCCGCCTCGCGATGCTCCGGCGTGATGTGGGTCGCGACCATCCGGATCGCGGTGGCGAGCACGGCTGCATCGTCGGTGAAGCCGAGCACCGGCAGCATGTCCGGGATGAAATCGAACGGCAGGATGAAATAGGCGATGGCGCCGAGCAGCGCCGCCTGGACATGGCGCGGCGTCTGCTTGTCGAACGCGCAATAATACGCCGCGAGCAAATCCTCCGCGAACGGAAGTTTTGCGACGACCCGCTTCAGCTTGATCCAGAAACGCCGTCGCACGCTTTCGCGGTCCTGCGCCAGCCGGTCGGCCGGCTCGAAACCCACGGTATGTTCTGAAACCATCGCTTGGGTTCCCTGAAGCCACCGCGGGCAATCGCCGCGGCGCACGCCCTCTAGCTGGGGATGTCGCGTCTGCGCCGCAAGATTGCGCGGGGACGCCGTCAGTCCACGCCGAGCTGTTTTGCGATCGCGTTCATCGCCTTGGCAAGCTCGATATCGAGCGCGGTAACGCCGCCGGCGTCATGGGTCGCCAGAACCACTTCCACGGTCTTGTAAACGTTGCGCCATTCCGGGTGATGATCGCGCTTTTCAGCCACCAGGGCCGCGCGGGACATGAAGCCGAACGCTTCGTTGAAATCCTTGAAAATGAAGGTTCGCGCGATCGCCTCGCGGCCGGGCGTCTCGGCCCACTCCGATAGCCCCTTGAGGGCCGATTTTCGCGCCTCCGCCGATAGCCGCTCCGCCATGATCGCCTCCCGTTTCACACCAGCTCTACCCTAACACCGATCGGGGCCTTCGGGATCCCTGCCAAAATCTGCGGCAAAGCCGGTCCAGGGCCGAGCCGGTAACCATGCCGCAGATGTAACGCCGCTTTGGCGGGAAATTTGCTACAATGTGAGTCTAACCGCATATGGCAATATGACGTTGGACCTCAAACGATTATTTGCCAGATCGATGACGGGAGGGTTCGACCTGGTCGAGCCGCCGGCGCAGCCGTCGCCGCGCTCGGCCAATCGGAAGGCGATGTTCGTCACGCTGGCGGGGATTCTCGCCCTCGCCGGCACGCTCGCAGGGGCCTATTACTTTGCGATGCGACCGGAGATGTTGCGGATCGCAGTCGGTCCGGCAAATAGCGATGACGTCAAGGTGGTCCAGGCTCTGACGCAGGCCTTCACGCAGGTGCACAGTCACATCCGTTTGCGTCCGATTCAGACCGAGGGCGCCGCCGCGAGCTCCCAGGCGCTCGCCGACGGCAAAGCCGATCTCGCCATCATCCGCGGCGACCTCGACGTGCCGAAAGATGCGGAGGCGGTTGCGACATTGCGCAAGAACGTCGCGGTGCTGTGGGTGCCCCCACCGGCGAAGGGCAAGGGCAGAGGCAAGAAGGCCGACCCGAAGATCACCAAAATTGCGGAGCTCGCCGGACACCGTGTCGGCGTCGTCGGCCGCACCCCGGCCAATGTCAATTTGCTCAAGGTGATCCTGCAGCAAAGTGGCGTAGACCCGGGCAAGGTCGAGATCGTTCAGTTTCCGGCCAGCGAAGCCGCGGACGCCATCCGCAACCAGAGGGCGGACGCCTATCTGGCTGCCGGCCCGGTCAACAGCAAGATCACCGCGGATGCGGTCGCTGCATCGACGCGCGACAGCGGTACGCTGACTTTCCTCGCGATCGATTCGGCCGAGGCGATCGCGCAAAATCATCCGGCATACGAGGCCTCCGAAATTCCGGCCGGCGCCTTCGGCGGTTCGCCCGGCCGGCCCGACGACGAGGTCAAGACGATCAGCTTCTCCCACCACATCGTCGCGCGCAAAACCCTCTCGGAATCGACGGTCGCCGCCTTCACCCGGCAGCTGTTTTCGGTTCGGCAGGCGCTGATGGCGGAATTCCCGCTGGCCGCGAAAATCGAGACCCCGGATACCGAAAAGGATGCCGCGATCCCGGTGCATCCGGGGGCTGCGGCCTTTGTCGACGGCGAGGAGAAAACCTTCATCGATCGCTACAGCGATTACATCTGGTGGGGGCTGATGTTGGTGTCCGCGATGGGCTCCGCCGGTGCCTGGTTCGCCGGCTATCTGAAGAAAGACGAACGTTACAACAACAGTACCTTGCGCGAACGGCTGTTGGACATGCTTGCCGCCGCGCGCCGCAGCGATTCCATCGAAGAACTCGACCGGATGCAGACTGAGGCAGACGATATCCTGCGCGATACGCTGCAGTGCTTCGAGCATGGCGCCATATCGGAAGGGGCGTTGACCGCCTTCAATATCGCGCTCGATCAATTCCACAATGCGGTGGCCGATCGCAAGGCGCTGCTGAACAGCATCCCGCAAAACCTGCAACGGGCGGCCGCCCAGTTCCGGGCGAGCGGAACCATGTAAGCGGCCGCTGCGTAATGGAACCGTCACATAACCTTCCTAGGTCTGTCAGCGTGATCGCGCATTCTGCTCGCCGATCCAGGAGGCCCGCATGACGATCGAGAATCCCCGCAAAATTCTTCACGGACTTTCCCGCCGCCGTTTTCTTTCCACCGCGGCAGCGACCGGCGCCGGCGCGCTCGGCGCCATCGCGATGCCCTATCTCAGCCGCGCCGCCGACCGGCCGCAAATCACCCACGGCGTGCAATCCGGCGACGTCGGCGCCGATGGCGGCGTGGTATGGGCGCGCGCGGACCGGCCGTCGCAGATGATGGTCGAGGTCGCCACCACCGAATCGTTCGGCAATGCGCGGGCGTTGCCGCCGATCGCGGCGCTGCCGGAAAGCGATTTCACCGCGAAAATGCTGCTGGAAAATCTGCCCGGCGGCCAGGACATCTTTTATCGGGTCAGATTCCGCGACTTCGCGCACACCGATATTTCCAGCGAGCCGCTGGTCGGGCGCTTCCGGACCGCGCCCAGCGACCGGCGCGATGTCAGTTTCGTCTGGGGCGGCGACGTCGCCGGACAGGGCTGGGGCATCAATCCCGACGACGGCGGCATGGTCACCTTCGCTACCATGGCCAAGCACCGGCCGGATTTCCTGCTGCATTCCGGCGACACCATCTATGCCGACGGCATCATTTCGTCCGAGGTGAAACTGCCCGACGGCAAGCTCTGGAAGAACGTCACGATCCCGGAGAAAGCCAAAGTCGCCGAGACGCTCGACGAATTCCGGGCGGCGCATAAGTATAATTTCCTCGACGATAATGTGCGCGCTTTCAACGCCGAGGTGCCGATCTTCGTGCAGTGGGACGACCACGAAGTCACCAACAACTGGTCGGCCTCGAAGCAGCTTCCCGCCAGCTACAAGGAGCGCGACATCACGCTGCTCGCCGCCCGCGCGGCGCGTGCGTTCCACGAGATGTATCCGATGCGCGAAAGCATCGTCGAGCCGGGGCGGGTCTACCGCACCCTCAGCTATGGTCCGCATCTCGACGTCTTCATGCTGGACGAGCGCAGCTATCGCGGCCCCAATGGTCCGAACCTGCAGACCAACTACGGTCCCGACAGCTATTTCATCGGACCGGATCAGATGCTGTGGCTGAAGCGCGCACTGTTGAACTCGCGCGCCACCTGGAAGGTGATCGCGTCCGACATGCCGCTCAGCCTGATTGTCTATGACGACGCCGCCAACCGAAAGGGTTCGGAAGCGTTCGCGCAGGGTGACGGCCCGCCGCTCGGCCGCGAACTCGAGATCGCCGACATCCTGCGCTTCATCAAGACCTCCGGTATTGTCAACACCGTTTGGCTGACGGCGGACGTGCATTACGCCGCCGCGCACTATTACAACCCCGACAAGGCGCAATTTCAGGACTTCGATCCGTTCTGGGAATTCGTCTCCGGGCCGTTGCATGCCGGAACGTTCGGACCGAACGAACTCGACAACACCTTTGGGCCCGAAGTGAAATTCGTCAAGGCGCCCGGCCTCGACAAGCAGAACCTGCCGCCATCGGCCGGCATGCAATTCTTCGGTCACGTCAAGATCGAAGGCGCGACCGGTCAGATGACGGTGACCTTGCGCGATCGCGCCGACGTGGCGCTGTGGTCGACGACGCTCGATCCCAAACCGGGTTAGGGCAGCAACGCACTATGCGTCCGCCGGCAGCTCCGCGGAGGAAAACCACAGCTTCCTGTAAATCGCGACCGCGGTCTCGTCGGGCTCGCGGTCGGAGGTGAGCCAAACCGACCGCGTCGACCATGCCTCGCGCATCTCGGGAATCTTTTTGCTTTCCTCGGCATCGGAGGCCCCGACGCAGGGGATGAACCATGACGGCATCAAGGGCTTCGCGTTGAAGCCAGAGCCAGTACGCGAGATCACGACGGCAAGCCCGACAAGCTCGGTCGGACGCCAGGGGAAAATCATCCGGCCCCGCGGGCGCAGCGCTCTCAGCCAGCCAGCCGGCGGCGCGATCACGCCAGCATTGACGTAGATCAGATCCGACGGCGGCAATGGCAGCCGGGTGGCATCGCCCACGATCACCGATACGTTGTCGAACGGCTGAAGATTTTGGCGTGCCCGGCGCGCCAGAGCCGCGTCGATCTCGAATGCGTTCACGCTGCCGCCGGGCAACGCCAGCACCGCCAGGATGGCCGAATAATATCCGGTGCCCGCGCCGATGTGACAGATCGCGTCGCCGGCCTTCGGCTCCACGGCGCCGATCCAGGCCGCATGCAGAAAAGGCTCGCCATTGTTGATGCCCTTCGCCGTATCGAGCCTGACGAGCACGTTTTGATAGAGAAAGACAGGATCGGCGCTCGGGGTTTCCACGGTGCGTCGGTTGACGCTGATGTGCCATGGCCCGGGTCCGAGAAACGCCTCGCGGCGGACCAGTTCCAACGCCCGCTCGATACGCGGATCGTCCGAACCGCTGGCTGCCGCCATCATGCGCGCAAAGAAGCCCCTGACCTGTTCGAGGCTGGCTCTGTTTTTCCCCGGCATGGCACTTCACACGGCGATGGTCCGTCGTGTCGCAGGATATCAAACAATCCTGCCGGCGACAGGTCCCAAGCTTCAACCGTTCGGACTGCCCGCCAAGCTTCTCAGCATGGCTTCCAGCGCATCCGTCGAACAGGGTTTGGGTAGCCGCGGTATGCGCGCGAGCGCTGCGGGAAGCCTGACATCGACGCCATATCCGGTGACGAAGACGAAGGGTATTTTCAACGCATCCAGCCGCTCGGCAATCGCAAAACTCTTTTCGCGGACCAGCCCGACATCGAGCAGGGCAAAATCCGGCGGCCGATCGGCAATCATTTCGAGCGCCTTCGCGACGCTGCCCGCGGTCCGCACCGTCTTGACCCCGAAGCCGAGAATCGTGTCCTCGAAATCGATCGCGATGATGGGATCGTCCTCGACGATCAACACATCGTCGGGCACGCGGTTGGGAGAGGCGGGTTTCATGATCTCGCCAGGGCAAGGATTAAAGTTGATCGAAGCCGAGCAGAGCCCGGAACGGACCTGCTCTGACGCCTGCAGGCATGCGTCACCGGGTTTCCATATTGGAACCCACCACATCGAACTTCCCTTGTCTGTGCACTTGTGCACACAACAACCGGCATGATCAGCTATGGTGGGAGTCAGGGCGCGAGGGGTATTTCGGGATGGCAGGACGACGCACAAACGCTGCTGACGGCATCGAACGGCCGTTCAACAACCTGTTGCGGCGGCTCAGCGCCGCCGACTTCGCGCTGATCGCACCGCACCTTGTGCACGAAGAGGCCGTCAAGGCCAATGACCTGCTTTACAATCCCGGCGACGATGTCGAGACCGTCCATTTTCCCTGCGGACCGAGCCTTGCGTCGTTCATGGTCGCCAATGAGGACGGCCGCGACGTCGAGACCATCCTGGTCGGCCGCGAGGGCGCCGTCGGCGGTATCGTCAGCCAGGGCTATCTGCCAGCCTATACCCGCATCATGGTCAAGTTCGGCGGACCTTTCGTACGGCTGCGTGTCGCAAAGCTCGACGCGGCGAAAGCCAGATCGGTTACGCTGCGCAACGTCTTCGCGCGTTACGCCGACTGCATGCTCGCCCAGATGTTCCAGTCGACCGCCTGCAATGCGATCCATTCGATCGAACAGCGCACCGCCAAATGGATGATCTCGGCCATGGAGCGCACCGATGGCGACAACGTCGTGCCGCTGACGCACGAGCAGTTGGCGACCCTGCTCGGGGTCGGCCGCAGCTATACCAGCCGCGTGATTCAGACGTTCAAGGCCGAAGGGGTTCTGGAAACCCGGCGCGGTTCGATCCTGGTGCGCAACCGGGAGGCGCTGAAAATGCGGTCCTGCCTGTGTAATGAATCCGTCAAAAACCACTTCGAGGAAGTGCTGCGCGGGGTTTATCCCGCCGAAGGCGCCCACAGCCGCTGAGGCTGAGCCTGGTTTGGCGCTGTTGGCACCAAATTCAGCTAACCAAATTCGAAACAACGCATTGTTTTCCGGCGATTCCTGACTATATTGCGCCGCAACGAGCAAGGTGTGCCCGGTCCTTTCGGCCGGGCTTCCTTTTTGGGCGCCAAGCGCCCTCGAGATTCCAGGTTTTTGAGCGTGATCCGGAAAAGTGGGTCCCGGTTTTCCGGCGAGATCGCGCTCCAGCCATTGTCCGACCAGAAGAAGAGCTATGAAACTTCGCAACGTCGCCATTATCGCCCACGTCGACCACGGCAAGACCACGCTGGTCGATCGCCTGCTGCAGCAATCCGGCACCTATCGCGAGAACCAGCGGGTGGTCGAACGTGCGATGGATTCCAACGACCTCGAGCGCGAGCGCGGCATCACCATTCTGGCCAAGGCGGCGTCGGTGCAGTGGAAGGATACCCGCATCAACATCGTCGATACGCCGGGCCACGCCGATTTCGGCGGCGAGGTCGAGCGCATCCTCAACATGGTGGATGGCGCGCTGGTGCTGGTGGATGCCGCCGAAGGTCCGCTGCCGCAGACCAAGTTCGTCGTGTCGAAGGCGCTCAAGGTCGGGCTGAAGCCGATCGTCGTCATCAACAAGGTCGACCGTCCCGACGCACGGCCGACCGAAGTCATCAACGAAGTGTTCGATCTGTTCGCGGCGCTCGACGCCAGCGAAGAGCAGCTTGATTTTCCGATTCTCTATGGGTCGGCCAAGCAGGGCTGGATGGCGGAGACCCCGGATGGTTCGCACGATGCCGGCATGCAGCCGCTGTTCGACCTGATCCTGCGCCACGTCGCGCCGCCCACCGTCGAAGACGGCCCGTTCCGCATGATCGGTACCATCCTCGAGGCCAATCCCTATCTCGGCCGCATCATCACCGGCCGCATCACCTCCGGCACCATCAAGCCCAACCAGGCGGTCAAGGTGCTGGGCGGCGACGGCAAGCTGATCGAGACCGGGCGGATCACCAAGATCATCGCGTTCCGCGGCATCGAGCGCACGCCGCTGGATGAGGCCGAAGCCGGCGACATCGTCGCCATTGCCGGCCTCACCAAGGGCACCGTCGCCGATACGTTCTGCGATCCTTCGATCGATACGCCGCTGAAGGCGCAGCCGATCGATCCGCCGACGGTGTCGATGTCGTTCATCGTCAACAACTCACCGCTCGCCGGCACCGAAGGCGACAAGGTGACCAGCCGCATGATCCGCGATCGCCTGCTGCGCGAGGCCGAAGGCAATGTCGCGTTGCGCGTCACCGAGGCCGCCGACCGCGATTCGATGGAAGTCTCGGGCCGCGGCGAATTGCAGCTCGCGATCCTGATCGAAACCATGCGCCGCGAAGGCTTTGAACTCAGCGTGTCGCGGCCGCGCGTCGTCCTGAAGAAGGATGACGTGACCGGCGAATGGCTGGAGCCGATCGAAGAGGTCGTGATCGACGTCGACGAGGAACATTCCGGCGTCGTCGTGCAGAAGATGAGCGAACGCAAGGCGGAGATGATCGAGATGCGCCCCTCCGGCGGCCACCGGCTGAGGCTGGTGTTCTACGCGCCGACCCGCGGCCTGATCGGTTATCAGGGCGAACTGCTGACGGACACCCGCGGCACCGCCATCATGAACCGCCTGTTCCACAATTATGCACCCTACAGAGGCGACATCCAGGGCCGCCGCAACGGCGTCCTGATCTCCAACGACCAGGGCGAGGCGGTGGCTTACGCGATGTTCAAGCTGGAAGACCGCGGCCCGATGATGATCGAGCCGGGCTGGAAGGTTTACAAGGGCATGATCGTCGGCGAGCACACGCGCGAGAACGACCTCGAGATCAATATCCTCAAGGGCAAGCAGCTCACCAACATCCGCACCACCTCGAAGGATGAAGCGGTGCGCCTGACACCGCCGATCCGGATGACCCTGGAAAAGGCGCTGGCCTATATCGAGGACGACGAACTGGTCGAGGTGACCCCGAAGTCGATCCGGCTGCGCAAGAAGTTCCTCGACGCCAACGAACGCAAGCGCGCGGAAAAGACCAAGGAAGCGGTGGCGTGAGGCGAATGGCGAATGGGGAGTAGCGAGTAGAGGAGTTTCCGCGTGATTTGGTTTGCTATACCCTGCTTGCTATTCGCCACTCGCCATTCGCTCCCTTGATGTCCCTTCCCTCCGAAGTCGATGTCGCCATCATCGGTGCGGGCGCCGCCGGCCTCGGCGCCGCGCACGCGCTGGAACGCTCCGGCCTCTCGGTGCTCGTGCTGGAAGCGCGCGACCGCGTCGGCGGTCGCGGCCACACCGTTATGGCGGCGCCGAACATTGCCTTCGACCTCGGTTGCGGCTGGCTGCATTCGGCGAACAGGAATTCGTTCGTCGGAATCGCCGAGCAATTGCATTTCGAAATCGACAAGACCCGTCCACCATGGCGCGAGCAGAGTTTTGACGCTGGCTTTCCGCTCAGGGAACGGCTGGACTTCATCAAGGCGCTGGACGCCTTCTACGACCGCGCCGAGGAAGCCGCGAAAAGCGGCCGTGACAGCGCCGCCAGCAGCTGGCTCGATCCCGGAAATCGCTGGAATCCGATGATCGATGCGCTCTCGACCTACATCAACGGCTGCGAACTGGATCGTGTCTCGACCCTCGACATGGATGCCTACGAGGACACCGAGATCAACTGGCGGGTGCGGCGCGGCTACGGCGCGCTGATGGCGGCCTATGGCGCGCTTTGCCCGCTTGCGCTGAACACGCAGGTGACGCTGATCGATCATTCGGGCGCGCGGATGCGGATCGAGACCTCGCGGGGCACGCTCACCGCAGGCAAGGTGATCGTGACGGTGCCGACCAACCTGATCGCCGATGAGGCGATTCGTTTTCACCCCGCGCTGCCCACAAAAGTCGACGCCGCGCGCGGCCTGCCGCTTGGCCTCGCCGACAAGGTGATGCTGGCGCTGGATGAACCTGACGCGCTGCCGAAGGACGGCAACCTGCGCGGCGCCACCATGCGCACCGCGATGGGCAGTTTTCACCTGCGCCCGTTCGGCGAGCCCTGCATCGAAGGCTATTTCGGCGGAAGCTTCGCGCGGGCGCTGGAAGACGCCGGCAGCGGCGCGCTGGCGGCGCAAAGCATCGACGAGATCGCGAGCCTGCTCGGCAATGACTATCGCCGCAAGCTAAAGCCGCTTGCGGAATCGCGCTGGGCGCACGACCCGTTCGCCTGCGGCTCCTATTCGCATGCGCTGCCCGGCCACGCCGGCGATCGAGCCATCCTCGCCGCGCCAGTCGACGGGCGATTGTTTTTTGCCGGAGAAGCGACCTCGGCGAATTTTTTCTCGACCGCGCATGGGGCAAGGGACAGCGGGGAGCGGGCGGCGGGGGAAGTCATCCTAAGTAAATAAAAAGCGTCCGCTAATCCATCACCCGCGCTCTCATCTCCGCATCGGGAACGAAACACGCCTCATACTTCCCGAAAATCCGGTAGCGGTTGCGGGCGACGAGATTGTAGGCCACGTCGCGTAGCGGCTTCGGCACTGGACGCAACACGCGCACCCAGCCCCAGCGCGGCAGTTGCGACAGCACCGTCAGTGCGGCGTCGGATTTGAAATAGGCGACACCGCCATGGATGACGGCATTGGTGTCGGGATCACTGGGGTCAATGCCGAACGCCTGCGCCAACCGCGTGCCGTAACCGGATTGAATCGCCGTGAAGCGAAACCGCCGCTCGCGATCGCGGGACGCCACGAAGCGGATCCAGCGCGAGCAAAATACGCACACGCCGTCGTAGAGAATGACGTCATCGTCCGGCCAGAGAGTCATCGCGACTGGTCTTTGTGTTTCTCGTCATTGCGAGGCGCGAAGCGACGAAGCAATCCATTCTTTCCTTCGACGGCACTATGGATTGCTTCGCGGAGCCTCATCGGGCGCTCGTTCGCGCGACCCGTTGGCTCGCAACGACGGTTTCAGCGCGCGGTCCAGTTCCGGCCCCGCGCTTCTTACGCCGGCCTCCGTCTCCGCCAGCCAGTGGCCCTCGCCGCCGGACGCCGAAAGCACGCGAAAATTCACCTTGTCGCCGCTGCCGCGAAACGCATCGGCCAGCTGCCGCGACAGGTCGGGCGAAAAATAGCTGTCGTTGGCCGCCACCAGCCAGGTCACCGGCACGCGCGCACCGCGGCCGAATTCGGCCGCCGCCGCGATCAGCGTATGCGGCGCGCAAACCTGGTTGGGAAAGTCGTTGGCGCGCCCGCCGCGCCCAGGCGCGAATGCAATGATTGCCGAGACGCCATCCGGATTCCGGCCTGCCAGCGCCAGCGCACCCCAGGCGCCGGCCGAATGCCCGACAATCACCGCGCCGTCGCGCCGGATGAAGGATTGTCCGCGCAGATATTCCAGCGCGGCGGCGATCTCGCTCGCGGTGGCGCGCCCCGAGCGGGAATAGTCGGCCTCGTCGCAGCCGCCCTGGTCTTCGAGGTAGCGTCCGCCGGTCGCGCCATGGCCCGGGCGCTCCGGCACCAGCACGGCAAAGCCCCGCGCCACCAGCCATGCCGACAGCGCGCGATATTCGGGCTGCGGCATTTGCGCGCGACGCAGGACGTTCTGCGTCGAGGCGTGCGCGATCAGCGCCAGTCGAAACGGCCCATCGCCCGGCGGCCGAAACAGCACCGCGTGCGCCGCGGTGGCCGGATCCGGCGACGGGACCAGCCATTGCTGTTCGCGATTCGGCTCGGCTTCGGCGCCTTGCGCGCCCAATGCTGTTTGCGCCGTCGCGCTCTGGGTATTAGCCGCTCCCAGCACAACCAGAGCGAGGAATGCTTTGAACAATCGCATGAATTTGCCTGACTCGATCGCAACAACGGCCTCGGATTCGCCGCGCAGAACAGGCACGGCGAATCAAATCCGGAGCATTTTTTCGTGAGCACGGCCTCGCCGAAAGTCCGGTTCGGGCCGCCGTGACCGGCCAGCCCTCAGTGAGATGCCCATCAGGGCACCTCCCTGTCCTCTTTCGGCACATCCTGATGGCAAAACTGATGCAAAAAATCCACAGGTTAACTGATAATTAACGATGGACCTTGAAGCGGACGCGCCGACTTGCTTTGATTAGAACCATGAGCACAACCCTGATCGAGGTCCGGCCGGCCAAAGCTGCTGATGCAGCCGAGGTGGCGTCCACCCATGACGAAGCCTGGCGCTGCGCCTATCAGGGCATCATTCCCGGTGCCGAACTGGAAAAGCTGATCAACCGCCGCGGGCCGCAATGGTGGGACAGCGCGATCCGCAAAGGCAGCCGCGTCAGCGTGCTGGTGTTCGGCGACAAGGTCGCAGGCTATGCCAATTACGGCCGCAATCGAGCCCGCAGCCTGCACTTCGAAGGCGAGATCTACGAGCTTTATCTGCGTCCCGAGTTTCAGGGTCTCGGCTTCGGCCGCCGGCTGTTCACCGCAGCACGGCGCGATCTGTTGCAGAGCGGACTGAAGAGCATGGTGGTCTGGGCGCTCTCCGACAACGATCCGGCAACGGAGTTTTACCGGGCGCTGGGCGGCCGCATGGTCGCACGCTCGTCGGAGAAATTCGGGCCCAAGTCGCTCGACAAGGTCGCCTTTGCCTGGACCAATTGAGTTCTGGCTGTCATTGCCGGGCTTGACCCGGCAATCCATCATTTCCTGAGGCGGCCTTTGAAAGTGCGATGGATACGCGGGTCAAGCCCGCGTATGACGATTGTGCCAATCTCGCAACGGCGGAGCCATTCATGCGCATTGACGCCATCTCGATCGGGATCGATCCGCCGCGTGAGGTCAACGTCATCGTCGAAGTGCCTGTGGGCGGCGAGCCGATCAAATACGAGATGGACAAGGACGCCGGCACGCTCGTGGTCGACCGGTTTCTCTACACCGCTATGCGCTATCCCGGCAATTACGGGTTCATTCCGCACACGCTGTCGAACGATGGCGACCCCTGCGACGTGCTGGTCGCCAACACCCGCGCCATCGTCCCCGGCGCGGTGATGAGCGTGCGCCCCGTCGGCGTGCTGTTGATGGAAGACGAGGCCGGCGGCGACGAGAAGATCATCGCGGTGCCGTCCTCGAAGCTGACCCAGCGCTACGACAAGGTGCGCACCTACAGCGATTTGCCGGACATCACGCTGCAGCAGATCCAGCACTTCTTCGAGCACTACAAGGATCTCGAACCCGGGAAATGGGTGAAGGTGCTGCGATGGGGCGGGGCCGAGGACGCGCATCAGCTGATCGTGGAAGGCATCGCGCGGGCGAAGGGGAAGTGACGGCGTAGCCGTCATTCCGGGGCGCGAGCGAAGCGAGCGAGCCCGGAATCTCGAGATTCCCCGATGTGCAATTGCACATCTGAGGTCTGGTCCTACGGACCATCCCGGAATGACAAGGACAAAGGCAGCGCGCTACACCCCTGGCTTCGGCAGCCCGTGAATCGCACACGCCGCGCGCAGGGTGTTGACCAGCAGGCACGCCACGGTCATCTGGCCGACGCCGCCGGGCACCGGCGTAATTGCTCCCGCGACGCTCGACGCTTCGGCAAAGGCGACATCGCCGACCAGACGGGTCTTGCCGTCAACGCCGGGCAATCGGTTGATGCCGACATCGATCACGGTGGCACCGGGCTTGATCCAGCCGCCGCGCACCATCTCGGGCTTGCCGACGGCGGCATAGACCAGATCGGCCCGGGCGCACAACTGCGCCAGATCGCGCGAGCGCGAATGCGCGATGGTCACCGTGGCGTTTTCGTTGAGCAGCAATTGCACCAGCGGACGTCCGACCAGGTTGGAGCGGCCGATGACGATGGCGTTCATGCCCTCCAGCGAGGTGTGCACGCTTTTGGTCAGGATGATGCAGCCGAGCGGCGTGCAGGGCGACAGCGCGGCAAAGCCGCCGGCGAGGCGTCCGGCGTTGTTCGGATGCAACCCGTCGACGTCCTTGGCGGGATCGATGGCATTGATGATGGTTTCGGTATCAAGCGATTTCGGCAACGGCAGTTGCACCAGAATGCCATGCACGGCGGGGTCGCGATTGAGCGCTCCGATCAGCGCCAGCAAATCGCTCTGCGCGACGTCGGCGGGCAGGACATGCTCGAACGACGCCATGCCGGCTTCCTGGGTCTGCTTGTGCTTGCTGCGGACATAGACCTGGCTGGCGGGGTCGCTGCCGACCAGCACCACCGCGAGCCCCGGTGTGAGGGCATTCTCGGCTTTCACCCGCGCCACCTCGGTAGCGACGCGGGCGCGAAGCTCTGATGCAATGACCTTTCCATCGATGATCCGGGCCGTCATCTCAATCCTTCATTTGTCATTCAGCCGGCTTCGCCGCAGTCAGTTCTCGCAATGCCTCGCCGAGTTTTCTGGGGTCGCCGGCGACGGCAATCTGCTTGAGGCGCGAGGTCGCACCCGACAGGATCCGCACGTCTGCCTTGGGCACACCGAGCGCCCTGGCGAGCAGCTCCGTCACCGCGCGATTGGCTTCACCGCCGTCGGCAATGGCGCGGACGCGCACCTTGACCACCACGCGGCCATCGGCGAGCGTCTCGAGCCCGTCGATATCGTCGCGGCCACCGCGCGGCGTCACGCGCAGCGCGAGACTGATGCCTTGGGTGGAATAACGCCAAGGATCCATCAGCATCCATGCCTGCAATCAGAATACGGCAGGATAGATGTAATAGGTGATCACCCGTTCGATGAACATGATGATCAGGATCAGGATGATCGGCGAAATATCGAGGCCGCCGAGATTCGGCATGAACGAGCGGATCGGCGCCAGCACCGGTTCGGTGATCCGGTAGAGGAACTCCGCCACCGCCGCCACGAACTGGTTCCGCGTATTGACGACATTGAAGGCGATCAGCCAGGACAGGATGGCGGAGGCGATCAATAGCCAGACATAGAGATCGAGAACGATAAGAACGATATCGAGAACGGCACGCATGGCTGGCTTACTCGGGGGTTCGGTCGCGGATTGGACTTCCTGCTAAATATCGGTTCCCCACCTCCCAAACAAGGGAAGTGCCGGGTAAATGACGCGGAAAACAGCGATTTTCGCCGTTCTTGACTTGACCTTGGCTCGGATTGTAAATGGCGCCGATTGTCAGCCGCCCCCCATTCACGTTGAGGCGGCTCGCGAGAGGGGCCATAGCTCAGCTGGGAGAGCGCGTCGTTCGCAATGACGAGGTCGGCGGTTCGATCCCGCCTGGCTCCACCACGCTTCGCCCTTCGGGCTACGCGTGGCGCAGCCACGCAATGCCCGAAGGACGAAGCGTGCCCGGCATAGCCCGAAGGGCGACGACGGGCCCAAACACCCCCCGAAATCTATTTCCCCGTAAATTTCGGCGGGCGCTTTTCCATGAAGCTCGCCACGCCTTCGCGAAAATCGCTGCCGCGCAACGCCACCGCCATTTCTCGGTTGGCGTCGATGGTCGCTTCCGCCAGCGTCTGGAACGGTACGTCATAAAGCTGCCGCTTGATCACGGCGATCGCGCTTGGCGAGACGAAGTCGGCAAGGTCGCGCGCGTAGGCATAGGTCTGGTCGCGCAATTGGTCGGGCGGATACAGCCGATTGACCAGGCCGATGCGCAGCGCTTCGTCGCTCTGGACCCGGCGCGCGGACATCAGGAGATCGAGCGCATTGGCGTGACCGACAATCCGCGGCAGCATCCAGCTGATGCCATGTTCGGCGATCAGCCCGCGGCGCGAGAACGCGGTCGTGAACACCGTGTTGTCGGCGGCAAAGCGAAGGTCGCAATACAGCGCGTGCACCAGACCGATGCCGGCGGTGGCGCCGTTCAGCATGGCAATAACGGGTTTCGATATCGACGGATAATACGCGTAGCGCGCCTGCCAGTCGGGCCTGCGGTTCATGTCGAACGGCGGCACGCTTTCGGCCCGCCTGATATCGTTCGGATCGAGCCCCTTTAAGCTTTCCATGTCCGCGCCGGCGCAGAAGGCGCGCCCCGAACCGGTCAGCACGATGACGCGCACATTGTCATCCGCCGCCGCGGCCTCCATGGCGTGGCGCACATCGCGTTCCATGATCGGCGTCCATGCGTTCATGCGGTCGGGCCGGTTCAGCGTGACGGTCGCGATCTTCTCGCTCACATCGTAAAGTATGTGCTGATAGGTCATCTGCGATCTCCCTGCGCTCGCTGCCGTCGCCAGCGACAACAAGTCGTTCTTGCTTTACGCTTTCAGGCCCTTGGCCTTGGCGCGCGACCCTTTTGGCCGCGCCAGAAAATCCAGTGTTTCCGGCCGCTCCCTGAGCCACCCGGTCCAGCGCCGGAACACCTTGGTCATGCGCTCGGGCTCGACGCCGAGCTGCGCCATCGCCACACCGCCGTTCACGGACTCACGATATTCGGCGATCAGGCCATCGCGCACGATGAAGCGGCTCATGCCGTCGATCACGACGGGCTGGCCTTTGAACTGCTCTATCTTCGAGGTGAAGCTCGACAGCGACCACGCATATCCCGTTTCGCCGTCGAAAACGGGATCGAACATCTCCCACCGATAGTCGGCCGCGTCGCGGTGAAACAGGTCCTGCATCATGCGCGCGATGTCGGCACGGCCACTGTGCGCGCCGTAGATGTAGTCGTAATAAATCGCGTCCTCGGTAAAATGTCTCGCGAAGCGCGGGCCGTCGCCGGATTCCGCCGACAGCGTGAGGTCATTGAGCAGAGCTGCGAATTCGTCGCCGGTCATGTCGCCTCCCTCGCACTTGCTGCTTGAGCGCAGGCTTGTCCGGGCCGACATTATCACATCTGCAAATTTGGAAAGAGCTTGAGAACCGCCGCAGAGGAACCGCATCGCAGTCGTTATTCCGCGGCTTCCGCCATCACCTGCAACGGCGCTCTGGCCAGCCAGCCGTCGATGAATTGCTTCAGCCAGGCGCGCTCGGTGACGTCATGCACGGCGCGATCGGCGAAGTGGTGGTGGCGTGGCCGCGCGCCGGGCAATTCGAGCCGCGCGTGGTCCAGCGATGCATCATCGCGTAGGTCACGTCGGGATGAAACTGGAAGCCGAAGGAATGCTCCAGGCGAAACGCTTCCACCGGGAAGTCGCTGCCCTCGGCCAGCAACTCGGCGCCATCGGGGAGTTCAAATCCCTCGCGGTGCCAGTGGTAGACATGATCCGGCCAGTGCGGGCAGATCGCGAGCCCCGCGGGCGTGGGGCGGATCGGGTAGTATCCGATCTGGGCGCGACCTTCCGGATGCGGCGCAACCCGTGCGCCGAGCTGCATCGCGAGCATCTGGGCGCCCAGGCAAATGCCCAGGAACGGCCGCTGCTCGCGAAGCGGCACGGCGATCCAGTTGATCTCCCGGCGAACGAAATCATCGGGATCGTTGGCACTCATCGGACCGCCGAAAATGACCCCGCCGGCATGGCCATCGAGCGTTTCCGGAAGCGGATCGCCAAAGCGCGGACGCCTGATATCGAGCCCGTATCCGAGCGCCCGCAACGCATTGCCGATGCGGCCCGGCGTCGAGGTTTCCTGATGCAGGACGATCAGTACCGGCAGTAAAGGCTCGGCGGTTGAGGGCCCCCCAGCGTCACCCTGGACCCCTCCGGGAGGAAGATGCAGCGCGGCTTTGGCGTTGGCTTTGCCCGACTGAAACGACATCGACTTTTCTTGCTGCGGCGATCAGGCCGGAATCATAGCTAAGGGATCGTTAATTTCCTCTTAGTAGAAGCAAATGGCGGGCCAAAAACGGGCTCCCGACCGCTTTATCAGCGCTTCCGCAATTGAAAACGGCCGACCGCCGCCAGGATAAACCCGCGCGGAAACAGCCGCAGCAGGAACGGCACAATCTTGATGCCGAGGCCGGGCAGCACCGCCCGCTTGTTCGCCATCAGCCCGCGGTACCCTGCCTGAGCGACCTTGGCTGCGCTGACATTCAGGATCGCGGAATCAAATCCGGGTTCGAACCCCGCCCGCCGCTGAAATTCCGATGGCACCGGACCCGGGCAGAGCGCGGTCACACGCACGCCGCGAGGGGCGAGTTCGCCGCGCAGCCCTTCGCTGAACGACAGCACATAGGCCTTGGATGCATAATACACCGCCATGCCCGGCCCCGGCAGAAACCCCGCGATCGAGCCGACATTGAGGATGCCGCCGCGATGCCGGATCAGCTGATCGGAAAACCGCAGCGACAGATCGGTCAGTGCGCGAACGTTGGTGGCAATAATGCCGAGCTGTTCGGCGCGGTCCAGTTCGATCGCATTGCCGAACAAACCGAAGCCCGCATTGTTGACGACGTATTCGACTTCCAGCCCTGCGGCGGCCAAAACAGCGGCGATCTTGTCGCAGGCATCCGGCTGTTCGAGATCGCACGGGATCACGATCGGCGCAGCGCCGCCGGCCGCGGCGATTTCGGCGGCCAACGCCGTCAGGCGATCCGTGCGTCGCGCCACCAGGGCGAGGCGATGGCCGTTCGATGCGAAAACGCGGGCCAGTTCGGTGCCGATACCCGCCGAGGCACCGGTAATCAGCGTCACACGCTCAGTCACGATTCAATGCTCTTAAATAAATTTTCCACGATCTGCGGCCAATGCTTTCGACGAGAGCATAGGCATTAGAGGGGATGCAAGTCACCTGCAAGCATATCGGCGTGGTCAAACGCACCGTGCTGTGAAATCGAACAGCTGCAATGGGGCTAAACGCGCCGGTCAGCGGCTAATTATCGGGGGACATTAAAATTTCGTCATGTCCGGCGCCGTGCAATCGACGGCTCGAAATGCCCGTCCGCGGCGTGTCAGATTGACGCGGCGCAGGCCAAACTCAGCTGCCTGCGACCGGCGCGGATTGCCTGCCGGCAATCCGATGCTTGAGTTCAATCCGATCGCGTGAAGACACGCCCAACAGATCGGCGGCGCGCCAGACCACGTTATCCTCGAACTCGCTGACCTGGCCGTCGGCAAAGGCCAGCTCCCACATCATCTCGACGATGCGGCGTCGGCCTTCCTCATCCACCGAACGCATGATGACGCTGGTGAAATGATAGAGATCGACGGCCTCGCCCTCGACCAGCATGGCCGACGCGATCAACTGATCCGCCGTGCCGGGATCAAGCCCGAAACGGCTTTCGATCAGGCTGTGAAGCTTGCGCTTTTCATTGTCGGAGGGTTCACCGTCGATCGAAATGACGTGAATCAGCAGCGCCGTCGCCGCCAAACGATACCCGGTATCGTCAAATCTCCGATCTGCGTGCGCCGCGGGGGAAACAACGTCGGCGATGAATTGGCGTAGTCCGTCCAGCATCACTTCCTACCGAAATCTTGTGGGTCCGTTGGCCGCCGAATCGGCGTATCGCCAATATATGGGTTGGAAAATCCGCCTGCGCCATCCCTGTTTCAGCCGCGAGCATTACGTTTAGGCAATCTCAGGGGATCTCATAGACGACCATCTTGTCGGCAATGCCGCGCAGCGCCGCCTGCTTTTGAATCGGCGTAATCGCTTCCTTGTCCAGGATGGCGGTCACGGCGGGGGCGTCGATCACCGGTCCCGTGATGTGGATCGCGTGCGAGGTCGACAGGCCCTGAACCCTGGCTGCGATATTGACGGTCTGACCGAAATAATCCTGCCGCTCGTTGAGCATGACGGCGAGGCACGGGCCTTCGTGGATGCCGATCTTGACCACGAGATCCTTGGTACCGCGCTCGGCGTTCAGCGCCTCCATGGCCGCGCGCATCCGCAAGCCCGCGGCCAGCGCATGCTCGGGCTTGATGAAGGTTGCCATCACGGCATCGCCGATCGTCTTCACCACCGCGCCCTTCTCGGAAGAGATGATCTCCAGAAGGGCGTGGAAATGCGCGCGCACCAGATCGAATGCGGCGAGATCTCCGACCCGCTCGTACAGCGCGGTGGAGCCCTTGAGATCGGTGAACAGGAACGTCAGCGACGTTATCTTGAGGCGCTGATCGATGTTGAGATTGTCGGCCTTGTAGACGTCGCGGAAGGTCTGATTGGTCAGCATCCGCTTGGCGGTCAGGAACGGTTTGCGCTTGCCGATCAGGCGATGGAGCGCATCCGCCGCGATGAAGACCGAGGGCAGCACCCGCACGTCGGTCTGGTTGTCGAGCGACAGCCGCAGCGGTCCCGGATGCAACGTCATGGTTCCGACCGGCGCCTGTATCTTGTTGTAGATCAGCGACAGCTGCTGACGCTCCTTGGTCGGCTCGCCCTGCACATCGATGAATTGCGCGGCATGCGTCACCGGCTCGAATACGATGATGAATTCCGCCGGCAGCTGCAGCGACAGCAGCGCCTTCTCGTGCGGCGGCAATTCGAGCGCATCCAGCACCACCTCGTCGGTCAGCGACGCGAACGATTCCGAGTTGAGATCGACGCCCGAACTCCAGAAGATCTGCTTGAAATATTCCCAGATCGGCAGCGCGTTGGGATCGTGCGCGGCGATGCGCCTGACCCGGGAACTGACGGTAAAGGCCACCTCGACCTGCTCGTCGACGGAGGCCTCATAGCCGCAGGCGCACAGCCCGCAATGATAGTCGTCGTGACGCAGCGACTTCAGGGTCGAGTGGGCATCGAGTACGCCGCCGCAGCCGGGGCACAGCACGTTCCAGGTGAGATCGAACAGCCCGAGCCGCGATGCATGCAGGAAGCCGGAAATCACACGCTCTTCGTCGAGCCCGGTCCGCGCCGAAAAATCCAGAGCGTTGATCCGGTTGAGTTCGTGGTCCTCGCCGGTTTCGATCAGCTCGCGGATCGCATCGGCCACCTTGGGATCGGCGGTCTGCCTCAGCACCGAAAACTGGGCCTGGCTGTCGCTCATCCCCGCAGTTTAGAGCAGATTACCACCGCGTCCAAATGACGGTTTTGTCAGCGGCGTGCGATACGGAACATTGGCGAGCGATCTGGCTGCGTCGTTACCACGCCGATCGGCATGATCGGCTCCTTGTCGAGCAGTTCGACGCGAAAGGCGCCGATCAACTTGGCCAGCGCCAGGGTTGCTTCAACCAGAGCAAAATGCGCGCCGATGCAGACCCGCGCGCCGACGCCGAACGGCAGGTAGGCAAAGCGATCCGGCGGTGGCGTGCCCGCCATGAATCGCGACGGGATGAAGGCGTTCGGATCGCGCCACAGCTTTTCATGCCGGTGCAGCAGCCACGGCGCAATCAGGATCACGTCCTTCTTCCTGACCGGCAGGCCTGCGATCGTATCCGGCGAAGCGGCGGCGCGCGCGATCAAAAACGCCGGCGGGTAGAGCCGCATGGTCTCATCGACCACCGCACGGGTAAATTTCAGCCGATCGAGATCGAGCGCGCCGTCGACGGTTGCGCGCTGCACCTCAGCGGCCAGTTCGTGCTGGCTCGCGGGATCGAGCGCGAGCAGATACAACGACCAGAACAGCGCGGTCGCGGTGGTTTCGTGGCCGGCGAGAATCATGGTCGCGACCTGATCGCCGAGCTGTCCGTCGCTGAAGGATTCGCCGGTTTCGGGATCGCGCGCGGCGACCATCAGATCGAACAGATCGCGCGGCGGCGCATCTTCGTTCTCGCCGGCGGCCCGGCGTTCGGCCATCAGCATGGCGACGAATTGCGTCCATCGCTTGCGGAACCGGGCGCGGGAGAAATCCTGCGGGCTGGGCCAGTTCAGCGGCAGCACCAGATCGAGGAAATGCGGCCGCGCCAGCCGCGCGCCGTACTCCATCACGAAGTCGCGCAATACCGGACCGTGACGGCCCATGCCGAACGAAAACATCGTGCGGCCGGCGATTTCGAGTGTCATCCGTTGCATCGCCTCGCGCAGATCGACCGGCTCGCCGACCGTCGCTTCGAGCTTGGCTACCGTTTCTTCCGACACCGCGATCATGTGTGGAACCAGCGACGCCACCGCGCGCGGCGTGAAGGCCGGCGCCAGCGTTCTGCGCTGGTGCTTCCAGGCACGACCCGCTGATATCAGCAGGCCTTCGCCAAGCACCGGCCGCAACACCCGGATGCCGGCTGGCGTTCGCGTGTAGTTCTCGTAATTGTCGACCAGGACATGCCGGATCGCGTCGGGCGTATTGAGAATAAAGCTGCTGTGCCCGAAGAAGCGGCCCTGGATGATTTCTTCCTCGTAAGCGCGCTGCCCCCAAGTTGCGATCACGCTCTGGCGCATCACCGCCATCCGCCCGAACATGTTCATGGTGTCGGGCGCGCGCGGCGGGCTGGGCGGCACCAGCGGCCGGCGCGTGACCGGGATGCCGGAGGCTTCAGCTATGCTCATTGACGACCTCGCGACACGAAATCAGCCCCTGTTCCCGAACAGTAAGCTATGAGGTCAATTCGGCCACCGCAATTCTGTCCTCCGAGGCCGGCCACGCCTGCGCAACGATCCGTTCCTCGTTGAATACCGCCGTCACCGGGCGCCCGGCCTCCGCGGCCGAAAGCCGCAGCGTACTGATTGAATCGGTCGGCACGCCCGGCTTCACGTCGGTCGGCTCCTTGCCGTCGAACACCACCACATCGCGCGGCAGGCCGAAATAGCCCCGCGGCCGCGACATCAGGACGACCGCGCCGGCGCCGGCGTCCGCGGTTCCCAGCGGGCGCGCGGCGCGAAGGTGCACGATATCGGAGGAGCGGGGAAACGGCGAACGGTAGAAATGCGTGGTGGTCGAGCCGGCCGATGTCAGCACCATCTCGAGGTACCAGGATGGATCGACCTTCGCCGGACCCCAACGCCCGTCGGCTGCGGTCTGCGAGGTGTGGATGGCGCCGCCGATGCGTTCGCCGGTATCGGGGGAGACGCGGAACATTTCCACCGATGCGCCGGCCACCGGCCGGTTGGTTGCGACGCCGCCCGGCGTAGCCGTCACCAGGCCGCTTAGTTTCACCTCCGCTTCCGGCACAATCGCGATCCGGTCCGGTTCGCGCCCGGCGATGAATTTATAGATCTCGCGGAACGCGCGCGGATGATACGCGGTCTCGCGATGATCGACCGCACCGAGCACCAGATTGGTCGCGCCCTTGAGCGCCGGTCCCTCGAAGCTGATGCCGGTCGGGGTCCCCGGCTTGCCGAGAATACGGCCATCGGGTTGCGCGTATTTGTCCATGTTGTCGCTGCGCAAGGTCAGGAACGAGGTGCCCGGCGTTACCTCGCTCTCGCCTTCATTGAGCCCGCGCAGGAAAGCGCCGCGGCCGTTGAACTCGCTGCCCGGATTGGCGTCCCAATCGAACACGCCGTGGTTGGGCACGCCGCACAGGACGGCGTGGCTGACATCGCCGCCGCCACCGTTCCTGATGTAGCTCCGGATCGGATAACCGCCGCGCGAATTGCCGACGAGGGCGACGCGCGCAGCCCCGGTGCGGCGCTTCAATTCCTTGATGGCATCGGTGAGTTCGCGGAGTTGATCCTCGGTTGAGGACTTGTTCGGCTCCGGCTTGGCATCGTCGGTGCGCGCTAAGGGGTCGGTGAAATTGATCGCCGACATCCGTTCGCGCGCAACCCCGTTGGATTCCATTCGCCACAGGGTGGTCATCCACAACGCCGCCTGCTCGCCATTGCCATGGGCAAAGAGGATCGGCGGAACTTCCGGTGCGCCCGGGACGGCGGCTGTTTGCGCAAAGGCCGGGAAACCGAAGCCGCCGGCCGCCAGAGGCAAGGCGCCGGCAGCTTTCAAAATGGTCCGCCGCGATAGTCTCATTTCATGGCCCTCCTCATGGCCCTCCCCGTTATTTTTCAGCGGATTAACCGCGCCGCGGCACCGCTAATACTGGTCTAACCACTGGACAGCCAAGGACTTTCGCGGGCATCACTTAGACCGCAGGGGAATCAGGGGCCGGCCGCCACCGGCACCAACGGAACCGACCATGACCGAACAGCCGCAACGTCAGACGTTTGCCGCCGACGGCGTCACCGCCCCACTGCGGCATCCGGTGTTCCGGCGCATCTGGCTGGCCAGCCTGCTCTCCAATCTCGGTCTCTTGATCCAGGGCGTCGGCGCCGCCTGGGCCATGACGCAGATGACGTCGTCGGCCGACAAGGTCGCGCTGGTCCAGACCGCCTTGATGCTGCCGATCATGCTGATTTCGATGCCGGCCGGCGCCATCGCCGACATGTATGACCGCCGCATCGTGGCGCTGGTCTCGCTGTCGATCGCGCTCACGGGCGCAACCGCGTTGTCGGTGCTGGCGTGGCTCGGCCTCGTCACGCCCGAAATCCTGCTGACGTTCTGCTTCGTGGTCGGCAGCGGCATGGCGCTGTTCGGACCGGCGTGGCAGTCCTCGGTCACCGAGCAGGTTCCGACCGAAACATTGCCATCCGCGGTGGCGCTCAACGGCATCAGCTACAACATCGCGCGCAGTTTCGGTCCGGCCATCGGCGGCATTGTCGTCGCTTCGGCCGGCGCGGTCGCGGCCTTCGCCGCCAACGCGGTGCTCTATATCCCGCTGCTGGTCGTGTTGTTCCTGTGGCGCCGCACCAGCGCGCCGTCGCGGCTGCCGCGCGAGCGTCTCAACCGCGCCATGGTGTCGGGCGTGCGCTACATCGCCAACTCGCCGTCGATCCGCATCGTGCTGGGCCGCACTCTGGTGACCGGCCTGATCGGCGGTTCGGTGTCGGCGCTGATGCCGCTGGTGGCGCGTGACCTCCTGCACGGCGGCGCGCAGACCTATGGCATCATGCTCGGCGCCTTCGGCATGGGTGCGATTATCGGCGCCTTGAACATCGCCGAGGTGCGCAAGCGGATGAGCGGCGAGGCCGCGGTGCGCGCCTGCACGCTGTGCATGGGCGGCGCCATCATCGCGGTGGCGCTGAGCGGGGAGCCGGTACTGACCGCGGCGGCGCTGGTGGTCGCCGGCGCGGTGTGGATGCTGGCGGTCGCCCTGTTCAATATCGGCGTGCAGCTGTCGGCGCCGCGCTGGGTCGCGGGCCGCTCGCTGGCGGCGTTCCAGGCTTCGATTGCCGGCGGCATCGCGATCGGAAGCTGGGGCTGGGGACGCCTGACCGACGCCGCCGGCGTGGAAACCGCCTTGCTGGTCTCCGGCGCGCTGATGTTTGCCTCGCCGCTGTTCGGATTGTGGCTGCGGATGCCGCCGGTCGGCGCGCGCAACGAGGACGCCGAGGTGCTGGCCGATCCCGAGGTGCGGCTGATGCTGACCGGGCGCAGCGGACCGCTGGTGGTCGAGATCGAGTACCGCGTCGATCAGGACAACGCCCGCGCCTTCCACAGCGTGATGCAGGAAGTGCAGCTCAGCCGGCAGCGCAACGGCGCCTATGGCTGGTCGATCGCGCGCGACATTGCCGATCCGGAATTGTGGACCGAGCGCTATCATTGCCCGACCTGGCTCGATTATCTGCGCCAGCGCAACCGCTCGACGCAATCCGACCGCGCGCTGCATCAGCGCGCCCAGAGCTTTCATCTCGGGCCCGATCCGGTGCGGATCCGCCGCATGCTGGAGCGGCCGTTCGGATCGGTGCGCTGGAAAGAAGACACCCCCGACCGGGCCGCCCGCGAGGTGCTGCCGATCGCCACGGCGGCGGGCGGGAGTACGTAATCTCTTGGATCGTCATTCCGGGGCATCACCCAGCGATGAACCCGGAATCCAAGGATTCCCCGATGTGCAATTGCACATCTGAGGTTCGCGTCTTCAACGCGCCCCGGAATGACGGGGGACTGGTTACTGCCCGTGCTCGGTCAGCACCCTCGCGCAGGCCCTGCTGAGCCGGCCGCGATTTTGCTGCAGACAGCCCAAGACGACCTGGTCACCCTCATTGAGGTGAGCGCGGCAATAACGCTGGGCGTCCCGCGCACAGGCGTCATGCTCGCGTTGCTGCTGGGCTGACGCCGCCGAAGCGATCGCAAGAAACGGAATAATGAAAAGAATTCTGGCCATGATGTTACGCCCGCTGGTCATGAACTCATTGCGTTTCTAATGCGCCCAACCCGGCGCCGCAACGAATTACTTCGCCGCGACCTTGGCTTGCGCGGCCAGATCCCGGTCCGGCGGCCGGCTCGGGCTGGTGCTCTCGCGGGCCGTTTCGGACGGAACCGGCGTTGCCGGCGCGAATTCGTCGCCGGAACAGCCGCCGCGTTGGGACGGCGTTAACATCTATTTCTCATTAATGGCTTGGCTGCAATTTCGTCTTGAGTAGTTGAGGATGAGTAACCATGCGTAACGCGTTGGGTTTGATGTTGGCGAGCGTCGTGACGGCGGTTCTCATTACCGCCGTCTGGTTCTGGACTTCTTCCCCGCGTGCCGAACTGGCCGCGTCTCCTCCCGCCACCGTCGCCGCGAAGCCCGCCGAGCGGCTGGCAGGGACCGCTGCTGCCGATGTCGAGACCACCGCGGCCATCGCGGCCCAGCCTTCCGCTGCCGCGACGCCTTCCGCTCCCGCGCAGCCGAAGACCGCATGCGCCAACCCGGATGCGCTCGGCGTCAGCCGCGTGGTGGAAATCGACACCACGGGCGGACCGGGTTTCGGTTTCGAGCATTTCAAGCAGCTCGACTTTCTCACCGACAAGGAAGTCGTGCTGACCTTCGACGACGGTCCATGGCCGGGCAACACGCCTGCGGTGCTCAAGGCGCTTGCGGACGAATGCACCAAGGCGATCTTTTTCCCGATCGGCAAGCACGCCACCTACCATCCCGAGATCCTCCGGCAGGTGGCCGCGGCCGGTCATACGATCGGCGCGCACACCTGGTCGCATGCCAACCTGAATGCCAAGAAAATCACCGACCAGCAGGTCAAGGACGAGATCGAAAAAGGCTACAGCGCGGTCAAGCTGGCGCTGGGCGCCGCACCCTCGCCGTTCTTTCGTTTCCCGGAACTGCAGCACGGCCCCGCCGCCGTGGCCTATCTGCAGCAGCGCAACGTCGCGATGTTTTCCTGCGACCTCGACTCCTTCGACTTCAGGGCGAAGAACGCCGACCAGATCGTCAACACCGTCATGACCAAGGTCGACAAGCTCGGCAAGGGCATCATCCTGATGCACGATTTCCAGAAGCACACCGCCGAAGCCTTGCCGACGCTGCTGCGCCGGCTGAAGGCCGGCGGCTACAAGGTCGTGCAGATGAAGGCCAGGACCTCGTATCAGACCCTGCCGGAATATGACGACGCGCTGCTCAAGGACATGAAGGTGCCGGTCGCCGGCACGCGTCCGGTCGGCAGCGTGGTGCAGACGGTTTCGCAATAGCCGCTTTGAAGTTGAACCGGCCTGAACTCAGGCCGGTTCAAAGTGGACCGGAGACGGCGGCGCCGGAATCCGCGGATATTTGAGTTCCGGCGACAGCACCAGCCGATAGGCTCTCAGCTTCGGTTCTCGCCAGGATGCCAGGACCGCGCCGCAGACGGTGCATTCGGCATGGCCGGGGCTTCCCTCCGCCGATAGCGATTCGGCCACTTCATAGGACGACGCGCAGGACGGACAGGCAAAGTCGGATATTTTCATGGGAGCAACTTGGCTCGTGGGACGATTCGTCCATTGAACTAAATCAATGCGACGCTACCAAGACCGTCCATGAAACGGCGCCGGTTCCCGATCGGATGTGCCGTTCACAATTCGCGAGCCGCGCTCAGCTTTTCCGATCGCAATGGCCCTGTCCCCTGACCGTCTCGACCGGAGTTGAGAATAGCGGGTGTTGCGTCGGGCCATGCGCCGACGATTGGCTGGCGGCCATGAATTCCGTCACGTTGACATCGGACGACCATTTCAGATAGCCGACCACAGCGCCCGCCAGCGCGAGCAGCACAATGATCTGGACGACCAAGGTCCGAAGGATTCCCGGCCAGTCGATGCCGGGGTTCGTTTCGCTCTGCAGGTCGCGTGACGACATGGGTGCCTCCCATAGCGGTTCGCACCGTCTAATAGACCGATAGCGATATTTCGATGTGACCTGCTTCACATGTCAGGAAAACGTGATGCTACCGCGCCATAGCGACAGATGCCGACGCCGTACGTGGTCAGGGTGGGTCAGCGGATGCTCTCCACCCAAGGTCGTCATGCGTCGCAACCGTGTCTCGCCGAAGGCGAGACGGTGGCGGTTGATGGCGGTTGCGGATTTGATTTTCAAACAGCGCCTCGTTTTGGGTCTTCACCTCGCCCCGCTTGCGGGGACAGGTGAACCGAACTCAATTTTCAAACAGCAGGACCGTCATTGCGAGCCAACGGATCGCGCGAACGCGCGCTCAACATATTCGGTCGTCATACGCGGGCTTGACCCGCGTATCTATCTCTTGAAAGGAATCTCGCGAAGTGGATGGATTGCCGGGTCAAGCCCGGCAATGACAGCAACCAACGTCCATGATGGGCGCTCCCTCGCCCCGTTCGTCAGATCAACAAACACAGTCCCGCGATCTCGCCGCATGTTGTGCGCGAGGTTTGGCCTGCTCGTTCCGCCCTCGGAAATCAGAGGGCGCGGGAAATGCCGGGCGCCCGATGCACCCGCAGCCTCGTGTGCGCTATGGGTAGTAAGTATGCACACGAGTATTCACAGCGAGTCACCGGAATCATCCGGCATTCCCCGCGCAATGGTTTACGGCTTATACCGCGCTCTCCCCGGTGATCGGCTTTCTTGCCACCGTCGCCGGCGGAGTTGCCTCCACCGACTTGACACCAGCGTCGGGGTGTCAGGACCACACGTCTTCGCCGTCCGCGTTGGCATCGCCCGTCAAGCGCGCCGTCGCGTCCACCGCCCCCCGCCCCGCGTCCGTGACGTTCGCGAAACGCCCCTCTGAGTGGAACAGGATGGCCGGGGATATAGAGGTGATTTGGGCCAGGCGTCAAGAATAGTTTCTGAAAATCAGAAATAGGTCGGGGCAGTTCTTTCGACCGCTGAAGCCGTCATTCCGGGGCGATGCGCAGCATCGAGCCCGGAATCTCGAGATTCCGGGTTCGCGCTAAGGCGCGCCCCGGAATGACGGAGTCTGATAGCTCGCCGCTACACCTTACCAATAGATCCCGTGGCGATGCGGTTCGTAGATCACGCAAGGTTTCAGGGGCCGCCCGCGCATTAACTCCGCGTTAACCAAGCTGCATCAGCATTGCACCCAGATGCGGCGGAACCGGAGGTGCCGGGCCGGCAGCCGCATGAGAAAGCCGTCCGGCGTAGCGCCCGGGCGGCTTTTTTCGTGGCCCGCGCATGTTTGCTGAGCCGCACATGGGCTGGCCCTCGCGGTTTTAAAAAAGGCCACTCTAAAAAGGAATTTAATGGTGGCCGTGGATTGCAAACCCATATTCGAGTCGTGCCGGATTCGTCCCTCCCGGCACATCTAGACTTCGGCCCCAGCTCCCCCCGCGCTGGGGCCGTTTCATTTGCAACTCGCAGATTCATGTCCGGTTCTCGCCGGCGATGAACGCGCTACGCGCCGTCAGCACCCCTGGGCATGGTCGCCGTTCCTGCCGTGCAAATTCGGGAACAGCAACACCAGCGGAAGCGCCAGCGGCCCGATAAACGCGGCAATCCACGCCCAGATTTTGAAGCTGCGTCCCCGACGCTCGGCAATGCGGCCGGCAAGAACGATCGAAACGATCGAAACGACAAAAACGACCAGCGTGATGGCATCCATGATGCACGCTCCCATGCTGCCTTGCCCCGAACATAGCATGGAACCGGTCGCGCGGCGACCGGCCGTCAAGACGCCCTCGAATTTCAAACGGGGACACTGCCGGGTTGTCGGGTTTTCGGGTTGGTGCCCCGCAGCGGTCTCAAAGAAGCTAAGCCATTGAGTGTGATGGTGCCGCAAACAGGCGCCGCACTATTGGCGCATCAGTTTGAATATGCTCGCAGTTTCTTGCGCGATTTTTGAACCGACCACGAATAGGACCACACAGTTGCGGGGCTACCGACGGCAACTGCGGTTCTGTGACACACCAGGTTAGCGATGCAAGCAATAGGGGAAGCGCTTCCCATGTACTAAACGCGCTGGTGAACCTTTTGTCTCACGACAAAGGCAGCGTCCATCGCGATCTGCCGGAACTATTGTTCGAACGTAAATTCTTCGACGTCCTCCTGAATCGGCTTCGACTTCGCAGGATATTTCCTCCGGATGCGTCGTGCCATCTCGCCGACGGCGTCGCCGCGCGACGACGCCGCGTCGACAAGGATCGCGGTCGCTCGCCGCACGTCCGGGGCCGACTTGATGCCGGCGATCCAGTTGGACTCGGCGGTGGCGGGATCGACGCCATCCAGCATCCGTTCCAGAAAGCCCGCAGCGAACTGGCGGATCATGTGAAAGAAGAGATGGGCATCCCGCCAAAAAGTAGGATGCGAATTCGATAGCTTTTCCAATACGGGCAACACGAGTGGCTCCAAGACGGCGGGGACGAGATCCGGCCTGAACTCAATGAGGCGTGCCAAGATGACCGCGGCGGACATCCAGTCGACGTGACCATGCCGGTCGATAGTGATGACTCGACCTTGATCAAGATGACGTTCGATCAGGTTCGGCGACAACAGGGCGAGCTTGGGCCTGAGTGTTTTCGCATCTTTCAAACGTTCCTCTATGAGAGCCGCGATAGTTTTCGCGGTTTCGCCATCCAGGCTGGCTATTCTGAGAAAGACTTCTTCGTCGTGGGAGGGATTTTCCCAACCATCACCGACGGTGGCGTCGACCTTGGACCAATCGATGGCACGGACAACGTGAGTGAATACGTCAGGATCGGAGCGCCTGAGAAAGTCGAGCAGCCACGCTGCAGGCTGAAATTGACGTTTGGTCGTGTGACTAAGCCGCTCGCCGAGTAATTGCGCGGGCAATCGTCTTGAAATGGTCCGGCAAATCGCGGCCTCGCGCTTGGTCTGCCGACGCTTTTTTGCGTAGATGCCAAGAAGATCGATGCCCTTCAGGACGTGCCAGGCGACGTCTTGGACTTCGTGGAACGTGTCGGCTGGCTCCTTTTCGATTTCCACGACGATCCGTGGAACAATTCGGTCCACCATATCGAGAGCCAGCGACGGTTCCGCAAAATAGGTCGCTTCGCAGTACTCGCTGAAACTTGAGAGTGGCTCTTCCGCCGGCCAAGTCTCCGCGACCCGTAACATCTGTTGCCGGTCGAGTGCTTCGAGGAATTGTGATTTCCATTGTTCGGACGCGAGTTGCCATGCCATCGAAAGATAGTTGCCGAGATAGAACGTCGTCTTGGCGCTCACTTCCGAGTAGATGGTCGCGACCGAGATCGCGTCCACGTCCTTCATCAGATCGCGGGCGTAGCCTTCGTCGTCGCTCCGCATGTCGTTGAGCAGATGACGCAGACCGTAACCGATCTGGTTGTTGGGCCGGGAAACCCAACCCACGACCTTGGATCGTTGCTCTTTGGACAATGCCTTCGGCCAACCAGATTGCTTCGAGAGGATTTCGGATAACGCCATGATCGCTATCGGAAGGTCGGCGTCGTTCGCGCTCCAGCAGCGTGCTGCCATGGAGTCGAGCCAGTCGCGCTGAACGCGGGAATGCCAATTTATGCCGCTGCCGAAGCTCAACTCGTGGAGGAGTGTGCGTAGCCCCGGAAGCGGCAGCTGCGTATCCTGAAACAGTCGCTTGCACGCTTCCCATATGCAGGCTTGGCCAGCTTCGGTCTGACCTCTCATGGCTTCTACCAATGCAACGGTGGCAAACCTCTGATGAGGCGTCCTAAGGTCCGCTTCGGAGATCAGCAGGCGCTGTGAGATCAGCCAACTTATGGCCCTTTCCAGATCGATATTCGGAATCGGTATCCGGTCGATCAGGACGGAAAGGGTGTCGCGATTGCAGCGGGCATCGCGGCTGGCGATCTGACGAACGCCTGCGATCGCGAGGATTATGTCGGCGCCGGCCACTCTGGCGTTGTCGATCAGCGTCTTTGCACGCCGCCATCCTCCCCCGAGGATAAAACAGAACTGCCACGGCCTGTCGGCGCGCTCGGCCTGGTCGAGACGTACTTCGATCGATTCGTAGTAGGAACCGTCCCGGACCCGATCGTCGACCTCTCCGACCAAGCGGATCGTTTCCGGCAGCGTTTTGCGGAGTTCCGTCGCGATCGTGCGGACGGCGCGCTTGGCGTCCAAGATGATCGCGCCATGACGCGCAGCGGACTGTTCGACCGAATTATGCGTGGTGAGGAGAAACGTTCCCTCGTTGGCTTGGCTCTCGGCCCGTGCGAGAACCCACGGAGCCACGAGGTGGGCATCGTCGATGAGATAAAGCGATTTCGAGTTTTGGTCGTGATGCAGGTCGATCTGCGAAACGGATGGGTCCGCCAGCATCATGACGCGCCAACCCTGTATTGCGAAATGATGTGCGGTTTGGAATGCGCATATCGACTTCCCGGCTCCGGCCTCCCCAACCAAGCGCGCGAAGTAGCCGTGCCTGAGTTCGCGGATCAGCGTTTGCGATTCCGACAACCGGGGACACGACATGGCGTCGGCGGGCCCGAGAGGGCGCCCCATGAGAGCGGGCTTCAGGTCCCTTTGTTCTGCGAACTTCACCGGAAGCCAAACAGGCGGAGCCAACGTCTGCGCCGGCGACGCCGGACTATAGTTGGCTGCGATGGCAGTCAGGTCGCTGACGGCGGACACATTCGACGTCAGTGCCTTCAAGGCGCGTGCAACCGTCGCCAGATCGAGGCCATGTTCCGGGTAGAATTGCTCCAGCACTTCCGGATGCAATGCGAGGAGGCTTTGTATGTCCTCCCAGCCCAAAACGGTGACGCTGAAGCGACCTCGCTTAGCCCGTTCCTCGGAAATTACTCGAGCCGCCCCCTGAAGCTTGACGTCCGCCGGGGCGGTCGTCGCGAAGATCCACTTCTGCAAAGGCGGGTTGAACCTATCTGCTTTTTGAATTTCGTCTTTCAATTCGGCGACGGTCGCGTTCGCACCGTAGTTCGCGTCCTTACCTTTACATTGAACGCCTTGGTAAGTCGCGCCCGACAAATCGATGCAGCCGTATACGTCCACGCCGTGTTGGGGCTGACCTCTTCGCCCATGCTTAAGGGCGAGTTGATCTGCCCAGAGCCGCCGAAACAGAGCAAGGCAGAGGTCCTCGAACTTCTCCCACGATCTAGGCGGCGCGATCTGTTTGTCCAGGAAGTCCACGCGCGAGACAGCTCGATCTTGAGGGTGCCTGTTCAGCGCTCACGGATTCGCCCAGAGCGATGGTTTCGCAAAAAGCCGACCACAGTCACTCCACCAAGTAAATGGCGGAATGCGCAATCGCAGGCTTAGGCCCGTCTCCTTGGCGAGACATAACAACCATTCAACTTGCGGGCGGTGCGGCGAGCAGGAAAGCGTGAAAAGGCCCCATTTTCAGTGCCTTGCATGCTCAAAACGAACAGTGGGAGAACGACGGCGAAGGAGACACGGTGCCGCAAACAGGATTCGAACCTGTGACCCCGTCATTACGAATGACGTGCTCTACCAGCTGAGCTATTGCGGCGGACCGTGCGGCGCGTTCGGCAACGGGCTGAAAACGCCCGCACCTGATATCGGGCAGCGCCCGGTTTGGCAAGAAAAACGCGGATCGCGGCGGGCTTTCGCCCGGCGCGCCCGGCTCACCCGCCCCAGCGCGACAGGAAACCGCGCCAGCCGCCGGCCTGGCCCTGCGCGGGATGGATCGGTTCCGCGAATTCGTCGCTGACGGGCTCGTCATCGATCCCGGGATCGTCGGGCGGGCGCACAATGGGAATCACCGGGGGAACGTTCGCGGCGCCAGTTTTGCCGAGATCGGCGCGGGCGCGGAACAGCGGCGCCGGCGATGGCGGTTCGGCTGGCGTCGGGGATGACGCAGGCGGAGCAGCGGGGGCCGGTTCGACGGCCGCGGAGGCGGGCGGAACTGGCGCCGGTGCAGGGGCCGGCGAATTATCCTGTGCGGCCGCCGCCGGTGGCGGCGCCGGCTCGGCCGACGGCTCGTGCGGCGGCTCAACACGGCGCGGCGCCAGCATCGCCTGCTCGAAGGCCGAGGATTCGATCGCGGCGTTCTTGTCCGACGGCAGGGCCGCGAGCGGCGTCTGCCATTGAAAGGCATCGAGCCGGCCCGATACCGGCGATACCGGGCGCCAGCGGTCGCTGACATAGCCGTCCGCGGTCCACACCGGATCGTGCAGCGCGCGCACCGCGCGCAGGGTCCAGGCCCGCGCCCGGCCGCTGTCGCCGTGTTCGTTGCGTTCGATCTCCGCCATCAGCAGCGCCACGCGCTGCGTCGGTGCCGACGTGAACGGCGCCAGCACCTCGCGCGCGCGGGCGAATTCCGACGCGTCGATGGCGGCGCGCGCCACCGCGAGCGCGCTTTCGAGATGACCGGGCGCCTTGGCCGCCAGCGTCTCCACCCGCACCAGCCGCTGCCGCGCGGAATCGCCGAGCTTCACATGCGCGTAGGCATCGGCGAGATCGGGATGCGGCTGCGCCAGCCAGGCCATCTCGACGATGCGCATCGCGCGGCGCACCTGATGCGCCTCGCTCTGATATTTGCCGGCCAATGCGGCGGCCGGCACCAAGGTCGGCGCCAGCTTGATCGCTTCCATCACGCACTCGCGCGACCGGTCGCGGTCGACAGTCTCCAGTTCCAGCGCGCGCGCCGTCAGCAGCACGCCGCGCTGCCGCCGGTATGCGGCCTTGTCGATCAGGCCGGAGGCGAGATTGTTGTCGAGGATCGCCAGCGCCCCGCTCCAGTCGCCCTTGGCGCAGCGAAATCCGAGCACGGCCTGCGAGGCCCAGGTCGAGGCCGGGGCCAGTTTCAGCGCTTCTTCGGCGAGCATCACCGCGGAGTGGGGATCGTCGGCGCGCTGCGCCTCGATGAATAGGCCGCGCAAGCCCAACAGCCGCGTGTCCTCGCGTTCGGCCATGGCGCGGAACGCCGCGCGCGCGCCTTCGCGATCGCCGTCGAGCTGCGCCGATTGCGCGTGCAGCAATAGCGCCAGCGGATCGTGCGCGGCATGTTTGCGCGCGACAGCGGCGTGCGCTCGCGCGGCGGTGGAATCGCCGTGGCCGATCGCGAGCAGCCCGTGGGTAATGGCGTGACGGCCGCGCGCGGCGCGGCGCGCGCGGCTGTTGCGCCGGATCTTTTCCGGCAGCCGCCCCAGCACGCTCACGATCGCCCACAGCAGGATCGCGGCGAGGATGGCTGTGCCTAGCGCCAGCCCGGAGGGCGTGATCGTGACCTTCAGGCCGCTCCACGACAGCACGACGTTGCCGCTCTGGTCGGCCACCCATGCCGCGCCCGCAGCCGCGAGCGCAATCAACACCAGAAACAGGATAATACGATACATCGGATTCCTATGGCGCCGGTTTGGCGAGCGCCGACATGGCGTCGGCGGCGAATTGACGGGATGCGGCGAGCGCGGCATCGCGGGCGTCGGCCTTGTCGATCCAGCCTTGCGCGGCGGCGCGGTCGGCCGGCGAAAGCGTATTCAGTTCGCGCCGGGCCTCGCTGGAATCGTTGCGCAGCGCCGCCGCGGTGATCCGCGCGACCACGTTGCCGCGCTCGTTGCCGACGGCGTCGGTGCGCTCGATGCGGACCAGCTTTGCGGCACCGGCCTGCAGGCGCTCGACGATGCCGGTGCCTGTGGCGGCGTTCTCCGGCATCGGCGGCTGCAGTTTCGGCACCAGCGTCAGCAGCTCGCGGCTGAGAACAGCCGCGCTCGGCACGCCCGAGGCGGCAAAGCCATCGAGCGGCTTCAAGGCGTCCGGATCCGGCGCCAGCGATTTCGCCGCCGAAAGCGCCGCGGGATAGGGATCGCCGACCCGCACGAGAACGTCGAGCATAGCTGCCGCCACGATGCGGCGCAGCGGCACGTCATCGGCGGGCTTTGCGTTCTCCTGCGCGATCTCGGAGCCCTGCGCGTGCGTCGTGCGCTCGATCTGGGCGAGGCGGTCGTTAATCCCCGACAAATCCACCGGCGCCGCCGTTTCGCGCGGCGCCGATTTGACGCTGTCGAGATCGGCCGCCAGCTTCTCCGATTGGGTGCGCGTCGCGGCGAGTTCGCCGCGCAAGGACGCCAGCGATTTCTCCAGCGCCTCGATCCGCGCTGCCGCCGCCGGATCGGGCGCGGTGGCCGCGGGCCTGCCGGCTTTGGACTCGACGCTGGCGACGCGCGCCGCGAGAGCATCGATGTCAGCGGAACTGACCTGAGGCGCGGCGGGCGCGGTTGGCGCAACCGCTTCCCCAGGCCAGCCCGCGAACGTGGCGGCCGCGATCACCAGCGCGGCGGCGACCGCCCCGGTCACCGCGGCAATCAGCGCGGAGGAAAATGCGGACCTCGAACGTTGCGGGGCTGATGGCTCGGGTTGAGCTTCCGCGCCCGCGGCTTCGCCCGCCCCTTGGGTCTCGCTTGTCACCTCCGACGCTTCGAGGTCGATGGTGGGCGGCGGGCGTTTGGGCCGGCCGGACTCCGGCGGCGGCGTAATGTCTTCGGGCGTGTCATCGGCCATGGTGACGGTTCCTCGGTTCCTCGGCAGGTGGACTATCCGATTCGACAGGTTCTTTAGACCTCGGTTCAATCGGTTCCGAGGCTCTAATCTTTTGTTTTGACGCATTTTCCCGGCACCGACGGCTGCCGGGCATGCCTCGCTCGAAAACGCCTTGTAGCGCGATCAGGGGTGCAAAGCACGGTCCAGCGCCGCGAATAAGGCGGTTTCATCCGGCGACGCCGCCACCATGACCTGCATGGCCCCGGCGTCGCGGACCACGGAGGCCACCGCCGGGGAGATACAGCATTGCGGGATCGCCAGGGCCGATATTTCGACGCCGGCGGCCCGCGCCGCGTCCAGAAAGGCGCGCGCGCTGCGCCGCGAGTAATGCAGCACGGCTTCGACCCGGTTGGCCGCGAAGGCGTCGCAGGTCTCGCGCGGCAGGCTGGACAGCGGTACCATCCGATAGGTGGTGTGGGTGACGACGGTAAAGCCGCGCTCGCTGAGTTCGCCGGCGAGATCGCGCGCCAGATCGGCGCCGGCCAGATACAGCAGCGTGCTGGCCTTCTTCAGCGTCTTCGCCTTGACGCTTGCGAGCACGAGATCGCGCAGTGCCGTGGCGTCGCCGTTGGCCGGGATCACGTTTTCGAACCCAAGGCCGCGGGCGGCGGCCGCGGTATGTTCGCCGACCGCGAACAGCGGCAGCTTCAATAACCGGCTGGCCTTGATATGCGGCGCGATGCCGCGCAACGCATTGGCGCTGGTGACGATGACGGCGCCGTAGCGCGCGTCCTCGTCGTCATGGAAGCCGACCGGCTCGAACCGCAGCATCGGCGCCAGCAGCACCGCGAACCCCCGAGCGCGCAAGCCAGCGGCAGTGGCCTCATCGTCGGGATGCGGGCGGGTGACGAGAACAGCCATGCGTTAAACTCTAAAGCGTAGGATTTCCGCGGCAACGGACGATTGCGCTTCGCGACCTCGCGGTGCTACCGGGAGATAGGCAAACGCCGCTTTGGCCGCTAGCGCAAGGGCTGAAATTGGATAACGAAACACCAATGCTGGTGCTGGGAATCGAAACCACCTGCGATGAAACCGCAGCCGCGGTGGTCGAGCGCTTGAGCGACGGCAGCGGAAAGATTCTGTCCAACATCGTACGCTCGCAGACCGAGGAGCACGCCAGATTCGGCGGCGTGGTGCCGGAGATCGCGGCGCGCGCCCATGTCGACGTGCTCGACGGCATCGTCGGGCGCGCGATGAAGGAAGCCGGCATCGGCTTCGCGCAATTGTCGGCGGTCGCCGCCGCAGCAGGGCCCGGCCTGATCGGCGGCGTCATCGTCGGCCTCACCACCGCGAAGGCGATCGCGATGGTGCACGATACGCCGCTGATCGCGGTCAACCATCTGGAGGCCCACGCGCTGACGCCGCGGCTGACCTGCGCGCTGGCGTTTCCCTATTGCCTGTTTCTCGCCTCCGGCGGCCACACCCAGATCGTCGCCGTGATCGGCGTCGGCAAATATGTCCGGCTCGGCACTACCGTCGACGACGCCATGGGTGAGGCTTTTGACAAGGTCGCCAAAATGCTCGGGCTGCCCTATCCCGGCGGCCCCGAAGTCGAGCGCGCCGCGCAGGGCGGCGACGCCAAACGGTTCGCGTTGCCGCGGCCGATGCTGGGGCGCGCCGACGCCAATTTCTCGCTGTCCGGATTGAAGACCGCGGTTCGCAACGAGGTCTCCAGGATCTATCCGCTAGAGCCGCGGGACATCAGCGATCTCTGCGCCGGCTTCCAGGCCGCGGTGCTGGAATCGACCGCGGACCGGCTGAGCGTGGGTTTGCGGCTGTTTCACGAACAATTCGGACCGCCCCGCGCGCTGGTCGCCGCCGGCGGCGTCGCCGCCAATCAGGCGATCCGCGGCGCGTTGCAAGACGTCGCCGACAAGGCGCAGACCACGCTGATCATCCCGCCGCCGGCCTTGTGCACCGATAACGGCGCGATGATCGCCTGGGCCGGCGCCGAGCGACTGGCGCTGGGGATGATCGATACGATGGACGCCGCGCCGCGCGCGCGCTGGCTGCTCGATGAGAGCGCCAAAGCGCCGGCCGGATTTGCCAATACGCGGGCGGGATTTTAGGCGGAGCGCTGCCGATGCCGTCATTCAAATCTGTCGCTGTGATCGGTGCCGGTGCGTGGGGAACCGCGCTGGCCGGCGTTGCGGCGCGCGCGGGCCGCGATGTCGTGCTTTATGCGCGCACCGCCGAGCACGCGGCAGCGATCGCCGCGACACGCGCCAATCCGAAATTGTCCAGCGTAAAGCTTGACGCGAGCGTCCGCGTGACCGGCGATCTCGCCGTTGCCGCGGCTGCCGACATGATGCTGATCGCAACGCCGGCGCAGCATCTGCGCGAGGCCGTCGCCGCGCTGGCGCCTCATCTCGCCAGAGCAACGCCTGTGATCGCCTGCGCCAAGGGCATCGAGCGCGGCACCCAGAAATTCATGACCGAGGTGATCGCCGAAGCCGCCCCCGATGCGCTGCCGGCGATCCTGTCGGGGCCGAGTTTTGCCGAAGACGTCGCGCGCGGCCTTCCGACCGCGGTGACGCTGGCGGCGCAGAATGAAGCGCTTGCACGCTCCCTGGTGCAGGCGCTGGGATCGGCGACCTTCCGGCCCTACCACACCACGGATATCAGGGGCGTCGAGATCGGCGGCGCGGCGAAGAACGTGCTGGCGATCGCGGCCGGAATCGTTGCGGGGCGGAAATTCGGCGCGTCGGCGCAGGCCGCACTGACCACGCGCGGTTTCTCCGAACTGGTGCGGCTCGGGCGGGCCTGCGGCGCGCGCAGCGAAACCATGGCCGGGCTGTCGGGCCTCGGCGATCTGATCCTGACCTGCGCCAGCCCGCAGTCGCGCAATCTGGCGCTCGGCATCGCGCTCGGGCGCGGCGAACGACGCCCCGCCGGGCTCGCCGAAGGCGAGTTCACCGCCCCGGTGCTGATCGAACTGGCGGCTTCGCAACATGTCGATATGCCGGTATCAAGTGCGGTGGCGGCGATTTTGAGAGGCGCCGTGACGATCGATGAAGCGGCCGAAAGCCTGCTGACGCGGCCGTTCAAGGCGGAGGGATAGTTTCCCCCTTCGTCATGCCCGCGCTTGTCGCGGGCATCCACGTCTTGTTTAATCGAAGTTGAAGTAAGACGTGGATGGCCGGAACAAGTCCGGCCATGACGAGCAGGTGGTGGGGCGTCATGAACTACTGGCTGGTGAAATCGGAGCCTTCGAGCTGGTCGTGGGACCAGCAGGTCGCCAAGGGTGCCAAGGGCGAAGCCTGGACCGGGGTGCGCAATTTCACCGCGCGGCAGAATCTCGTGAAAATGAAGAAGGGCGACCGCGCCTTCTACTATCACTCCAACGAGGGCAAGGAAATCGTCGGGATCGCGGAGATCATCAAGGAGGCCTATCCCGATCCGACCGATGCGACCGGCAAATTCGTCTGCGTCGACATCAAGGCCGACAAGCCCCTGAAGACGCCGGTGACGATGGCGGCGATCAAGGCCGACAAGCGGCTCGCCGACATGGCGCTGGTAAAATATTCGCGGCTGTCGGTGCAGCCGGTGACGGCGGAAGAGTGGAAGATCGTCTGCAAGATGGGCGGGGTGTAAGCTCGACTCTTACTTCCCCCTCTCCCCTTGTGGGAGAGGGTGGCCGCGATGCGTAGCATCGCGGACGGGTGAGGGGTCTGTCTCCGCGGATAGAGACCCCTCATCCGTCGCGGACTTCGTCCGCGACACCTTCTCCCGCAAGGGGAGAAGGGAAGAAAGCGCAGCCGAGAAGGAAGAAGCCTAAGCCGCCGCGGCCGTCACCACCTGCGCCAGAAGCAGCTCGCGTTTCGACTGCGAGCGATAGCCCTTCATGGTCGCGGCGAAGCGCTCGAGGATGCCGTCCTCGAACGCGGTGACGATGGTGTCGTGGACGTAGCTCTTGCGGCAGATCGCCGGGGTGTTGGACAATTCATCCGCGGCGGCGCGGACGGCTTCCAGCACCTGCTTGCGGCGGCCGCGGGCGCTGGCCGCCGGCGAAATCCGCGACAGCGATTCCAGCACCACGGCTGATGCCATCAGGGTGCGGAAATCCTTCAGCGAAATCTTGATGCCGGCGATCTCGCGCAGGAACGCATTGACCTGGGTGGTCGAGACCGCGCGAACGGTGCCGGAATTGTCGCGGAACTGGAACATGCGCTTGCCCGGCACGCCGCGCAGGATGCCGATGGCGCGCACCAGCTTGGCGGCGTCGCATTCCTTGCGCACGGCCTTGCCGCCCTTGGCCTTGAAGGTGAGCACGACGCAATCGTCTTCCAGCGCGACATTGGACTTCAGCAGCGTGGTGGCGCCGCGGGTGCCGTTGAGGCGGGCGTAGGATTCATTGCCCGGGCGGATCGCGGTGCGCGCGATCAGCTCGATCACCGCCGACAGCGCGAATTCACGGGTCGGGGTATCGCCGGACAGATGCATCGAGACGTGGCGGCGGATTTTCGGCAAGGCCGCGACCAGCCGCGCCAGCCGGTGCGCCTTGCGGTGCTCCCGGACCTTCTCCCAATCGGAGTGATAGCGGTATTGCAGCCGGCCCGCGGCGTCGCGGCCGACCGCCTGCAGATGCGAGGTCGGATCGGGCGAATAGCGCACCTCGGCGTAGGCGGGCGGCACCGCCATCGAGTGCAGCCGCTTGATGGTGCCGACGTGGCGGATCGCGGTGCCGTTGGCGCGGACGAACGAATAGCTCTTGCCGCGCTTGATGCGGCGGATGGTCAATTCGTTCTGGTCGCCGAGCTTGAGGCCGAGTTCTTTGGCGAGGGATTCCACGCTGGCGGGGTGCCCCTGGGTCACGGTCACGGCAGTATCGGCGGAAACGGGCCGCGTAGCCTCGAAATTCTGCTGATCCATCATGACCTTAGACGCCTTGCTCCTGATACACCCTGCTAATGCCGTTTATTGATCTTTGGTTCCGGCTGGCCTCTCGGCCACGGGGAGGCCATTTAGGGGGTAATTGCCGGGAGCGCCAGCCCGGCTTCGCGGAATTGTGGTTTCTGGTTACCGTTCGAAAGGCGGGCGGCATCGGCGTGCGGCTTTTTGACCTGCCGAAAACGCGATCGTGATGGCGGTTCTCCGCCCGAATATGCCGGCCAAGTCCTGCGTTTCGCCGCCTCGATCCCGCGCATGGCGGGCAGCCCGCCCTAAGGTTCTGATTGTTCTGCTTGTCGGCGCCATCGGGCCCGACGCATAATCGTTGCAACAATCAAGACGGCTGGTCGTCGCTGCGTTCGCCGGCCGCATGGGTGGAGAGTGTGATGTCCGAGAAGATTTACGACGTGCCCGCGGAATGGGCCAAGCGCGCCTGGGTCGATTCTGCCAAGTACCAGGAGATGTATGCGCGCTCGGTGAGCGATCCCAAGGGGTTCTGGGCCGAACAGGGCAAGCGCATCGGCTGGATCAAGCCCTTCACCAAGGTCGAGAACGCCTCCTTCGCCCCCGGCAATATTTCGATCAAATGGTTCGAGGACGGCGTCCTCAATGTCGCCTGGAACTGCATCGACCGGCATCTCGACAAGCGCGGCGACCAGACCGCCATCATCTGGGAGGGCGACGACCCCTCGGAGTCGAAGCACATCACCTATCGCCAGCTGCACGACGAGGTCTGCAGGATGGCCAACATCCTGCGCACCCGTAACGTCAAGAAAGGCGACCGCGTCACGATCTATCTGCCGATGATTCCGGAAGCCGCCTACGCGATGCTGGCCTGCGCCCGGATCGGCGCCATCCATTCGGTGGTGTTCGCCGGCTTTTCGCCCGACAGCCTTGCCCAGCGCATCACCGACTGCGCGTCCAGGGTGGTCATCACCGCAGACGAAGGGCTGCGCGGCGGCAAGAAAGTGCCGCTGAAGGCCAATGTCGATGCCGCGATCGCCAAAAGCAGCGGCGTCGACTGGGTGATCGTGGTCAAGCGCACCGGTGCCGCCGTCGACATGAATCCGTCGCGCGATTTCTGGTACCACGAAGCCGCCGCGATGGTGACGACGGAATGCCGGGCCGAGCACATGCACGCGGAAGATCCGCTGTTCATTCTCTATACGTCGGGCTCGACCGGCCAGCCCAAGGGCGTGCTGCACACCTCGGGCGGCTATCTGGTGTTCGCGTCAATGACGCATCAATACGTGTTCGACTATCACGACGGCGATATCTACTGGTGCACCGCCGATGTCGGCTGGGTCACCGGCCACAGCTACATTCTCTATGGACCGCTGGCCAACGGCGCGACCACGCTGATGTTCGAGGGCGTGCCGAATTACCCCGATAATTCGCGGTTCTGGAACGTGATCGACAAGCACCAAGTCAACATTTTCTACACCGCGCCGACCGCGATCCGCGCGCTGATGCAGGGCGGCGATGAACCGGTCAAGAAGACCTCGCGCAAGTCCCTTCGATTGCTCGGCAGCGTCGGCGAGCCGATCAATCCGGAAGCGTGGGAGTGGTATCACCGCGTCATCGGCGACGAGCGCTGTCCGATCGTCGACACTTGGTGGCAGACCGAGACCGGCGGCATTCTGATCACGCCGCTGCCCGGCGCCACCAAACTCAAGCCGGGTTCGGCGACAAATCCGTTCTTCGGCGTGGTGCCTGAAATCGTCGACGCCGATGGCAAGGTGCTGGAAGGCGAATGCCAGGGCAATCTCTGCATCGCCAAATCCTGGCCGGGCCAGATGCGCACCGTCTATGGCGACCACGCCCGGTTCGAGCAGACCTATTTTTCAACTT